>NZ_JAVJUY010000244.1:0-40992 GCF_040220315.1 Fulvivirga sp.
GTAATAAATTTAAAGGAATGTTACGTGGGTTATAGCCTTTTGGAAATCGTGTAATACAAAATTTTAATCCACATACTGTAACAAAAATACCAACGACAGAAGGCAGTATCAGAATAATGGGATTAATATCGGTATACAAAATACTTGAAATACATCCCGCTAAAATCATTAAAATAATGGCCACTCGTGTGATATAGGCCTTTGGTTGTGTTCCAAATTTAAAGGAAGCTGAAGTATTCGTCCCCAGATGCATGTGAATCACTCTAACAAATGAGTTATAGAAGTTAGATTGTTCAATTACCTCACCTTTTTCATTATAATTCTTACTGGAGATGTAAATAGGTTTTTGATCTATTATATTTAGTGTGCATGAAAACTCACCGGGGCTACAAAAACCACCAGGGTTGTTCAGCCATACATTACTAATATCTTTATAGGGATACTCATACTTTGCTCCATCAAAGCTGATAATCAAACTGGTGTCTCGCAAAAAAATAGTCCTCAAGTGATCTTTCGGACTATTTTTAAAGGTGTATTCCATATATTATTTTGAGAAATTTCTAATAGTTTTTTCAATGATATCACAGCACTCATGAAGTTGTTCCTCAGTCATAACCAAAGGAGGAGCAAATCTAATAATGTTACCATGAGTTGGCTTAGCAAGCAAGCCATTTTCTTTTAGCGCTACGCAAATATCCCATGCCGTAGAACTATTAGGAGAATCATTAATAACAATGGCATTTAATAAGCCTTTGCCTCTCACAAGCTTAATCAAATCATTGGACTGGACGAATTTCTCCATCCGTTCACGGAAAATAGTGCCAAGCTTACGTGCATTTTGAATTAGGTTTTCATCGTAAATCACCTCTAAGGCCGCTATTGCCACTTTTGCACCTAGCGGATTACCACCAAATGTACTGCCATGTTGCCCTGGTTTAATAACTTCCATAATGTGATTATCTGCTAATACAGCAGAAACAGGGAAAACACCACCTGAAATGGCTTTACCTAAAACCAACATGTCTGGCTTGGTATAAGTAGATTGTTGCTCACATTTATGTTCACAAGTACAATCACCACATACTCTTAGCAAACCACCAGTACGTGCGATACCCGTTTGTATTTCATCAGCAATGAATAATACACCAGCCTCTTTGCAGATTTTAGCTGCTTCAGAAACAAAATTTTCATCTGGAACGAATACACCTGCTTCACCCTGAATAGGTTCTACCAAAAATCCGGCAACATTCTCTTCTTTAACAGCTTTTGCAAGTGCATCTAAGTCGTTATATGGTATTTTAATAAACCCGGGAGTGTAAGGACCAAAGTTTTTACGTGCACCCTCATCATTTGAAAAAGAGATGATGGTGGTTGTTCTACCATGGAAATTTCCATCACACACAATTATTTTGGCCTGATTTTCTTGAATTCCTTTTTTCTCATACGCCCACTTTCTACAAATCTTGAGGGCAGTTTCAACAGCCTCAGCACCAGTATTCATTGGTAGTACTTTATCGAACCCAAAATACTCTGTTAGGTATTTTTCAAAAGGGCCTAATACATTATTATAAAATGCTCTTGAAGTTAACGTAAGGGTTTCGGCCTGCTCTTTTAATGCGCCAACAATTTTAGGATGACAATGGCCTTGATTTACTGCACTATAGGACGATAAAAAATCATAATATTTTTTGCCTTCCACATCCCAGACATAAACTCCATCCCCTTTGGCCAATACAACCGGTAGCGGGTGATAGTTGTGCGCACCGTGCTTATCTTCCAGGTTTATTAATTCTTGAGACGATAGTTTTTCTTTTATGATAGCTTCCATACTTGTAAAGGATTAATAATTATACATAACTACATCATCGCGGAGAGCAGCCATCCTTTCCTCATTTATTGATTTTGGAGAGAAATCATCCTATACTCCAAATCTAACGAAATAGAAGTAAATCAATGAATGAAATAGTAAGGATGTTATTGAAATTGTATATTCACAATTTTATTTGTGAGACCCTTTTGGTAATTAAATTTGTTTTTTCGATATTTGCAGACCCAAAATTATAAGAGGATTTAGTTATTAAATTTAGATAAAGATGTCACGAGTTTGTCAGATAACAGGGAAAAGACCTCAGGTAGGTAATAACGTTTCTCACGCAAACAATAAAACGAAGAGAAAATTCTACCCTAATCTTCAGAAAAAGAGATTTTATATCCCTGAGGAGGATGCTTGGGTAACGTTGAAAGTGTCAACTTCTGCGATAAGAACAATTAACAAAAATGGCATCACTGCTGTGTTAAAAAAAGCTAGAGCTAACGGTAATACATTAGTATAACCGATTAAAAATATAGTATTATGGCAAAGAAAGGTAACAGAGTTCAGGTAATATTAGAGTGCACAGAGCATAAAAATAGTGGTATGCACGGTACTTCAAGATATATTACTACAAAAAACAGAAAGAACACCACTGATAGATTGGAGCTTAAGAAGTACAATCCAATCTTAAAGAAAATGACTGTTCACAAAGAAATTAAATAATCATGGCTAAGAAAGTAGTAGCATCACTCCAAAAAAAGGAAGGTAAAAATTTCGCAAAAGTGATCAAAGCAGTAAGGTCTGAAAAGACTGGTGCTTACACTTTTAGAGAAGAGATTGTAACGCTTGACCAAGTTCAAGATACGTTGAAAAAAAACTAAGATATTGAGAAATATCGAAAGGTTAGAAAGTCCCAATTGGGACTTTTTTGCTTTATTTATGGTTGATATTTTAATATAAAACTCATGGCGCTATTCGGAGGTCTGTTTTCAAAGGAAAAGAAGGAATCTTTAGACAAAGGTCTTGAGAAAACAAAAGAAAGCTTTTTCACAAAATTAGGTAAGGCAGTTGCCGGTAAGTCTAAAGTTGACGAGGATGTTTTAGATGAATTGGAAGAAGTGCTTATTACCTCTGATGTGGGAGTTGACACCACAATTAAAATTATCCAGCGTATAGAAGAGCGTGTGGCCAAGGATAAATATTTAGGCGTTGAAGAACTCGATAAAATATTAAAAGAAGAGATCGCAGGCCTGCTATCAGAAAATAATGTCCAAGATTTAAAAGACTTTACACTGCCAGATGTAAAGAAGCCTTATGTGATAATGGTAGTGGGAGTAAATGGCGTAGGCAAAACAACCACCATTGGAAAACTATCAGCACAATACAAGAATGCAGGTTACAATGTTGTACTTGGTGCTGCGGATACGTTTAGAGCTGCCGCAGTAGATCAAATTAAACTCTGGGGTGAGCGCGTTGGAGTACCTGTAATTGCCAAAGGCATGAATACAGATCCTTCGGCTGTCGCATTCGAAGCGGTGGAGTATGGTGTAAAGAACAACTCAGATGTAGTAATCATTGATACCGCTGGTAGACTTCACAATAAAGTGAATTTGATGAACGAGCTGACCAAAATTAAGAGAGTGATGCAAAAATTTGTTCCAGAAGCTCCACACGATGTTATGCTGGTATTAGATGGTAGCACAGGGCAGAATGCCATGCTTCAGGCGCGTGAATTCACGAAAGCCACTGAAGTTACTTCTATGGCAATTACCAAATTGGATGGAACGGCCAAGGGAGGCGTTGTCATTGGTATTTCAGAAGAATTTAAAATTCCCGTTAAATATATTGGTGTGGGTGAGAAAGTAGATGATCTACAGGTATTTAACAAAGCCGAGTTTGTAGATTCTTTGTTTAAGAAGTAACCTTAACTTAACATAGTCTTCGATTCATTCTTTCACATTTTAGTATTTTTGCGCCTCGCTAGTTGGAAATGAAAGCAAGAATATTATTTGGATTAAATTTTCTGATCGTAATTTTTGTGATCTTATCGGCAATTTCATTTTATCAGTTTAAAGAAATTGAAAGAGCTAGAATTTATGATGAGAGCATAGAATCATTACAATTGGAACTGATACGGCTCTTTTCAATGGATAATTACTTTTTTGAGTTTGAAGAGGCCAATGAAATGTTTTATAAGTCTGGCAAAAGCTCAGTTTTGGACGCTCGCAATAAACTAATCCACACCATTAATGAGAAATTCAATCTTATTGGGGAGGAGCAATTTATTAGTGCAAACCTGTTAAGAGGTATTCACGAGGAGTTCCAAAACTATAACAAGCAACACGAGCTGCTCATTGGGTTAATTCTGGAAAGGGGTTTTAAGGACGAAGGTATTATAGGTGATATGAGGAAACATGCCCATCAGATAGAAACAGAGACTACTATCCCTATGAAGCATTACCTAATGCTTAGAAGGCACGAAAAAGACTTTTTGTTAAGGTTGGACGACAGGTATGTACGCCTTTTTAATGAAAAAATGGATGAGTTAAAAAAGGAGCCGGCTCATCAGCGTTACCTTAAATTATTAGACTCTTATCAGCAGGAATTTAACACTATTGCACACAATACGCAGATGATTGGCGACTTTGGTAGTTCAGGTAAAAAATTTGAATTCAGACAAAGTCAATTAACCCTTGAAAAGAACTTTCAAGATTTAAACACATTATCTGAAAATAAAACATTGGCAATGGTTCAAAATGGGCAATATGTATTTTTATTTGGTGTGGCCATAACACTCCTCTTTGTATTAATGCTTATTGTGTTTACCTACAAAAGCTCAAAAGCAGCATTTAATTAATACCTCAGCTATTTTAAAATACCCAGTTTTAGGTATTTACTTTGAAAAAAAACTTTAAGAATTTCGTTTAAATTAAAACGTAGGAAATTTCATTTTGATTGTACTCTTGTCACGGAATGCAATAAAATTGAAGGTTTAGGTTTTATGTAGGTGGAAGGACTAGCCAAAACGTTGGTTAGTCTTTTCTTTTAGGCGCAGGGGTGTATTCTCTAAATGGAATTTTAAAGATTAACCAATACTCAAATCCCCAAAGAGATTCTTCTGTTGCTCGCCCATAGCCTGGAATCCAAAGTGGAGCCAATTCATTGTTCGAGTAATTATCATTCACGCTAAATTTAAATCTGGCTGTATAGCCAGACCAAATAAATTTATAAAGCTTCACTTTTAAACCAGTAGTAAGTTCATACCAACTGCTTCTTAATGCTGGGTTTTGTAAGCTCTCAGTGCCATTGCCCCAAAAGTCGCTGGTATAATCATAGATAAGCCTATCTTCATAGTTGGCTTGAGCGTATCTTATACCAAAAAATAGTGCGCTCTGGTCGGGGTCTCGATGCAAGAAATTTATATCAGCACCTACTTTGAAAAAATTGCCTTTATTCTGGTAAATAGAAGCATCATTTGGCCCGTTCCATTGTCGTTCAAAAATTCCGTATTCAAGGTTTAAAAAATAGCGGTAGAAATCTACATCAGCTGAAATTTTCCATTGTCTTACATCGGCCTGTGTAAGAGCACTTAACCCCTTATCAACTACACCTTGTCCTAGGCTTACTAAGTCCAAGCCAACACGTATTCCCGTAGGTATAAACTTGTTAACAGTACTAGAATCAGTAGCAATGGAATCTACCTGTGCGCTTGCTTTTAATGAGCACACAATTAATAGAAAGCTAATTGTATACTCTAATATTCTCATTTACAGTTGTTGGGTTAAGAAAATTGGTTTCCATACTGGCATTAAAAACTCTTACTGAATCAAAGTCGCTTCTTACAACTTCTATTCCATTATAGATTACTTCAGTACCACAATCTTCAGAAATAAGCCGTGCAGTTTTTTTATAGTTTACTGTAAGGGTATCCGTTCCAAACTCAGTATCGAAATAAATGGTAATCTGATTGTCAGCCGGATCTATTGGGAAAACTACAAATTCAATGTCAATAGTATCTTCAAGAAGTATTTCATCAATACCTTCTACTTGAAGTAGATTAATTCGTAATGGTAGCTCAGACCCATCTAGCACATTATAAAAGCCTATTCGCAGACTTGTTCCACCTTGAAGGATGCAATCAGGTTCATCACAGCTGAAAAATAGAGCAATAAAAAATAATATACTGAGGAAAGTGTTTTTCATTATTAGGCTGCAAATATAACCGAACCCTATTCAATCAAGAAGCAATTTAAATTTTCTTAATTTTGCCATCTAAAAACCAAGGATTTGAAAACAAAAACGAGACGTAGGGATAAGGTTAATATAGTAACGCTGGGCTGCTCTAAAAATTTAGTTGATTCGGAAGTAATGCTTACTCAGCTGCGTGGCAACAAGATTGACACCACACATGAGGCCGAAAATGATGATGCTAATATTGTAATTGTAAACACTTGTGGGTTTATAGACAATGCCAAACAAGAGTCAATTGATACAATTTTACGATATGCAGATGCCAAAAGTGAAGGCCTGGTAGAAAAGTTGTATGTAACAGGGTGTTTGTCTCAACGATACAAAGACGATCTGGAAAAGGAAATTCCGCAAGTAGATGCTTTTTTTGGAACACGGGATTTACCATTGTTGCTTAAACGTTTTAAGGCAGATTATAAAAAAGAGTTAGTTGGTGAAAGAGTCTTAACCTCAGCTGGGCATTACGCGTACCTAAAAATTGCAGAGGGTTGTGATCGGCCTTGCTCATTTTGTGCCATACCATTAATGCGAGGCAATCATATTTCTAAACCTATTGAGGAGTTAGTATTGGAGGCTAAAAATTTGGCCAAAAATGGCACCAAAGAATTGCTCTTAATTGCTCAGGACTCCACGTATTACGGGTTAGATATTTATAAGAAAAGAAACCTGGCAGAGTTACTTCAGAACCTCGCAGATGTTGAAGGTATAGATTGGGTGCGATTGCATTATGCCTTTCCTACTGGCTTTCCACTCGATATTTTAGATGTAATGGCTGATCATCCAAACATCTGTAACTATTTAGATATGCCCTTGCAGCATGGTTCTACCAACATATTGAAAGCCATGAGACGCGGTACAACGCGTGAAAAACAAGAAGAATTAATTGCCACCATTAGGGAAAAAGTACCCGGAATAGCCCTGAGAACTACATTGATTGCCGGTTATCCAGGAGAAACGGAAAAGGACTTTCAAGAAATGTTTGATTTTGTTGAACGATCTAGATTCGAAAGATTAGGAATTTTTACCTATTCGCACGAAGAAAATACCCATGCATATAATTTTAAGGATGATGTTCCTGATAAAGTGAAACAAGAGCGTGCCAATGCCGTAATGGAGTTACAGGAAAAAATTTCTTATGATATCAATCAGGAGAAGATTGATAAGACTTTTAAAGTGCTGATAGATAGAGCTGAAGGTGGAAGTTTTATTGGAAGAACGGAGTTTGATTCTCCTGAAGTAGACAATGAAGTGATCATTGATGGAGCAAGTCATGTGAGGTTAGGAGATTTCTGTAATGTAAAAATCAATGATGCCACTGAGTTCGATTTATACGGAGAGGTGGTTTAGGGTAAATTGGCTTAAATGAAATTAGCAACTATAGAACTTAGTGAAACAAATCGATTTTCAGACTTATTTTTAGACTATATAAATGGATCTGAAAAGATAAGAGAGTTCTATAATCGTTACCCGAATATTTCATTCTTTAAGAAACAGATTGAGGAGAAGAAATTTAGTGCCGAAAATAGAAAAATACTTTGTAGTGTTTTAGCCGACCAATATAAAAATAGTACTCCTAAAGAAGCAGTAAACACCTCGCTTCAAAAACTAGCATCTGAAAAAACTTTCACTATTACTACGGGCCATCAATTAAACATTTTTACGGGCCCATTATATTTCATTTATAAAATAGCATCTGTCATTAAAACATGTCAGTTGCTAAAGGCTGAATATCCCGAATACGACTTTGTGCCGGTTTATTGGATGGCTTCTGAGGATCATGATTACGATGAGATAAAATACTTCTGGCTAAATAATAAAAAACACGTTTGGGAAACTACCCAAGCTGGCGCAGTAGGTGAGTTTGAAATAGTTGAGCTGAAGAAATTAAGTGATTCTGTACCAGGTATTCCTAAGTTTTTTAAGGAGGCGTACTCAAAAGGTAAGACACTAGCCGAAGCCGTTCGTTTATATGTCCACGAATTGTTTGGCGATGAAGGATTAGTAGTTGTGGATGGTAATTCGAGCCAGTTAAAATCATTATTTTCTAACGTCGCAAAGGATGATTTGATTAATCATACTGTAGGGAAATTAGTGGCTGAGACATCAGCAAAAATTGATGAATTAGGCTATAAGACTCAAATTTATGCACGAGACATTAATCTGTTTTATCTGGATAAAGGCGTAAGAGAACGCATCGAGAAAGATGACCAAGGTAATTATCATGTTCTAAATACCGAGTTGAGTTTTTCAAAAGGTGAAATACTCAAAGTTTTGGATAAAGCTCCTGAAAAGTTTAGCCCGAACGTTGTTCTTAGACCTTTATATCAGGAAGTAGTATTACCTAATCTGGCTTACATTGGAGGGCCTGCTGAGGTGGTTTATTGGTTTCAATTGAAGGATATGTTTGAACACTATCGGGTACCTTTACCTATTCTAATGCCTAGAAATTTTGCTGCCATACTACCCAAACATATCAATGATAAAATAGCCAAAACGGGATTAAATTATTCTGAATTGTTTAAACCTAAACATGAACTACATAAACAAATAACGCTATCGAACACTTCTGAGAAGGTATTGCTAAATGGGCAAAAAGACGAATTGATTAGTTTGTTTAACAAGATAAAACAACAGGCAGCATCTATTGATCAAACCTTGGTAGATCATGTTGATGCACAAAGCACAATCACTAAGGCCAAGTTGGATACAATCGAAAAGAAGTTTATCAGAGCTGAGAAGCGCAAACAAGCAGAGAAAATAGGACAGGTAGATTCAGTTTTAGAAGTGCTTTTTCCAAATGGTTCACTACAAGAACGAAGAGATAATTTCTTGAACTTTTACCTTTTAAATCCGCAGTTGATTAAGCAATTAATTTCTGAATTCGACCCGTTCGAATTTAAGTTTTACATACTTTCAAATGGCGAGTAAGCAGGTTTTACGAGAAGTATATCTTGCCAAGCGATTAACACTTACAAATAAGGAGTATGACCTGAGGAACAACCTAGTTGTTGGCGCTGCGTCAGTATTAATCGATAAAATCAAACCAGAAACCGTACACATTTTTGTACCAATCAAAAGTAAACGGGAAATTGATTTAACCGGATTAGTAGAAAAGTATGCGGCAAAGAAATTTGCTGTTCCTAAGACTGAAAAAAATGGTGAATTGAAGCACTTTATTTTTAATTCAGAAACAAAAATGCTTCAAAATAAATGGGGAATAATGGAGCCTCATAATGGCCAAGAGGTTGACCCTACGCAGGTTGATCTCGTTTTCGTTCCTTTAATTATTGCCGATAAATTGGGGCATAGAATTGGATATGGCAAAGGTTACTACGACAGGTTTTTGGCTCAAACTAGTGCCATAAAAATAGGTGTTTCACTTCAGCCACTGCTTGATAAAATTGATTATATGCAAATAACGGATGTTAAACTGGATGGGGTGATTACTCCTTACGAGCAGATGAAAGGTTTTTAGGTTTGAAAACTGTCTTTATTTCTTTCATAGCAAAACCAAGTTGGCCATTCTCATCTATATACTTGATTAAAATAGTATAATTTCCGGGTCTGTCAGAAGTCTGAAATGGTATTATAACATTTCCATCAGGAAAAGATAGGTTGCTTTCCCAAAGTAATGTAGATCTCATATCCGGTAGGTTATTTCCCTTCGCCAATTTTTCTGCTGGTTGAGTTATTGGTTTTGTTACACCAGTAGCTTCAAAGTAATTGCCACTTTGTGTAATATCATTTGTTCTGGCGGACTCTTTTAAGTTAATAACTACTAAGCCGCCATCGCCAAAAGGACCCAGGTTTACCAACTTTTGTTGTCTGTTAAATATTTGAATACGCAGAATATCCTCTGGATCAATGGCTAAAATCTCATCGATGTCTTTGGTTGGCCTATTGTCGATAAACACAAACGGAGCTTCTTTGTACACCTTTAATTGATCTTCAGAAAACATTCTCAGCGTATATTCTCCCTTTCTTTTACGAAGCATCAGGCCATTTAATACTTCTTTAATCACATCAGTCATCGTTGGGAATACTTTATACTTTGTCATGTCATAATCAGAATCAGGATCCCGAATTAATTCATTAATGTTAAATTCAAGGCTTTTTTCAACAGCAATTTCTTCAGGTTGATAAAAGTTGTAAATACTTTGAATCTCATTATTTTGAATGATGTTTTTAAGTTCGGAATCATGAGCTACTGTCCAAGGCACTTCATCAGTTAAACGAAGTAATATCGAAGGGACCTTTTCATCTAATTCTATAAGAGGCTCATCAAACTTATGATCTTCTGAAAAAGCATAAAACGGAATTTTTTGTTTGCCGTAAAATTCAACCAGTAATGGGAACTCAAAATAACCAGTGCTGTCTAAATCTGCCTGATAAACTACGTTCACTCCTGGAATAAACAGATAAAGTTGAGATGAATCCGGCAGGGGTTTTGAGTCTTTTAAGACACCTCGCAAGTATAAGTATTCTTCTGGAGTTCTTTGGGTCTTAGTCGTTGGATTGTTATCAATTGATTTTGACATACTAATTGCATAGTTATCAAGTGATTGTTTCAATTCATTATTGCTTGATAGCAAATTCAGTGGTAGATTTTTTAAGTAAAATATATTTTCCTCACTTGCAGTTAGCCATTCAGAGGGTAAGATTTCAGCATTCAGATACTTGATATTTTTATTCGCTTTAAATGATATATCATGGCTCGTTGAGGTAGGTAAAATGCTATCAATAGGAAGTGGCGTCATATTCACATTTATATTATTGTAAATAGATCTGTTTGCAACAGAGGTTTCATTATAAAAAACATGAAATGATAAATGGTCCTCAGGCATCGAGTTTTTATCAATTTTGATGGCCAACCCTTTTCTTTTGTATTCAGCTTTGGATTCATAAACCATATTTTTTTGAGAATAACCTCGTACAGTTAAACTGTCATTATGATAAATGTTACCCGTGCTTTGTATTATTAAGAGATAATAATCTTGCCGATCATCTATTCTCAGAGAGATACCTTCATCGATTACTTTGGGGATGGTACTTGCGATGTTTTTAACTGAGTCACATGTATGTTTTACCAGATATGTCCGGCCACTTTCTGGCTTAAAGAAGAAGCTGCCGAAACCGGACATTTTTAATAATTCTAGTTCTGCTACTACCTTTTCACGATCATCAATAATGCTTGCCAAAGGTTGCTCGCAATTATGGGTGTAGGAATAAGCCAACCTCGTAGGGATATTATCGATTAGCTGCCCACCTTCAGGATAAAATTTAATATAATTCTGTTTATCTACTTCATTGAATGTAAAGTTCTCTTTTGTATCATAAATAGGGATTCTTCTTCTGCTTAGTTGGTCTTCGCTAAAGCCTAAAATATGGTTTGTGTAAACGATTAACTCATAATAGCCTGTTGCCAGGCTGCTTGACAGTAATATTTTGGATTCGCCCTTGCCATTTTTAGCGAAGTTCTTTTGCAGTTCTACTACATCATTGAATTTATTTTTAAGAAGTATATAAACTAACTCTTTAGATTGAGTAGGCTTATTTTCATAATCTAATAGCTGATAGCTGATTTCTATCTCCTGATTATTGAAATAAAATGGCTTATCCACATCAAAAGTAATTTTTGATGCAGGGTTTTGAGCTACTGCAATGTTGGTTAGTACGAACAATAATATGGTTAGAAGTTTTTTCATATTACCAGAATGGTGGTCTTTGATTGGTAGAATTCGGAAGTTTTGTACAGTCATCTTGAATAATGTCACCTGTTGAAACATTTATTGGGAACAACGCTGAAGTTATAAATCCAGAGACTTTTTTAACTGAAGAAGCACTAAAATAACCAAGCACAATTTCATTAGGATCATCTATTGATTGAATATTGGATTTAATTCTACCCGTTGGTTGATCGAATAAAGATCCTTGATTTTGTTGTTGTTCTACTTGTGACCAAAATTCATGCGCACCTTTCGATAAGGACAATTGCTCAACCTCAATATAATATTTGAACCCAAAGCGTCCTTTTTCGTCTCTAATGAAACCAATATTAAAATTTTGTATTTGTCCTGAAATAAATTCGGGCTTGGATACTATAACTTTCTGAGAGAATTCATCAACCCAACATCTGCAACAAGTACAAGGTGCCACTTGCATTAGTGTTTCGGTTAATGCGTCATAAATGTATCCGCTACAAGCCGGGGGATCTGGGATGGTCTGCAGCTCCACTTTTATTGTTTTTTGTTCTGGGAATGTCAGTATTTCGTAAGTAGCGGAGTATCTCCACCTATAAAATGGACTCGCAGATACATCGCCTGTGGTTAATAATACATTGATGCCATCATAATCTGTAACTACATTTTCTTTACTTACTTCATTTTTCACTTCATAACTAAAAGCTAATGTATCTATTCCCGCATTGGCTGAAAGAGTTTCTGGCAAAGATCGATACGATTTACCATTAGAAAGAGTAATATTCAAAACATAAGAAGTACCTACTTGGCCTTTAAACGAGGTTGGTGTAGTATATAATCCTGCTGACGATTCGTTTAATTGAATAATTGAACCATTTCCAGCCAATATAAACACATCTGCTCCTGATGCAGGGTTACTTCGACTATTATCAAAATATCCTGTAGAGTAAAACAATTTAACACTATATGGCCCTTCTTCATCTGTTATTAGGGCATCTACAACTAAATTCCCCGCTTCAGATTCAACATCAACATTAACAGGGTCTATGCAGCTAAAAAGCATAAATAATAGTAAGGACGATATTTGAAGAGAATTTTTCATATTTACCAGAATGATGGCCTAACGTTGGTTGAGTTTTTATACAATCGACAATCTTCTTTAATGGAATCTAATTGTATTGATCTTACAGGCAAATCCTTAGGAAGTATAAATCGATCCTTTTTCGTTATAGAAACCACCCCAAAATGACCAAAAATAGGCTCGTTTTCGTCACTTAGGGCGTACATATTCACCGGCATTTTCCCTGAGGGCTGATCGAATAATGATCCTTGATTCTGTTGCCTTTCTACTAAATCCCAAAATGTATGACCGCTTTTTGTTAGTGCCAGTTGTTCTACTTCAATATAATATTTAAATGTAAATCTGCTGTTTTCATTAACAATGAAATCAATGATGTCAGTTAAATCATCAGTTACTAATTCTGGATCAGACACAACTACCTTAGAAGATGATTCGGTCGTCCAGCAAAAACAGCAAGTGCATACAATGCCAGCAGCACAGGGTGGTGGGTTTATTGTACCTGGTGGCCTTTCTCTCAACTCAGGGAATGTTCTAAACTCATAAATGCTGTTGTAACGCCATCTGTAAAACCCATCTGTATCATTAAGTGGATTTGTTTTAATACGTATTTCAAAGCCTGTTAAATCTAAAGGAACATTGTTTTTATTAACCTTTGTTTTTACTTTGTATTCAGCTATTAATGAATCGATGCCAACATTAACGGGCATTCTTTCGGGATTAGATTTATAAACCGATCCATCATTTAATTCGATAGTTAGAATATAGCTCCTACCAACTTCACCTTGAAATCCGCTATGTGTATAATATGCCCCTGGCCTTCTTTCCTCCAGTTCTATCGCACTTCCCAAATCGTCTTCTATAGTAATTTTGGCTCCGGGCACTGGGTCGGGTACTTCTTCTAAATAATTAAAATAACCTAAAGACCTGTACAGCAGTATCTCATATGGCCCTTCCTGATCAGTAATTTGACCATTTACTACAAGGCTGCCTGATTTTGATTCTACATCTACATTAATTTTATCAATACAGCTGAATTGTAATACGACTGTTACATATAGAATAAAGTAATATGTCTTTAATTTTATCATTCCCAAAATGGTGGTTTAATATTAGTCGCACCATCAAATCCAAGACAAGTTCCAATGAGCGTGGGTAATACAGAAATTCTCTCTGGTACGTCTGCAGCAGTAAGATAACCACTTGTGGATGTGATAGACGCTACGCTAAAATAGCCCAGCACATTACCTTGTTCAGAACCTACTTCATTAATATTTGATGGTATTTTACCAACTTGTTGGGCAAATAATGAACCTTGCTCTTTTTGTGTTTTTATTGCCCTCCAAAATTCATATTCTTCTTGACTTATAGCTATCTGGTCAATGGCATAATGATATTTCTTCTCAAACCTACCTTCGCTATTTTCAATAAAGGCTATTGGTACATTTTTAATTTGGCCATCTCTAAAAGAAGGATCTGAAAGAATAAGGTTCTCGGATTCTGTAACCCAGCATATACAACAAGTACAGATACCCGTCCCTTCGTCAATACCTGTTTCAGGGTTTATATCAATACCACTGCAAGTAGGCGGAACAGGGGTCACAAGTTCGGGTTTGGATTCTATCTGATAAGTACCTGTAAATTGCCACCTGTAATATTTATTGTCATCCAATATTTTGGTATCTAATAAAAGTTCTACACCACCTTTACTAACCTCAACATTATTTTTACTCAAGGTTGTTCTAAAGGTATAATCTTTACGCACCGTTTCTATATCAGCATTATTAGTGAGTCTGTTTACGTCACTTTCATACCTTTTGCCGTCTTCTAATTCTATTGTTAACTTATATTCTAACCCATCAATCGCTTTAAAATCTGCTGGTGGTATATATGTACCAGGCTCGAATTCTCTAAATATCAATTCATTAGAACCCACGCTCAATACCACATGAGCGTTTCTCATTTTACTTAATGTTGTATTAGAAACATATTCAGAATATGGAACTGATTTAGAGATTATTACCCTGCTCGACTCTTCTTTATCAGTAATAAGCGCATCGATTACTATATTTCCGTCAGCATTTGAATCAGTTTCAAAATCAATAGGATCTATACACGCAGTAACTAGAATGAAACTAAGAGATATGGTTGTTAAACTTCTCATCAAAACTTAAAGTTGTAGGTGATAGATGGAAAGATTGACCCTAAAACAGAAAGCTTATAAGCGGTTGGCCTGCCACTTTCACTTTCCTGAAAGAAAACTGAATAGGCGTTTCTTCTTGAATAGACATTGTACAAAGTAAACGACCAGCTTCCTTCCCATTTTTTATCTTTCTTATGGTTAGTTCTAATTAGAAGGGACACATCCAACCTATGATAAGTAGGAATTCTGTACTGATTTCTCTCTGTATAATTCGCTACCAAAACACCGTCAATTTCAAAGCGCTCTACCGGTGCGGTTATTGGTCTGCCCGAGGCTAAGTTGAAATTAAATGATAACACATGTCTTCTGGAGATATCATAGTTTGCATTAATTTTTATATTATGCGGCTGGTCATAGTTCGCAGGGAAGAACTCGTTATTATTCACTTGCAAGCTCTCAAACTGCGAGAAAGTCCTTCTTCTCGAAGAAGTGTAGGTGTAATTAAATTCTCCAGACAATCGGCCATCTTTTTGAATAGAAAATTCAAGTCCCCTTATATCGGCTTCACTATTTACTAATTCGGTTTCAATGTTCTGTTTTAATGCTAACTGTGCTCCATCTTTGTATTCCGGAACATTGTCAATCTGCTTGTAGAACACTTCTACTGATGCAGTTAATTTCTTTACTGGCATTCTTTTGAAATAACCAATAGAATATTGATTACCAATTTGTGGTTTGATATATTCTGAACTAGGCACCCACGAATCAATAGGAGTAATGGCTGTTGTATTAGACAGTAAATGGATATACTGATATGACCTGCTAAATCCTGCTTTAATAAAGTTGTTGGCATCTAGACTATATTTAGCTGATAAGCGTGGTTCTAAACCGGAGTAGCTAGCTGCTACTTCGCCATTATCATAGTTCACGGTGTCAATTATTTCAAAATCATCCCTTGGTAGTTCTGGGTTGTACTTAAACAATTGATGGTCACCAAATAGTCGATAGAAAGAATACCTTAAGCCTGGTGTAATAATGAGGTTATTTCCGACCTGCATCTCGTCACTAATAAAAACTCCGGCTTCCAGAGATCTATCATTGTTCAACTCAATATTCCGCACATTGGATGAGCTTGATAGTGGCTTAAGGTCGCCTCTAGCAAAGTCATAACCTTTCACATCAACACCGGCTGTCAAAAGATGCTTTTCGAATGCATAATTTATATAAGACTTGAACTGAAAATTATCGATGCTGTATTTCCATGAAAATGACTCATCCACATCTTCATCCCGTACCTCGTAATTGTAGTTACCCACAGAAAAGTTGTTGAATAGCGAAAGTTTTTGGTTGACATAGCTTTCATGAGTGATAGAGGCACTATGATTTTGCCAATAGTAGGCCGTATCATTGGAAAACTTAAACTTGTCATTACTTAAATAGTAGCTGGCAGCGATTTTGTTTTTCTTATTAATATACGCAGTCACTTTTCCAGTTACATCGTAAAAGAAAGCCTCGCTGTTTCTTACATCATCATTCTTAACTTGTTTAAGAAGCCAATCGGAATAGGACGTTCTGCCTGCGAAAAGAAAGCTTACCTTGTCTTTAGCAATAGGTCCCTCAACCATTAAACGGCTGGTTACTATACCCAATCCGCCAGATCCATGATATTCATTTCTATCACCGTCTTTCTGTCGCACATCTAATACCGATGAGATTCTTCCACCATATTGTGCAGGAATTGCACCTCTGTAAAAGGTTACTTCTTTAAGTGCGTCAGGGTGGAAAGCTGAGAAAAACCCAAAAAGGTGGTTGGGGTTAAAGATGATGCCTTCATCTAATAATATTAAGTTTTGATCTACACTACCGCCTCGCACATTGAATCCTGCACTGCCCTCTCCAACACTGTTTACACCTGGCAATAATTGAATGCTTTTAATTACATCAATTTCCCCTAAAAATGCTGGGATGGTTTGCAATTCTGCTGCCGTGATTCTGGTTCGGCCGACAACATTACTTTCAAAATTTTCTTTTTCAGCGTTGTCTTTCACTACAATTTCATCAAGTGTGATGGGCTTTTCTTCCATAATCACATCATACTTACCCGATTCATAAAGAGAAAAAGCGATATTTTTATCTTGGTAATTTAGTCCGGCATAAGTGATGATATGTTTACCAACAGGCAGGGTTAAAGAGTAACTTCCGTCTGCCCCAGTTGCGGTTCCTTTTTGCACTTCGTTGGCGTAAATTGTTATTCCAACGAGGGGCTCGTTAAATTTTTCGTCTTTAATGATGCCTCTTATTCGAACATTACTTCCCCAATTGGCATTTACCGAGTCACCAATGGTATATCTGATTAAATCACCATCAATGTTATCCAGAATTTCTTGTCGGATGATATCGGCTGTTGGATCCTTAATTAAAGCAATCCCGTAATCATATATGTATTCGATATTTATTGATCTTCCTGCCAGAATGCTTTGAAGGGCAGTAGCAATTGGCTGATCCTTGTAACTGGTAGATACTGTAATTTGAGCTGTCCATTCAGGCAGAAAGAAGAATTTTACATACTCTTTCTCCTCAATTTCATTTAAGAATTCTGTAAGTGAAACACCTATTTTGTGTTCTGGAACTCGAAAATCTACATTCTGACCTTTGGCTGTGCTTACAAAAAACAATAAAGCGATGCCTGTAATGATTCCTCGCATAGAAATCAAATGTAGCCCTTTATTGTATTATACTGAATCACGTAAATTAAGGGATATTGCCTACTTTATGGCTAAGACCATTTCTTTCTTACCTGGTGGGCCTGGCAAAGTATTTACTTCTAAGCCTAGCGTTTTAAGGTTTCTTTTTAGCTGACCCTGAGCACAATAGGTGACAAATACGCTTCCCTGGGATAAAGATTTAACAACTTTCTCAATTTGGGGTATCTCCCATAATTGTGGTTGTTTGCTCGGAGCAAAAGCATCATAATAAATGATATCATAACTATGACTACTAACGTCTAGTATTTCAATTTGGCTATGGATTTTCTTTAACTGAAATTTATCATGAATTGAAACAAAAGTATCCCACTCAGCCTCGTGTAAATGTGTGAAATAGCTACTTAAGCTCCCTTCAGCAATTAATTGTGAATAATTTAATGATTCATATTGAGTTTTATTCAACGGATAAGCCTCAATTGATTCATACTCAATGTCAATATTCTGGCTGATGGCGTAGTCTAATGTAAGTAAGGCATTTAAACCTGTTCCAAACCCTAATTCAAAGATTCTAACCTTACCTCTATTTTGATTGTTGGTATGCCAAAACCTTAAGCCATTTTCAATAAAAACATGCCTGGATTCTTGAAGAGCCCCATGAAATGAGTGGTATGTCTCATTTAATTCTTTGTTGTATAAAGAATGAGAGCCATCTTCCGTGGTAATTATTTTTAGATGATCATTACTCATTTAGTAATCAGTACAGTTGCAAAAGCAGCTACACCTTCTTCCTTACCAACAAAACCAAGTTTTTCGGTAGTGGTAGCTTTTATGGATATATCTTCCTCATCGATACCCATAACTTGAGCCAGGCATTTTTTCATCTCTGGTATGTAAGGATTTATTTTGGGTCTTTGCAAGCAGATGGTAGAATCAATGTTGCCAATTTTCCAGCCCTCATTTCCAATTAATTTCATAACATCCTTTAAAAGTATTTTACTATCAATGCCTTTAAATGCCGGGTCTGTATCAGAAAAATGGTAACCGATATCGCGCATATTGGCAGCGCCTAACAACGCATCACAGATTACATGGATTAAAACATCGGCATCTGAATGGCCTACAGCTCCTTTACTATGTTCAACTTTAATTCCACCAAGCCAAAAATCTTTGCCATCCACTAATTGATGAACATCATAACCTAAACCCGTTCTAATTTTCATTTGCCTAATTTGATTTATAATGTAGCACAGAGCAGTTTTTTTCTATCAGAAGTTCATTCACCATTTTCATGATATCTGATTCTTCAACAGCTCGAATCCTATTTATTTCTTCATTGCAGTGGTTAACATCACCTGAAAGTGCTGAATAAGCCAACGTCATGGCTCTGTTCAATACCTCCACCTCACCAAAAGCCAATGTAGATTCAGCTTGATTTCTTACTTTGTCAAGTTCTTGTTTCTCTAACCCTGAATTTTGCAGTAAATTAATTACATTCCAAATTTCTTTCTCGCCTTGCTCAGTGGATACTCCAGACGAAAGTTTTCCGCTTATAACCAATAAACCAGGATCTAACGAACCCATAACATAAGCATTGATGCTTTTAAATATTTCAGAATCCCTTACCAATGCATTGTACAACCTGCTCGATTTTTCCCTGCCTAAAATGTCGCTTACCAAATCAGCTGTATGATAACCTTCAGCAAATCGTGCGGGCATATGAAAGGCCATTGTAAGCATATCAGCTGGCACATTTGCAGTAATTACCAATTCTCGTTTTTGGTTTTGCAAAGGCTCGCTCTTATAATTTCTTTCAATTGGTTGGCCTGAAGGAATATCACTAAACCATTTTTCTGATAGTTTTTTAACCTGGCTCACAGTAACATTACCTGCTACCACTAATACTGCATTGTTTGGGGTATAATATTTATTATAAAAAGCCTTTACATCATCCTGAGTTGCATTTTCGATATGACTAATCTCCTTGCCAATAGTTGCCCACCTGTAGGAATGTTTTTGATAAGCCAATGGCCTCATTTTTAACCATAAATCGCCATAAGGCTGGTTCAGATACCGCTGCTTGAACTCTTCAATTACTACATTTTTTTGCACCTCCAGCACTTTATCACTAAAAGGTAAGCCGAGCATTCGGTCAGATTCCAGCCAAAAAGCACATTCAATATTTTGATGTGGCACTGTGATGTAATAGTTGGTAATGTCGGGGCTAGTAAATGCATTATTGTCACCGCCAACCTTTTGAAGCTCGCTATCAAAATTTTCTACATTAATCGAACCTCCAAACATAAGGTGTTCAAATAAGTGTGCAAAGCCCGTTTTTGTTGGATCTTCATCCCGGGAGCCTACTTTATATAGTAAATTGAGAACGGCTATCTGAACACTTGGATCTTCATGTACAATTACCTGCAGCCCGTTATTAAGCCAAAATTCTTTGAAATGGATCATATTAGATGTCCAAAAATAAATATAACCCTTCACTTTGAGGGCAATACCAATGCCTTAATTTTGCGGCAAAATTTTAGTTATGAATTTCGATAGGAAGAAATACTCAAACAAATTGCTACTTGATCTTTATGAAGGCTTATTAAGGCCTAGGATGATCGAGGAGAAGATGCTTATTCTTTTAAGACAAGGGAAAATAAGCAAATGGTTTTCAGGCATAGGGCAAGAAGCAATATCTGTAGGTGCAACCAAAGCATTAACAGATGAAGAATATATACTTCCAATGCATCGAAACCTCGGTGTATTTACATCCAGAAATGTTCCATACGATAGATTATTCGCTCAATTTCAAGGTAAAATCCATGGATTTACTAAAGGGAGAGATCGTTCTTTTCACTTCGGCACGAATGACTATAATATCGTTGGCATGATCTCGCATTTGGGACCGCAGTTGGCTGTAGCCGATGGCATTGCTTTAGCTAATCAATTAGGCAAAGAGTCTAAGGCCACATTGGTATTTACTGGAGACGGTGGTGCCAGTGAGGGAGACTTTCACGAAGCACTGAACGTTGCAGCTGTGTGGAATTTGCCAGTAATCTTTGTGGTGGAGAATAATGGTTATGGGCTTTCAACACCCAGTTCAGAGCAATTCAAATTCAAAAATTTCATAGATAAGGGACCAGGTTATGGCATTGAAGCGGTTAAAATTGATGGCAACAATGTGCTGGAAGTATATGACACTATTGACAAGTTGTCGAAAAAATTAAGAAAAAATGGTGGTGGTCCTGTGCTTGTTGAAGCTATGACTTTTAGAATGCGCGGACATGAGGAGGCTTCAGGTACTAAATATGTGCCTAAAGAGTTAATGGATTACTGGGCTAAAAAGGATCCATTGGAAAATTTTGAGCAATATCTTTTAAATGAGAAGGTTCTTACAAAAAAGCATATAGAAAAGCTCAGAGCAAGTATTCTGGCAGATATCGATTCAGGCTTAGAAAAGGCCTATTCCGAAGCACTTCCGGTGGCAAGCACACAAGTGGAAGTGGAGGATATGTATTACCCATTTGAACAAAAAGCTGTAGAAGAATCTGACAGTTTTTCTGAGAAAAGGTATGTAGATGCCATTTCTGATGGATTAAAACAAAGTTTGGAAAAATACCCTGAACTGGTAATAATGGGGCAGGATGTTGCTGATTATGGTGGCGTGTTTAAGATTACAGAAGGGTTTGTAGATAAATTCGGTAGAGATAGGATTAGAAACACCCCTTTGTGTGAATCAGCAATTATTGGTATTGGACTTGGAATGTCTATCAAGAAACGAAAGTCATTAGTTGAAATGCAGTTTGCTGACTTTGTTACTTGTGGTTTCAACCAGATTGTAAATAACCTGGCCAAATCTCACTACAGATGGCAGCAAAATGCTGATGTTGTGGTTCGAATGCCTACCGGGGCAGGTGTAGCAGCAGGGCCGTTTCATAGTCAATCAAACGAGGCTTGGTTTTTTCATACACCCGGGTTAAAGGTGGTATATCCTTCAAACCCAAGGGACGCCAAGGGCTTGTTATGTGCAGCTATCGAAGACCCAAATCCTGTAATTTACTTTGAGCATAAAATGCTTTATCGTTCTTTAACTGACGAGGTTTGTGACGATTATTATACTACTGAAATTGGGAAAGCTAATTTAGTGACAGAGGGCTCTGATATTTCAATTATTACTTATGGGATGGGTGTTCACTGGGCGAAAGAAATAATGAAAAGTAATCCTGAGGTTTCTGCCGATATTCTGGATTTAAGATCATTATTGCCGTGGGATAAAGAAGCGGTGAGAAAAACGGTAGAAAAAACAGGCCGTGTCCTCATTTTACATGAAGACTGCTTAACGGGAGGTATTGGTGGTGAGATTTCAGCCTGGATTGGTGAACACTGTTTTGAATATTTGGATGCACCCATTTTAAGAGAGGCGAGTTTAGACACAGCTGTGCCATTTTCACCGCCATTAGAGCAAAACTTTTTACCAAAGGGTAGGTTAGCTCAAAAAATTAAAGATTTAGTCGAATTTTAGTTAACTTGATGCGTTCTAAGCTAACGTAGCTCATTTTTTACGCATAATTATTTTGTCTTTTCATTACCATAGCGCGAGCATTTCTAAGCCCCTAAAGTGGACAATACTTGTTCTTGTAATTGTTTGTGGTTCCTGTTTTCAGGGTGCCAATATAGCGCAGGCTCAGGAAAAGAATAAATTCGAACGCCTAAATGAACGAAAAAATAAGGATAATAGAAGGCTAAAACGAAGAGGTGACCGAGCTAGATCAAACAAAAGTAAGTTAAGGCAAGCCCGCTTTAAATCCAGAACAAGGCAAGGAGAAAAAGCCTATAAAGGAGACATCACAGGCCGAAAAGTTACCAGGATAAAATCTTCTAGACTTCGTTCAAATGCCAACTACGCACAGCCTAACCCGTATGCTGGAAGAAAGAGAAAAACAGAAGCAAGTGTAGCTAAAAAAGCCTTATCGAAAGCTCGATTTACGCAGCGTCCTTCTGAATCGGCTAAAAGAGCTTCAGGCCCACCTCGGACAACAAACCGGCCAAGAGAAAAAGCATGGAAAGGCGGTATTAACGGCAGGGCTCTAAATAAAAGAACCAAGAAAGTAACGTTCACTGGTAAAAGTAGTTATCAGGGTGGCTCTGTACGTTCGGCAACACGATCTTCTGAGCAAAAGGCTACTTCAGGAAGAGTTGTGCCTAGATCAGCTTCCGGAGCCTATCGTGTGAGAAAGCGTAAAACACCTTACAGTTCATTCAGGCCAAAAAAGAAATGGGAGAAAGCCTTTAAAGGTGATATTACTGGAAGAACATTCCAAACCAAGCGAACAACAGGAAGGCCGGGCGTTCAAAAACCACCAAAAACACGATACACCAGTCCGGGAAGAAAAGGAGATAAAGCCTATACCGGGGGATTTGGAGGTGGATATAAATCTGCCACAAGAAGACCAGAAAGAGCCTGGAAAAAAGATATATCTGGGAATAAACTGAGGATACGGACGAGCACTGGACCAAAATTTACGGGGCCACAGTTTACTCCTTATCCAACAAATAAAAGTAGAAGAGGCGATCGAGCCTATAAAGGTAAAATTAAAGGGAGTGGTTATAAATCTGTATCTAGTAGAAAGGAAAGTGCAGGCAAGAAATTGGGTGGCAGTAATCCTCCAGGATCAGGCACAAGTAAAGGGTTGAGCTTTCAGGGAAATATAAAAGCCGGTAAACCTTTAAAAGGCGGAGGTAGCATCTCAGGTAGGAGATGGAATAATTCTGGTAAATCCGTTACACGCGCCAACAATGCCGAACAAAATCAACGAATTAGGTCCTTTCAAGGTAATATAAAAGCTGGCAAACCATTGAAAGGTGGTGGTAGCATTTCAGGAATTAGATGGAATAATAATGGTAGGTCAGTTACAAAGGCAAATAACTCTGAGCAAAGTCAGCGAGTAAGATCGTTTCAGGGAAATATAAAAGCTGGTAAGCCATTAAAAGGCGGAGGAAGTGTAGCCAGAAACAATTGGAATAACAATGGAAAATCTACAACCAAAGCGCAAGAATCATCAAGCACATTAAAAGCAACCAGCTTCACCGGAAATATAAAACAGGGTAGGTTTAAAGGTGGTGATTTTGATGCTTTATCTAGTACTTATCAGGGTGGGCAGAAAAGAAGGTTCGATTATAAACGTCATCCAAGCGCTGATAAAAAAGCCATCAAAGTAAGACTATCAAAGAGTAAAGATGACATATCAGGTTATCAGGGTACGTTAAAACAATCAAGGTATCAGGGAGGAAACTTTGATGCATTGGCAGGTACTTACAAGGGCAATCTTAAAAGAAAATATGATTACCGGAAAAACCCAAATGCCGCAAAAGAATCTTTAAAAGTAAAACAGGCACTTAAAAACGATAGGCTTGCTGGCAATTATCAGGGAACAGTTAAAGACAGGAGAAGGTACAAAAAGAACCCTGCGGCCGCTGATGAAGCTCTGAAAAAACATGCACCTAATAAGAACTACTTCCAGGGAGGAGAGTTTACGGGTAGAACTAAAGTAACCTTGAAATATAAACAGAATCCTAGTGCTTCCGATGAGTCTCTAAAAAATCTACCGCCAGGGTCAGGAGCACAAAAAGGAATAGGTTTTGAAGGTAGAACAAAAGTTACTTGGTCTGTCAGAAAAAACCCAAGTACGGCTAAAGAGTCACTACCGGGCATTGCACCATCTAAAGAAACAGCCAGGGGCACATCCTTTAAAGGGCGAACCAAGTTGGCATTTAATTATAAGCGTAACCCTAGCTCGGTGAATGAGGCTTTAAAAAGCAGAGCCCCATCGAAAGCAGCAATTAGTGCCTCTAATTATCAGGGTAATATAAAAATGAGTAAAAAGCGTTTGGAAGACCGGCACCCTAGTTTTAATTATGCGAGAGGAAAAAATAGTGCTACCCAGGAAAAAGAGAAACTTTTTAGCTTGAAATTATTGTTTGCTAAAATATTTAAGAAGAATGAGGGCCAGCCAGATAATCTGAAAGAAAAAGAAAGGGCTCCCCGTTTTGATAAACGCGAACGTGACATTTGGTATGATTAATATATGAACTGGAATCACCTAACTTCAGCAGATCAGCTTAATTCAATTATTGAAGAATCCGAAATCTCACCAGTGCTAATTTTTAAGCATAGCACGCGGTGCTCAATTAGTAGTATGGCTTTAAATAGATTAGAACGTTCATGGGATGAATCGGATGGGATAAAGCCTTACTACCTGGATTTAATTCAATACAGACCATTATCCAATCAAATTGAAGAGCAGCTCAACGTTCAGCACCAATCACCCCAGGCTATTTTAATTCGAAACAAAGAAGTGGTACACCACAACTCTCATATGGGTATTTCGTATGCTGATTTCATAAAATTCGTTACGGCCTAGAAATTAAAACTGATTGTTTGTTTTAGTTCAGCTGATAGGCTCAGTGAAACAGGGCAGGTTAATGCTGCATGCTTCAATCCTTTTATCTGTGCATCAGTAGCATTTATTTTAGGAATAGAAAAGTTAATAATTACTTCTTTAACCTTGCGTGGATTTGCTGCCATTACTTTAGTGATATCTGCACTTAACCCTTCAAGGCTTATTGATTCGATATTGGCATAAATCCCCATAAGTGACATCATGCAAGAACATAATGAAGAGCAGAGTAGATCTGTTGGGGAATATGCCTCACCCTTACCATTATTGTCTGTCGGTGCATCTGTAATAATTTTACTGCCAGATTTAAGATGAGTTCCCTCAGTCCTTAACGAACCAAGGTAATTTACTTTCATTTGTATCATTATTTAGATTGGGTTAAACTATCTTCAAAGGTTTTCCGTTTTAATTTTACTAAATTTAAATATTCTTTTGTAGAGTGAATAAAAAGTTTCTAATACTGCCGCTTCTTCTTCTCATTGGGCTCACGTCTTTTGCTCAGGAAGATAATGAAGATTATAATTCGGAATTTGTTTGGGGAATAAACAAAAATACTTCAGGGGGGCTGATTGGTGGGTTTACTTTTCGTAAGTCAAGAAAAATTGGTGATGATTTATTTGAGAGTGTAGGCTTGGAACTAATGAATGTTAAGCACAACCAGGAAACCCAGCTTAGAACACAGGCCGGTAGCAGTTTCATTTTTGGTAAGGTTAATTACCTCTATGCACTTAGATTCCAATATGGTAGAGAACTAATTTTATTCAGAAAGGCACCGCAGCAAGGTGTAGAAATTAAAGCAATTACTGCAATTGGCCCATCCATAGGCGTTCTAGCACCTTATTACATTGAATATAGCCCAGATGGCAATTCAACGATTGGTGGCAATACAGAAAGAGTACCATACGATCCGGCTATACATTCAATAGAAAGAATTATTGGTACCGGATATCTCTTTCAGGGCATTCAAGAATCCAATCTACGCATTGGGGCTAACTTAAAGGCTGGGTTAAGTTTTGAAATGGGAACATTGAAAAGCAGCGTCACTGGTGTTGAAATAGGCGCTTTACTGGATGCCTACACCCAAAAAATTGACCTGATGGCCGGTGTAGAAAATAGAGCCATATTTCCAACAGCTTATATTACCATATTCTACGGAACCAGAAGGTAGTCTTACTGGTTAATTCTATAGTTAAAATGTACCTTTGCATTTCGATAATTACTAGCGCATGATAGAACTTCCAGTAGTTTCAAAAGAAGATAAGAAAAGCAAAATCAGAAAGCCTGACTGGCTACGTGTAAAACTTCCTGTAGGAGAAGAGTATGCGAAAGTCAGAAAGCTTGTTGATAATTATAAACTTCATACCATTTGTGAAAGCGGCAATTGCCCTAATATGGGAGAATGTTGGGGAGCCGGTACAGCCACATTTATGATTTTAGGCAATGTGTGTACAAGAAGCTGTACATTTTGTGCCGTGGCTACAGGTCGCCCGCCTGAATACGATGAGGAGGAACCCAAACGTGTTGCTGAAGCAATTAAATTAATGGGCGTAAAACACGCTGTTATCACGTCTGTTAACAGAGATGAGCTGAAAGATCGTGGAGCAGAAATTTGGTATCAAACAGTAATTGAAACCAAGAAACTTTCGCCTGAAACAACCATAGAAACATTAATACCCGATGTAAAGGGTAATTGGGACGCCTTGTATAGGATGATTGAAGGTGGTCAGGAAGTAGTTTCTCATAATGTGGAAACGGTAGAAAGTTTATACAGAAGGGTAAGGCCACAGGCTAAATATGCCAGAAGCCTTGAACAAATAAAGCTTACCAAAGAAGCAGGTAAGCGTACTAAGTCAGGTATTATGTTAGGGGTAGGTGAAAAGCCTGAAGAAGTACATAAGGCAATGGATGACCTGGTAGCAAACGGACTAGACATTTTGACTTTAGGCCAATATTTACAACCAACTAAAATGCATTTAGAGGTTGCAGAGTTTATTCACCCAGATCAGTTTGATGCTTACAGAGAAGAGGGGTTAAAAAGAGGATTAAAATATGTTGAATCAGGTCCTTTGGTAAGATCATCCTACCATGCAGAAAGACATGTAAATGTTCCTATTTAATTGAAGATTTATGGAACAATAGTAGGCCTCATTTTGTAATAAAGTGAGGCCTCTTTTTTACCCAAAATAATATTAACTTTGCAGTCTCATTTGAAGGCCACTACTTAACAAATATGAAATTAGATATTAACTACCGAGAAAGATTTGATACCCGCCACAACGGACCTGATGAAAACCAGGTAAATCAAATGCTTGAGTTCATTAAAGCTGATTCATTAGAAGACTTAATAGATCAGACTATTCCTAAGGCAATCCAGTTGGAAAAGACAATGGATTTACCTTCAGCAAAGAGCGAATACCAGTTCTTGAGTGACTTTAAAGTATTGGCTTCAAAAAATAAAATATTCAAATCATATATAGGCACTGGCTATTATGATACCATTACGCCACCGGTAATTTTGAGAAATATTCTTGAAAACCCGGGGTGGTATACAGCCTATACTCCTTACCAGGCAGAAATCGCGCAAGGCAGACTTGAAGCGCTAATTAATTTCCAAACCACAATTATTGAATTGACCGGAATGGAAATAGCCAATGCCTCTCTTCTTGACGAAGGAACAGCAGCAGCAGAAGCAATGACGATGTTAATGGGTCTTAGGAAGGGAAATAAGAAAAATTCGAACAAATTTTTTGTAGATAAAAACGTATTCCCTCAAACACTTGATTTGCTTAAAACCCGAGCAATTCCCGTAGGCATAGATTTAGTGATTGATGATTTGTCTAAATTGGATTTAACGGATGAATCACTTTATGGCATTTATATTCAGTACCCTAATAACGATGGAGAAGTAATAGACCATTCTGATTT
This sequence comes from Fulvivirga sp., assembly GCF_040220315.1. Taxonomy (GTDB): domain Bacteria; phylum Bacteroidota; class Bacteroidia; order Cytophagales; family Cyclobacteriaceae; genus Fulvivirga. The sequence continues at coordinate 28,066 of NZ_JAVJUY010000244.1, forward strand.
AATTGCATCGGCAAAGGAGAATGAGGTTTTTGTTTCTGTTGGATCGGATTTGCTTAGTCTCGTCATGTTGAAATCACCAGGCGAAATGGGCGCAGATGTAGTAGTTGGCTCAAGCCAGAGGTTTGGAGTACCAATGGGATTTGGCGGCCCTCACGCAGCTTTTTTTGCCACAAAAGAGGATTATAAGAGACAAATACCGGGAAGAATAATAGGAGCTTCAATAGATGCCCAAGGAAATAGTGCGTACAGAATGGCTCTTCAAACGAGAGAGCAGCATATCAGACGTGAAAAGGCTACTTCGAACATCTGTACTGCTCAGGTCCTGCTGGCAGTAATTTCAGGTATGTATGCCGTATATCACGGACCTGAAGGCCTTAAAAAGATCGCACAAAGAACACATGGCCTAACTAAATTGCTTGCTAACGGAATCGAAGAAGCCGGTTTTCAACAAGTGAATAAAAATTATTTCGATACACTAAAGGTTAAAGTTTCAGACTTGGAAGGAATCAAAGCCAAGTCAGAAGAGAAACATATGAACTTTAGATATTTTGATGATGGTCATATCGGAATTTCATTAGACGAGACTACCAGAATAGAAGATATTGTTGAGATTATCTCAGTTTTTGACACGAAAACAACATTCGACATCCAGTCAGAAGCAGACAATATTTCCCTTGACTGGCCAAACAACTTACAAAGAACAAGTAAATTTTTGGAGCATATGGTGTTCAATAAATTTCATTCTGAGCACGAAATGCTGAGATATATCAAAAGGCTCGAGAATAAAGATTTATCGCTTGTTCATAGCATGATTTCTCTGGGCTCTTGTACAATGAAGTTGAATGCAACAACGGAAATGATTCCGGTTACGTGGCCCGAATTTGGCAAGATCCATCCTTTTGCCCCTGCTTCACAAACCAAAGGGTATCAGGAATTATTTACTGATTTGGAGGCATGGTTATGCGAAATCACTGGTTTTGATGCCGTATCACTTCAGCCAAATAGTGGTGCGCAGGGCGAATATGCAGGTTTGATGGTGATCAGGGCTTATCATGAAAGCAGAGGCGACCATCACAGAATTGTTACTTTAATTCCATCTTCTGCACATGGTACCAACCCAGCGAGTGCAGTGATGGCAGGTATGAAAGTAGTAATCGTTAAATGCGATGAACAAGGAAATATTGATGTGGATGATCTTAAATCTAAAGCAGAGGCCAATAGGGATAACTTATCTGCCTTAATGGTTACATACCCATCTACACACGGAGTTTTTGAAGAAAGCATCAAAGAGATTTGCCAGATCATTCACGATTTTGGTGGACAGGTGTACATGGATGGTGCAAACATGAATGCTCAGGTTGGCTTAACCAGTCCTGCTAATATCGGGGCAGATGTTTGTCATCTTAATTTGCACAAAACATTTTGCATACCTCATGGTGGTGGTGGCCCGGGAATGGGCCCAATCGGTGTTGCTAGTCAGTTGAAACCATTTTTACCTGGCAATCCAGTAATTAAAACAGGGGGTGATCAGGCAATTACCGCCATTTCTGCTGCACCTTATGGTAGCGCCAGTATACTTACTATTTCGTATGCTTACATTGCCATGATGGGAAGAAACGGCCTAACGAAGGCAACACAAATTGCCATTCTTAATGCCAATTACATCAAAGAAAAGTTAACAGGCCATTACGATGTGCTCTATACAGGCAAAAACGGTAGGGCTGCACACGAAATGATTATTGATTGTCGTGATTTTAAAAAAGCAGGAGTTGAAGTAGAGGATATTGCCAAGCGATTGATGGATTATGGTTTCCATGCTCCTACAGTTTCATTCCCAGTTGCAGGCACCATGATGATTGAGCCTACTGAAAGTGAAACATTAGAGGAGTTAGATCGTTTTTGCGAAGCTCTTATAGAAATCAGAAAAGAGATCAGCGAAATTGAATCAGGAATTGCCGATAAAGAGAATAATGTATTGAAAAATGCACCACATACTGCTGCTGTTATAACAGCCTCTGAATGGGATAAACCTTATTCAAGGGAAAAGGCGGCATACCCACTGGCTTATGTTAAAGAATTTAAGTTCTGGCCATCTGTTGGAAGAATAGATAGTGCTTATGGAGATAGAAATCTAATGTGCAGCTGCTTGCCACTTGAGGAATATAATGAGGATTCTCATGCTCTAGAAGTATGAACTTAGTAAGAAAATAATTCAATATTGAAGGGTCGTTTTTCGACCCTTTTTTTATTCCCTCTTACTTGAGAAAAAAAATTTAAATTTTATTCGCAAACGATTGCGAACGTAATTTGTTGTGATTGAAAGACTTACAAACTTAAATTCTGACTAATCCGACAAAGTCAGTTTAGTCGTCTGAAAATTCTCTTGCATCCATAATATTATTTGGCATATTTGTGCCTTTTCAACCTAAACCAAATTTGTATGATTAGAAGTTTTACTCTAAGGGGTATTCTATTGCCCTTACTTTTTGTGTCCACCACCATATCACTGGCACAAAACAAGGCTCAAAGAGAGCAAATTCAAGAAAAATCAAATATTACTAAGTTAAATCAGCTAGAAGTTGAGTTTAGACAGAAAGCTGAAAGTGAAAAGCGTGCTGCTATTGAACAAGCAGAAAGAAATGGATGGCCAATAAGAACTTCTTTATCTGATGGAAGACTCATTGAACTCCAGAAAGTTGTTGATGGGCAACCAATCTACTATACCACTTTTAATGTAGATGCGGCTCGTTCTACCAGAACTGACCACCTCAATTCAGGAGGCTCGTTGGGGTTATCTTTAAATGGCCAAAACATGACTGCCTATGTTTGGGACGGTGGCTTGGCAAGAAGCACTCACCAGGAGTATGATGGTGCAGGTGGTTCTAACCGATTTTCAATTGGTGATGGAACCAGCACATTGAACTTCCACGCAGCTCACGTAACCGGGACCATTATCGCCTCTGGCTTTCAGGCAGCTGCAAAAGGTATGGCTCCACATGCATATGCCATTGGGCATGACTGGAATAACGATAAAACGGAAGCTACTGCGGCAGCAGCTAGCGGAATGTTAGTTTCAAACCATTCTTATGGCTATGCAACCAGAAACCAATTTGGACAGGTACAACTTCCACAATATTTCTTCGGAGGTTATATCGATGAGTCTGCTGCATGGGATCAAATTCTTTACGATGCACCTTACTATCTAATGGTAGTGGCTGCCGGTAATGACGGTAATGATAACACTGCTAATACGAACCCTACAGGGGGCAGTGGTTTTGATAAATTAACAGGTCATTCTACTTCTAAAAATAACCTGGTTGTTGCCAATGCTCAAGATGCGAATGTTGATAGTAACGGTAATTTAATATCAGTTGCAATCAATAGCAGTAGCAGTGAAGGTCCTACAGATGATTTTAGAATTAAACCAGATATTACTGGAAATGGTACAGGTGTTTATTCTACTTATGAAAGTAGCAACTCTGCATACAACTCTATTTCTGGTACCTCAATGGCATCTCCTAATGTTGCTGGTTCATTGTTATTATTGCAACAGCACTATAATAACGTAAACGGTTCTTTTATGAGATCTGCAACGTTAAAAGGTCTTGCTCTTCATACGGCAGATGATGCTGGAGTTTCAGGCCCGGATGCTGTTTTCGGATGGGGACTTTTGAACGCTAAAGCTGCTGCTGAAGCAATCACAGAGAATGGAAATAATTCAAGAATTGAGGAATTAACATTGTCTGCAGGCCAGTCTTACAGTATCACTGTTGATGCCAATGGACTTGAGCCATTATTAGCTTCAATTTCTTGGACAGATCTTCCTGGTGCTGAAAACACCGGAACTGTTAACCTAACAACGCCAGTTTTGGTAAATGATTTGGATATAAGAGTAACTAAGTCGAGTACCACATATTTTCCATACAGGCTTACAGGTCCTACATCAAGTTCAAAATCTGATAATAATGTAGACCCTTACGAAAGAGTAGATATTACTGGAGCGAGTGGTAGTTATACAATAACCGTAACCCACAAAGGTACTTTAACAAGTGGCAGCCAAGATTTTACTTTAATAGTAACCGGTGTAAGTGGCGCACCTGTAGTTTGCAATGCAATAACACCTACGGGTCTTTCTGTAGGCAGCATTGGCTCATCAACCGCGTCTGCAAGTTGGGATGCTGTTTCAGGAGCAACTTTTGATTTAAGATATAGAGTAGCAGGTACTAGTACTTGGACTGTTGAAGCAGTGAGTGGTACATCTTACGATTTTTCCGGCCTTTCTGCTTCTACAAACTACGAAGTTCAGGTAAGAAGTAAATGTTCAGATGGAAGCAACTCAAGCTATACTTTGTCTACAAATTTTGCCACAACAGAAGTACAATTAAACTACTGTGCTGCCAATGGAAACAGTGTCTCTGACGAATACATTAGCAGAGTACAAGTTGGCGGAATTAACAACGCATCAAGTGCTGGTGCAGGAGGATATCAGGATTTTACTTCGGTATCTACAAGCCTGGCAAAAGGAGAATCTCATACTATTACTATCACACCAACATGGACAGGCTCATTATACAATGAGGCTTACGGAGTATGGATAGATTATAATAAAGATGGTGATTTCACAGATGCTGGAGAGCAGGTGTTTGCACAATCTCCTACTCAAACATCTCCTGTTAGTGGAAACTTTACAATTCCTTCAAGCGCAGTTGAAACAAGCACAAGAATGCGTGTGATTATGAGATATAATGCAGCGCCATCATCTTGTGGTTCGTTTAACTATGGAGAAGTGGAAGATTATACGATTATCATTGGAGCAGCAGCAGGTGATACTCAGGCGCCAATAGCACCTACGAATCTAGCTGCATCTAACATTACCCAAACATCCTTAACGTTAACTTGGACTGCTTCTACAGATAATGTTGGAGTTGTTGGTTACGATGTTTATCAAGCAGCCTCATTATTAGGAACTGTTACGGGTACTTCTGCAAATGTTACGGCATTAACTGCAGGTACTAACTACTCTTTCAGTGTTAGAGCTAAAGATGCAGCAGGCAATGTTTCAGCGGCAGCTAACGTGTCAGCAACTACTCAAAGTGCTGGAATCACTTGTTCATCGACAGTAAACTTACCTTACTCTGATGGTTTCGAATCTGGCTTAGGTGGTTGGAGTCAAGTTGCAGGCGATGATTTCAATTGGGCGAGAAGATCTGGCTCGACTCCTTCGGGAAGCACGGGTCCTTCTGCTGCAACAGAAGGTTCTTTCTACTTATATGTGGAGGCATCTTCACCTAACTATCCAAGTAAAACAACGATTATTGAAAGCCCATGCTTTGATCTTGATGGTGAAACTACAGTAAACTTTAGCTTCAAGTATCACATGTACGGAAGTGCAATGGGATCATTAAATCTGCAAGCATCAACTGATGGTACTTCTTGGACTAGTGTTTGGAGTGAGTCTGGTAATCAAGGAAACTCTTGGCTCACGGCCAATGTAGATTTATCATCCTATGCTGGAGATGTTGTTAAGTTAAGATTCGTGGGCACAACTGGATCTAACTATACAGGCGATATTGCTATTGATGATCTAACGATGGGTGCCGGAACTTCTGGCCCGGGTTCTACAGATGTTACTTTAACTTTAGTTTTTGATAATTACCCTGAAGAAACTAGCTGGCAAATTGTAGATGGTAGCACTGTAGTTGCTTCTGGTGGGACATATGCTTCTCAAGCAGATGGATCTACGTTGAATATTGATGTAACGCTACCTGACGGATGCTATGACTTTATAATTTCTGACCAGTATGGTGACGGAATGTGCTGCTCTTATGGTAATGGTTCATATTCTCTAAGAGATGGAGCAACTGTATTAGCTTCAGGCGGATCATTTGCTTCTAGCCAGACTACTAACTTCTGTGTTGGAGGGGCTACATTCAGTACATTCTCCGATTTAGGAAAAACTGTTCAGTCTGATGGTATACGACCAAATGGTTTCAGCTTCTATCCTAATCCCGTTGAAAGTCATTTGAATGTATTTACAGGTAAAATGAAAGCGACAAGCTATAAAATTTATAATGCTACAGGAAAAATTTGGCAGCAAGGCAATCTTTCAGGAACAGATAATGTAATTGGAGTTCAGTCTCTAAAAGCAGGGTTCTACTTCCTGGAAGTGACAGACGGTGAGAATGTTTTAATCAATAAGATTATTAAGAATTAATTTCAACCGTAAACCAGATGAATGGGGGTCTTCAAAAGAGGCCCCTTTTCTATTTTAGAAATGAAAGTAAAGCTCATTCGTTATACAAAACGTGAAGGACTGTTTCTCCAACAGCCTTTAGTGTTAGTTTGCTAATGATATCCATGTTATCGTCATGGGTATGATGGAAGGCACCAAAAGAGCCGTCAGTCGGGTCCATAGGTATTATGTCTATCATTGGAATTTTAGCATACTTATTCACAAAGTAATGATCGTCAGTAATTTGTCCACCTGGCTGATTAATAAAAAAACTAGAATGGCCAATTTCAGCACCTTTGCTCCAAACCTTATTCACAATAGAAGGAGCAAAACTCATACTATAACCTTCTTTATAAAATTTCGCATTTTCACCACCCACCATATCTAGTAATATGCCGTAATAAGCGGAGTACTTGGGCTCATGTTTATTTTTCGACCAGTATTGCGATCCAAGACACCACCAGCTTTCAAGGCCATTAGTAGGTTGGATGTATTCATTGGGTCTTTCACCCCAATCTTCGCCATCAAAGAAAATGATATCAACCCCCAGATTTAAAGAATCATAGGTATTAATTACACGAGCAATTTCTAATAATACGCCAACGCCACTCGCACCGTCATTGGCACCTAATATTGGCTCTTCTATTCTGTCATTATCTTTATCTGCGAAAGGCCTCGTGTCCCAATGGGCTGCAAGTAAAATTCTCTTTGATTTTTTTGGGTTATAGCTGGCAATGATATTCCTCAAATACAGAAGTTGATTGTCAAAAGTAGTGGCTTCAAAATTTTGTTCCTGAACTTCCCAATTGAATGATTTGAGCTTTTCTATCAAATAATTACCTGTTTCAGTATGGTTTTTACTATTTGGTACTCTTGGCCCAAACTCAACTTGTTTTTTTACATAAGCATAAGCTGAATCAGAATTAAATTGGGGTACAAAAACTTCTTTGGGTTGCTCCTTAGATTCTTGCTTCGATTTGTTATTACCGCAGGAAGTGAATAGGGCGATAAAGGCAATTGATGCCAAAAAGTATAAATTTTTCAATGGAATCAGTTTTGAAACGGATAAAGAATAAATAATGTGTTTTAGAACTCTTTGTAAAGCAAATAAAATTGATTTACATTTGCAGGCGTAAATATAATAAGTTTCTGAGGGGACAACGAGTCCCCTCTTTTTATATTATCAATTTGGAGAATTTAAAGTCGATAGTAACGAAGCTTGCCGAGGCAAACCTCACTAAAAAGGAGCACTTTTTAGTGGAGGTTATTGTTTCGGCAGACAAGGGGCCAACAAAAATTACTATTCTATTAGATGGTGATGATGGCGTAACTATCGATGATTGTGCCGAAATGAGCAGGGCTGTTGGGTTCGCTTTAGAGGAAGATGAAATTGTTGATTCTAAGTACACATTAGAAGTCACTTCACCCGGAGTGGATTATCCATTAGACACATTAAGGCAATACAAGAAAAATATTGGGCGGAAACTCAAAATCACAACCTCTGAAGGAAAAGATGTAAAAGGCATCCTCAAGGAAGTAAATGAAAAGGGGGTTTTGCTTGATAAAGAAGTTAAAAAAGGGAAGAAAATTGATCATGTTCCATTAGAAATGGCATTTGATCAAATTAAAAGAACAATAGTTCAGGTATCGTTTAAATAATAATTAATAGATAAAAAATGAATGCTTCTGTATTAATTGAATCATTCGCTGATTTTGCGAAACAGAAAAACATAGACAGGCCAACTATGATCAGAATTCTGGAAGATGTTTTCAGAACGATGATCAGAAAGAAGTTTGAAACAGATGAGAACTTCGACATTATTATTAATGCCGATAAAGGTGACTTGGAGATTTGGAGGTTTAGAGAGATTGTAGACGATAACTCTGAGGATATCTGGGATCATGATAAAATCAGCCTGACAGATGCCAGAAAGATTGAGCCTGACTTTGAAATTGGTGAAGAAGTAGCAGAAGAAATCACACTAGAGGATTTCGGAAGAAGAGCTGTAATGACTGCAAGACAGACATTAATTCAAAGAGTGAAGGATCTTGAAAAAGATATCCTTTATGAAAAGTATAAAGATCTTGTTGGTGAGATTATCACCGGAGAGGTTTACCAAATACTAAGCAGAGAAATTTTATTGATCGATGCTGAAGGAAATGAAATATCAATTCCAAGATCAGAGCAGATTCACAAAGATCGTTTTAGAAAGGGCGATCAGGTAAGAGCTATTGTTGATCGTGTTGAAATGTACAACGGTAGCCCCAAAATTATCTTGTCTAGAACAAGCCCAGTATTCTTAGAAAGACTATTCGAGAATGAGGTTCCTGAAGTGTATGACGGACTTATTACTATCAAGAAGGTGGTGCGTGAGCCAGGTGAAAGAGCAAAAGTAGCTGTTGAATCTTACGATGATAGAATTGATCCTGTAGGCGCTTGTGTGGGTATGAAAGGATCAAGAATACATAGCATCGTGCGTGAACTTCAGAATGAGAATATCGATGTGATCAATTTTACCGATAACATGGATTTATACATTACAAGAGCGTTGAGTCCCGCTAAGATTACAAGTATTAAAATGTCTGAAGATGATGACAGAGTTTCAGTATTCCTGAAACCAGATCAGGTGTCTTTGGCTATTGGTAAGGGTGGTCAAAACATCAAATTGGCCAGTAGACTTGTAGGAAAGGAGATTGACGTATTCAGGGAATTAGGTGAGTATGATGAAGAGGATGTTGATCTTGATGAATTTGGAGATGAAATCGAAGACTGGGTAATTGACGAATTGAAAAGAATCGGTTTGGATACTGCAAAAAGTGTATTAGCATTAAATGCTGAGGAGCTTGCCAGAAGAACTGATTTAGAAGAAGAGACTATCGAAGATATTCTGAAAATATTAAAGCAGGAGTTCGAATAAGTCATTTTTTAAACTTATAAAAAAAGGAGATATTTGAATATGGCAGATGAAAAAACCATGAGGTTAAGCCAGGTAGCCAGAAAACTCAACGTGGGATTGTCCACTATTGTAGATTTTCTTGCTGATAAAGGCTTTGAAGTTGAGAGCAGTCCTAACGCTAAAGTTACGGGTGAGCAATTCTCTATGCTCTCTCGTGAATTTGCAGATTCTGCTCATGAGAAAGAGGAAGCCTCAGGTCTTTCAATAGGCACCAAGCATCATGACGTTGCTATCGAATCTGGTAGCTCAAAGCCAACCAATAAATCGGATGACGAAGAGGTATTAATTAAAAATCTTTCTGCCGATAAGGTAAGCTCAGAGCAAAAAGAGGAGAAGAAACCAGAAAGGGTAGAGCCAGAAAGAACAAAATTACAAGGCTTTAAGGTACTGGGTAAAATAGATCTTGATAAGAAAAAGCAAGAAGAGAAAGCGAAGGAAGAGCCAGTAAAAGAAGAGCCTAAAGTTGAAGAAAAACCAGCGGTAAAAGAGGAGAAGAAAGAAGAAATAGTAGAGAAGAAAGAAGAGCCGAAAAAAGAAGAAACACCGAAACCTGAAGAGAAGAAAGAGGAAGAAAAAGGTGTGATCTCGGCCAAAGCTGATAAGCTCCAAGGGTTAAAAGTGGTTGGTAAAATTGACCTTCCTAAAGAAAAAGATAGAAGAAGTAAACCTGTAGCCTCTTCAGACGACCGTAAGGAGGAGAAGAAAAAAAGACCGAGAAAACGCGTTGCCAGAAACGATGACAGAAGAAGACCTGATCAGCGTGGCGGTGGTAAGCGAATAGAGAAAGAAGAGCCGTCTGATAAGGAAATTCAGGATAAAATTAAGGCAACGCTTGCAAAATTAAGTGGAAATAAATCCAAAAAAGGCGGAGCAAAATATAGGAGAGAGAAGCGTTCAGCTATAGCAGATGCGAAAGAAGAGCAAATGCTACAAGAGCAGGAGCAGTCTAAAACACTAAAAGTTACAGAATTTATTTCTGCGAATGATCTAGCTTCTTTAATGAACGTGTCCGTTAATGACGTAATTTCAGTTTGCATGAACCTGGGCATGTTCGTTTCGATCAACCAGAGGTTAGATGCAGAATCTATCACCGTAATTGCTGATGAATTCGATTTTAACGTTGAATTCACATCGGCTGATGATGAGGTAGAAGTAGAAGAAGTAGAGGATGCAGCAGAAGATTTAGAAGAAAGGGCACCTATTGTTACAATCATGGGTCACGTTGATCATGGTAAAACATCGCTGCTTGACTATATAAGAAGCTCAAAAGTTACTGCCGGTGAGGCCGGAGGTATAACACAGCACATTGGTGCATACGATGTAATGACAGAGAGCGGCAATAAAATTGCCTTCCTTGATACACCGGGTCACGAAGCATTTACCGCTATGCGTGCCAGAGGTGCTAAAGTAACAGACATAGTTATTATTGTGGTGGCAGCTGATGATGACGTGATGCCTCAAACGAAAGAGGCGATTAACCACGCCCAAGTTGCTGGCGTGCCAATTGTTATTGCTATCAACAAAGTAGATAAACCAGGTGCAAATCCTGAGAAAGTAAAAGAATCACTTTCTAAAATAAACATCTTGGTGGAAGACTGGGGTGGTAAATACCAGTGCCAGGAAATATCCGCCAAAACAGGACAAGGTATCGATGACTTACTGGAAAAAGTACTTCTTGAAGCTGAGCTTTTAGAATTAAAAGCAAATCATAAGAAAAAAGCTTCTGGTACTGTTGTTGAGGCATCTTTGGATAAAGGAAGAGGTTATGTGGCTACTGTTTTAGTACAAAACGGATCACTTGAAGTTGGAGATATTATGTTGGCAGGAGCCTATTACGGTAGAGTTAAAGCCATGTTTGATCATACCGGTTCACAGGTTAAAAAGGCCGGTCCTTCTACCCCCGTATTAATGTTAGGTTTGGATGGCGCACCTCAGGCTGGTGACAAGTTTAATGTGATGGAGTCTGACAGAGAGGCACGCGAAATAGCTACAAAACGTGAGCAAATTTTACGAGAGCAGTCCATTAGAACTAAGAAACATATTACACTGGATGAAATTGGTAGACGACTTGCCATCGGTTCTTTTAAAGAATTGAATGTTATCATTAAAGGTGATGTGGATGGTTCTATTGAAGCACTTTCTGATTCACTATTGAAGTTAAGCACAGAGGAAATTCAGGTAAATATCATTCACAAAGGTGTTGGTCAGATTTCTGAGTCGGACGTATTACTGGCTTCAGCATCTGATGCAGTTATCGTTGGTTTCCAGGTGAGACCTTCAGCAGCAGCCAAGAAAGTTGCCGAGAACGAAGAAATTGAAATCAGACTTTATTCTGTCATATATGATGCCATCAATGATGTGAAAGATGCCATGGAAGGCATGCTTGATCCTGAAGTAGAAGAAGTTATTGTAGGTAATGTGGAAGTAAGAGAGATCTTTAAAATCACTAAAATTGGCACAGTAGCTGGTTGTATGGTAACTGACGGATATATCAAGAAAGCTAATCCAATTCGATTAATCAGAGATGGTATTGTAATCTACTCGGGAGAAATGGGGCAGTTGAAGCGATTTAAAGATGACGTTACCGAAGTGAAGAATGGCTACGAATGTGGCTTGAGTATAAAAGGGTTCAACGACATTAAAGTAGGTGACGTAGTGGAGAGTTATGAAGAGCGGGAAACAAAACGTACTTTGTAAATAGGGCATATTATATAAACAAAAAGAGGCTAAATGGCCTCTTTTTTTTGATCTGATATTTTTAAAATTGAATTAAATAGATATTAATTAGAATAAAATAACTTGATAAGCACAATTAGTGGGCTAAAAGTTTGTAACATTATTACTTAGTATTGTATATTTCTTTTTTCTTTTTTTGGAAAACAATATTAAAATTGAAGACTTATTTTTAAATTGTACTTCAAATAACTTTATTTGTCTATCAAACTTACATAAACAAACAATAGGCCATGAACAACACTTCGACTCAATCCTTTGAAGCTTGGAACATGTGGGCACAATACATTACCTACGGACTAGCGGGATTATCTGTGCTCATTTTAATTGGGCATATTTTAAAATTAGCAGCAACCAGCGATTCAAAGACAAAGTACGATTATATCAACCGTTCAGAAATCAACATATTAATGACATGTAGTGTGTTGTTGATAATTGCAGGTGGTTTCTACGCTAATTCTTACATAGTTGAATTAGGAATATTATGGTTGTTTGTTCGATTATTTGTTACAGTTTCAATGGGATTAATCATTGGAGTAATTGTTCAAAACCTGCTAAAATTTTACTACCCGTTCTATATCGAGAAAAGATTAAAAAAATTAAGATACAAGCCAAGAATTTCTCCTAAATCTGGTAAACCAATGAAACTCCTTAGCGAAGAAGAAGAAGATGTTTACTTAGATGAAGGTATGCAGGCTGAAGAGGAAATCTTCTCTATTGACTACGATGTATGGGTAGACGAAGAAACAGGTTATACTAAAATTGAGAAGTATTCGGGTCACTTGCACGCGCTACAGTGTCCTGAGTGTAACTACCAAACATTCAGAGTTACTAAAGAAGAAATAATGAAGTCACCTTCAGCTACTGAAGAAGGAGAGTTACTTAAACATTTTGAGTGTGGTTATTGCGGACACAAAGCCAAGAAGAACTTTAAGATTGCAATGCTCAAAAACCTGGAAGGAGAAGGAGCTGAAGCATAAACCAATACAAAATTATATATAAAAA
>NZ_JAVJUY010000245.1:0-5270 GCF_040220315.1 Fulvivirga sp.
GAGTATTGGTTGGGCCATAAAGTAAAGAAACAATTCCCAAACTCAGTGGTGCCGGAATTTTTCCAGACGATTAATTAAATAACTTTATTTTGTGCGGAATAACAGCCTTTTACGCCTTCTCTTCCGTAGATAACAGCACACTATCCAATCTCCATAAATGCAATCAGGAGATGAGTTATCGTGGGCCGGATGATTCAGGGTTATGGCATGATGAACGCGTAGCCATAGCACATGTCCGTCTTTCAATCATTGGAGTTGAAAATGGACATCAACCTCTCTTTAATGAGGACAAATCTTTGATTCTCACCTGCAATGGTGAAATCTATAATTACCTGGAGCTAAAAGAGGATTTGATCAAAAAAGGCCACTGCTTTTCCACTGAATCTGATTGCGAAGTGATCATTCATTTGTATGAAGAATATGGGACTAACTTCATAAGCAAATTAGATGGCATGTTTGCATTTTGCTTATATGATCAAAAAAAAGCAGAGATCATTGTGGGTAGAGATCATGCAGGGAAAAAGCCTTTATATTATGCCGTATTACCAAAAGGAGTAATACTTTCTTCAGAACTGAAAGCAATAAAAAATCACTTTTTGGTAAATCCGGATACCAATTATGAAGTAATCAGACAAGTTCAAAAGTATACGTACTCAATTTCAAGAAACGAAACCTACATAAAGCAAATCGAGAAGATTCCTGATGGGTGTTATGCTACATTAAACCTTAATGAAGGGCTAAGGATAAACAGATATTTCCGCCGAACAATTACACCTTCATTTTCGGGATCGTATGAAGATGCAAAATCAAGAACAAAAGATTTAATATACAGCGCAGTTGAAAAGCGTCTTCAAAGTGAAGTTCCCGTAGCAATTTTACTAAGTGCTGGCGTAGACTCATCTACAATTGCATGCGTGGCCCGGGAACTAAGGGAAGAAGTACATGTAATTACGGCTGGGTATAAAGGTAGCCATGATGTAGATGAAAGAGCTGAAGCACAAAAATTAGCCAAAGAAAAAGACTTGATCTGGCATGACGTGGAACTTGATAGCAGAGATTTCGCAGATAGTTTTGATGAGATATTGAGCTATTTAGATGAGCCTAATGCTGATCCTGCGATGTTCGCACAATGGCATATATACAGAAAAGCCAAGGAGCTTGGTTTTACCGTACTTCTTGGAGGGAATGGCGCTGATGAATTGTTTTATGGATATAAGAAACATAATGAGTATGCCCAAAGCCTGCAATGGTACGATAGTTACAGAAAGAAAATTCTGAATACCTCCAGGATTTCGTTTTTGAAGAACTCTCTTAAACTCTTCAAGAAGGATGATCATGTCACATATAAAAACTACATCACAGGATTTTCAGAACGAAAAGCTGACAATGAAGTAGAGTCCAAAGCGCTATTGCAATCATTGCCGCTGAGTTTTGAATCCTGGATTTCAAATTTACCGTGGACCTATACCGATAGACTTTACTATTACCTGCATTATGCATGGTTGACAAATAATTGCTATTTCCTTTCTGATAAACTCGCAATGGCGCATTCTATTGAGGTACGTTCGCCTTTTGCTGATCAGGAATTAATAAAATTTATTGACTCGTTACCTTTAGAATATAAATTTCCGAATCAAGCACCAAAACAACTATTGAAGGAAGCTGTTAAAGGCCTGGTGCCAGATAATGTACTCAATAGAACAAAGACTGGGTTTACTCCTCCCAATGACCATATGCGTTATTTGCTTAAAGAACAAAAGACAACTTTCTCACATTATTTGTCAAAGCGTTTCATTAGAAAGTAAAATGGATTTAGCTCCAATTGTCCTTTTCGTCTATAACCGACCCTGGCATACTCAGAAAACACTTGAAGCATTATCTAGGAATGAACTAGCTGATAAAAGTGACCTTTTTATTTTCTCTGACGGACCAAAAAACAAGGCATCTAGCGAAGACCTGAGAAATATTGACGAAGTAAGAAGAATAATTACAGACATTTCAGGGTTTAAGTCGGTCAACGTTACTTTAAGAGAGAAGAATTTTGGCTTGGCTAATAATGTGATCGAAGGAGTAACTCATATAATTAATATATATGGGAAAATAGTAGTTCTTGAAGATGACCTTCTCACCTCAAGATATTTCCTACAGTATTGTAATGAAGGATTAAACCTATATAAGAACGAGACAAATGTCTATTCTATAAATGCTTACCAGTTCCCATTAGAGACTGATGATTTTGATACATTTCTTAGTCCACTTGGCACAAGTTCCTGGGGGTGGGCAACTTGGTCAAATAAGTGGAAAATGTTTGAAGTTAGTCCCAAATATCTAAATGAAATCGAAAACAATTTTCTTCTGCAAGAAAGATTCAATTTTGGAGGTTATAACTATTCTGGAATATTAAAGAACCCAAATTCTTGGGCAATAAAATGGTATTATTCAGTTTTTTTAAGAAATGGTTTGGGACTGTTTCCGACCCAATCTTTAGTTGAAAATATTGGTTTTGACGGATCAGGACAACACAAAGAAAATTCAATGTCATCAAAAATTCATGAATCAGAAATAAACTTAGTTAAGAAAGATAAAATTGATTTGAATTATGTGTGTTTAGTTTATGATCATCTTAGAATGGAGAAATCTGGAAGTCCAACTAGAGAACATTATGCCCTCACGTTTATAAAGTCTATTGCTAATAAAATAATTAGCCTAACCAGATGATCAAAAATATTATTAGGAGATTATTTTTCAAGATTATTTCTACACATGATATCATAAGTAGATATCATCAAGATCATTCAAGAAATCAAAGGAAAAATTGCATCATTAGTAATAGTTCCAAAATCATTTTTCCTGGAGAGGTCTTTAATTTTCGAAATGATAGACAAGCTATTTCAATTGGTGACAATTCGATCTCAAAAGGACAATTACTTGTTTTTGCTAATGGAGGAATTCTTGAAATTGGTAAAGATTGTTTTAGTGGAGAGACCAGGTATCGATGGAGTGCAGAAAAGATTAAGATAGGCAATGGAGTACTAATATCTCATAATGTAAATATCATCGACACAAATTCCCATGAGCTAGATGCTGATGAACGAATTAAAAGCTATCAGCTGCTTCTCAAAAAAGGACACCCGTCAGAGCCAAACAATGTACAAAAGAAGGAAATAATAATTGAAGATAAGGTATGGATAAATTTCAATAGTATTATCCTAAAGGGAGTGGTATTAGGGGAAGGGTGTATTGTTGCAGCTGGTAGTATTGTTACGCATGATGTAAAACCGTACTCAATTGTAGCTGGTGTACCAGCAAAAGAGATCGTTAACAAATGAAAAAAATATTCAAATATATAATTGACAAATTTAAAAAGTCACCAGACCCTATCAATGAATATATTCAAAATGGGAGAGTGCCTTGGACTAGGGGCTATTTAATATATCGTAATAAATATATCACAGACCAAATTAATTCGGTTGAATCTCTACGAATGTTTAATCAGAAGTCTATTGAATCTGATTACGGTCAAAACCTCGATGAAAGGGTGGTTGAATATCCATATCTTTTTAGTTGTTTGCACGGATTCAATGGAAAAATTCTGGATGCTGGATCGACTTTCAATTATGAGTTCATTTTGAATCAAGCAGTATTATGTAACCCTAAAACCAAGCTAACAATATTAACTTACGCCCCAGAAAAAAAATCATTTACTCAACGGGGAATTTCGTATTTATATTCAGATCTAAGAGATATTCCTATAAGAGATGAGTTTTTTGATTGTGTCGTTTCCCAATCAACGATCGAACATATTGATATGGATAATTCAATATATGGATATGACATATCAAACTCCGCAAATGAAAAAGGAAAGTCTTATGAATATTTATTTGCCATTAGAGAAATGTTGAGGGTCTTAAAAAAGGGGGGTAGACTATTGATAACTTTTCCATTTGGAAAATTCGAAAATCATGAATTTTTTCAGCAGTTTGATGATGAAATGTTGGCGAAAGCTGAGGAACTACTTAATGAAATGGGTGAGTACGAACTAACCTTTTTTAAATATGAACAAAGTGGGTGGAGATTTGCAGCAAGAGATGAATTGGGGAATGTGAAATCTTATAATCCTCATACAGGACGTGGTCGAGGTGAAGATGGAGCTGCTCACTGCAGAAGTGTTTGTTGCATTGAATTCATCAAGCAAAAATGACCTGGGAGGAAACCATTGATATGATCCGCGAGGATCCTGAATATCAAAATTTGGTCAGAGATGCCTATTTTGAGGCTGATCTACCTCTGAATGTAGAGCGCTATAAAGCAGGCGTTGAGTATAAAAAAATTAAGGATTGGTTAGTTGACCTGGGATTAACCCAGGGTAGAGTACTGGATATTGGTAGCGGAAATGGAATAAGTGCCATCTCATTTGCCCTTGATGGATATGAAGTAACTGCTGTGGAGCCGGACCCGAGCGACACTGTGGGTGCCGGGGCTATCAATGCTTTGAAGGACCATTACCAACTACAAAACCTTAAGGTTTATGAGTCTTTTGCAGAAGATATTGGATTCGATTCTAAGTCATTTGATCTTGTCTTTGTGAGGCAAGCGTTACACCATGCAAATGATTTGAATAAGTTCGTGGCTGAATGTCAGAGAGTGCTTAGCGAAGGCGGTATCATGATGACCATCAGAGATCATGTGATATATGATGAACGTGACAAGGAGTGGTTTTTGGAAATGCACCCATTACACAAGTTTTATGGGGGGGAGAACGCCTATAGATCAGATGAATATGAAGAGGCATTCAAAAACTCCGGTTTTGAAATTTTAAACAGATTTAGGTACTACGATACACCTGTCAATTATTTCCCCGTTCCAGAAGATTCGGTTAACCCAATCCTGGTTGAGGCTCAATTAAAGGAAAACTTATTTCGAAAAATAAGCATTTCAAAGTATATCCCATTTGTTTTTAAAATTTACAAACTCTACTTAAAGGCAAGAGGAGTATCCTTTAAACAGGATGAGCGTCTCATCCCGGGAAGGATGTACTCTTACATTCTCAAAAAAACCCTGACTACTTGAAGAAAGTTTTAATCATTGGTTCCAAAGGGTTTATTGGCTCAGCTTTGACAAGATATCTTCGATCTGTAAACTACGAAGTGTTCGAAGCAGATATTGTCCAGGAGTATGGGAATCCAAGTTATTTACAAATTGATCCTAATGGTTCAGATTATGAATTCGAACAGGTTTTTAAAATCAAAACCTATGATGCTTGTATCAAT
>NZ_JAVJUY010000246.1:0-7581 GCF_040220315.1 Fulvivirga sp.
CTCTGACCAGGTTCGAAATCAACTGGAAAAGCTGCAGCTAAATGAGAAAAATCTTGAAAATGAATTAGAGCGTGCGCTGGAACTTTTCAAACGTCTCAAGTTAGAATCTATGCTTGGAGAAAACATCAAAGAGTTGGAGTCACTCGCAGAAAAACAAGAAAAGATCTCTCAAATGGAGAAGGACGAAAATGTGAGTTCTCAGCAGGAAGAGATCAAAGAAAAATTCCAGGACCTGGAGGAAAAGATCGAAAAGATGGAGCAGTTGAACCAGGAGATGAAAAACCCGGAACCGCTACAGGATTTTGAACAGGACGAGCAAGACATCAAAAAGAATCTGGAGGAGTTGTCCGAACAGCTAAAACAAAACAGCAAGCCAAACAAAGCAACAAAATCAAAGCAGCAGGAAACCAGTGAGCAAATGAAGAGTCTCGCTCAGAAAATGTCCGAAATGCAGAACAATATGGAGATGGACATGATGCAGGAAAACATTGATAACCTTCGAAATATCCTGGATAACCTGGTTAAACTTTCCTTTGATCAGGAAGAAATCATTGATGAATTCAGAAAGGTCAGACAATCAGACCCCAGGTTTATAGAGTTATCACAAGAACAGCTACAGCTTATAGACAATGCTCAGATCATTGAAGACAGTTTATATTCTCTCTCTGAACGCGTTTTTCAGATCAGTGCATTTATTACCCGCGAAGTAGGGACTATAAACGAAAATCTGGAATCTGCAATGAATGAGCTAAGGGAAAGAAACAAAGGAAAAGCCATGAGCCATCAACAGTTTGCCATGACATCTGTAAATAATCTGGCCTTGCTACTCTCGGATGTGCTTCAGCAAATGCAAAATGCCATGAGCATGGCCTCGGGTAATCCTTCTGAACAGCCATCGTTGAGCGAACTACAAAAGCAGTTGGGTCAACAGATTGAGGAATTGAAAAAGAGCGGCAAATCCGGAAGGGAGCTTTCTGAAGAACTGGCTCGCATGGCTGCAGAGCAGGAGATGATCCGTCAACAAATGAAGGCACTGCAAGAAAAACTGAATGGTCAGCCAGATGGAGAAAAGATTGGAAATTCCCTCAATGAGATCATAAAAGAGATGGAAGAGAGTGAGTTGGAGTTGGTGAATAAGCAGCTAACTCAAAGGCTGATTGAACGGCAGAAAAAACTTGTGACCAAGATGTTGGAAGCCGAAGAATCAATGCGTGAGCAAAAGATTGACCCGGAGAGGGAAGGGGAAACGGCAGATAACTATCAAAGAAAAAACCCGCCGGCATACGAAGAATATCTCAAAGCCAGAGAAAATGAGATAGAATTATTAAAAACTATACCAATTGAGCTAAATCCATTTTATAAAAAAGAAGTAAACGACTATTTTAGACGCTTGAGTGAAGAGGAATAACAATGAACGAGATTCAAATTCAAATACCATCTCTATCTGAAAACATCAGGATTATTGAGAGTTTCATCGACAATGCCAAGGAGAAGTATTCTCTGGATGATGACATTTATGGTAATATCATGATTGCAGTGACGGAGTCAGTAAATAATGCCATCCTACATGGCAACCAGAACGATAGCAAAAAGAATGTGACTCTGAGACTGATACTCGACAATAGTCATATAAAGTTTATTGTTTCTGATCAGGGACAAGGTTTTGACTACCACAGCTTACCTGATCCTACTTCTCCTGAAAACCTGAACAAACCAGGTGGAAGAGGAATTTTTCTTATGAAGCATTTGTGCGATGAGGTCCATTTTAATGATGATGGCAGACAGGTAGAAATGCTTTTCTATCTTTCCTGATCACTTGAATGATTCCGATATATTTTCAGAATTCGGCCATCGACTTCGATCTTCCTTTTGAGAAAGCACAATTAAAAGATTGGATAAATGGTGTGATCCTCGAAGAAGACTACACATTAGAGGAGCTTTCTTATGTCTTTACCACAGATGAATCGCTCCTGGAAATCAACCAATCCTATCTGAATCACGACACTTTCACCGATATCATCACCTTTGATTATAGTGAAAAGGACAGGGTGGTCAATGGAGAAATCATCATCAGCATTGACCGCGTTAAAGAAAATGCCTTGAAGTATGAGGTTGAATTTGATCATGAACTCGCTCGTGTAATGATTCATGGGGTCATTCATCTACTGGGATACGATGATAAAACACCAAATCAAAAAGCAATCATGCGCAAGAAAGAAAACACGTGTATATCTTTGCTGAAAATTTAACGTTCCACGTGGAACAATTCAAAGCTCAAAGGGGTTCTTTGGGTCTGATGTTCCACGTGAAACATCTCTGCATATGTTTAAAGAATACGATGTCATTGTAGTGGGGGCAGGGCATGCCGGCTGTGAAGCTGCGGCAGCCGCTGCTAACATGGGTTCCAAAGTGCTGTTGGCTACCATGAACATGAATACGATTGCCCAAATGTCATGCAATCCCGCAATGGGCGGTGTCGCAAAAGGACAGATCGTGCGTGAAATAGATGCACTGGGAGGTTATTCAGGTATCATAAGCGACAAGACCAGCATCCAGTTTCGTATGCTTAATCGGAGCAAAGGACCAGCCATGTGGAGTCCAAGGGTACAATCCGATCGAATGCGATTTGCAGAAGAATGGCGTCTTACCCTAGAAGGCATAGAAAATGTAGACTTCTGGCAGGAGATGGTTACAGGTCTTATTGTAAAGGACCAGAGGGTGGCAGGTGTAAGAACCAGCCTTGGACTTGAAATACCCGGGAAATCCGTAGTCCTAACAAACGGTACTTTTCTAAACGGAGTCATACATATAGGAGAGAAGAAATTTGGTGGGGGTCGAACAGGTGAAAGGGCTGCCACCGGAATTACAGAACAACTCATTGAATTGGGTTTTGAATCAGGCCGTATGAAAACCGGAACTCCTCCCAGGGTAGATGGACGTAGTCTGGACTATACTAAAATGACCGAACAACCCGGAGATGACCTTCCTGGTAAGTTCTCCTATTTGAATTCAACAACACCTTTAACACAACAGAAGAGCTGTTGGATTACTTATACCAGTCCTGAAGTACACAATGAACTTCAAACTGGATTTGACAAATCTCCCATGTTCAACGGAAGGATCCAGGGTCTTGGACCAAGGTATTGTCCTTCCATAGAAGATAAAATCAATCGCTTTGCAGACAGAGACAGACACCAGATCTTCGTTGAACCAGAAGGTTGGAATACAGTAGAAATCTATGTCAATGGTTTTTCTACTTCCTTACCTGAAGATGTACAATATAATGCTTTGAAAAAAGTACCAGGATTTGAACAAGTTAAGATGTTTAGGCCAGGCTATGCCATTGAATATGACTTCTTCCAACCCACTCAATTATCGTCTACACTTGAGACTAAGCTCATTGAAAACCTTTATTTCGCTGGTCAGATCAATGGTACCACTGGATATGAAGAAGCATGTTGCCAGGGTTTGATGGCCGGAATCAATGCACATCTGAAGGTGAAAGAACAACCACCATTTATCCTTGGCAGGTCTCAGGCTTACATTGGTGTGCTGCTCGATGACCTTATTAATAAAGGCACAGAAGAGCCTTACAGAATGTTTACTTCCCGTGCTGAATTCCGATTACTTCTCAGACAGGATAATGCTGATCTTAGACTCACTAAACTTAGTTATGGTTTAGGACTGGCAGATGATTCAAGATATCAGCAGATGCTTGATAAAGAACAGCAAACAAAGAACGTCATATCATTGCTTGAAGACATTAAATTCAAACCAGATGTTATAAATCCATTATTAGCATCCGTAGATCAGGCACCAGTAAAAGACAAATCTTCAATGTCTCAATTACTAAAAAGACCTAATTTTTCCATCCATGATCTGGAAATTATATACCCTGAATTACAATCCAAACTCAATCAATTCTCTACTGAAAGCATAGAGCAGGCTGGAATCCAAATCAAATACGAGACATATATTGAAAGAGAAAAGAAGAACAGTGAGAAGATGAATGAATTGGAAAATCAAAATATTAATCCTGACTTTAATTACAACGACATTCCTTCCTTATCTAAAGAAGCCAAAGAGAAATTATTAAAGATTAAACCATCTACAATAGGACAAGCATCAAGGATCAGTGGAGTATCACCTGCAGATGTTTCTGTTTTAATGGTCTATATAGGAAGATAGCATGTATCAAAAACTAGAAGAGTGTCCGTCTTGCAAGCATACGCTTTTCACCAACCATTTAATTTGTACTGACTATTCCATCAGCCAGGAAAGCTTCGCCCTGGTACGTTGCAATAAATGCGGTCTTGTATTTACTAATCCTAGACCCGATGAAAATAATATAGGTAAGTACTATCAAAGTGATAAATACATCTCTCATGCCAACAAATCAAATAATCTCATCAATGGCATATATAAAATTGCACGTTCTTTTACTCTTAGATCTAAAAGACATTTAATCCTTTCATACAAAAAACCAGGTAGAATACTAGACTACGGATGTGGCACCGGTCATTTCATAGATTTCATGCACAAATCAGGATGGGATTCTGTAGCCTATGATCCATATATTAAGCAACTGAACAATTCAAATATCAAGTTTCATGATACGATCCAAAAAGTTTCTAATGAAGATGACTTCGATGTGATTACTGCCTGGCATGTTATAGAACATGTACATGACCTGAAAAGCGTTTTAAAAATCCTACGTAAAAAACTTAAGAAAGGCGGGCTCCTATTTATTGCGGTACCAAATATCAATTCCTATGACGCACTCCACTACAAGAAGTATTGGGCTGCTTATGATGTACCAAGACATCTATATCACTTTTCTCAGTCATCATTCAAGGCACTCGCAACCACCTGTAAACTATCTTTGGTTAAAGTTCATCCAATGAAACTTGATACTTTTTATGTATCATGGCTTAGTGAAAAATACCATGGAAGTAACAATATGCTATCTGCCCTTAAGAATGGGCTTAAATCCAATCGTCAGGCAAAATCGAGTGGAGAATACTCAAGCCTAATATACGTTTTAAAGAAATGAAATATTTCAAAGTTGGAATTAACATCCTTCTCGTCCTAACTTTCTTTCAAAGATGTGCCAACCCAGGTGTTGTATCAGGAGGTCCTAAAGACACAATTCCACCCATACTGATTAGTTCATATCCAGTCGATCAAACTTTAAACTTTAATGATAAGACCCTGATCCTGGAATTTAATGAAAGAATAGCAGCAGATAAGATCAAACAAAATTTGATCATATCTCCAACAACCAAAGTCAAGTTTAAACACTTTATCAAAAAGAACACCATTACACTACTGTTTGAAGAACCATTTCAGGATACGACTACCTATACTTTCAATTTTTTTGATGCTATTACAGATATCACAGAAAAGAATCCTCCTGTCAATCTTGTGCTGGCTTTTTCTACAGGTGACTTCATTGATTCTTTGAAAGTATTCGGTACTGTAAAAGATTTAATGACCGATAAAAGTCGTGAAAAAGCAACAGTCGCATTGTATGCAAAAACAGATTCAACTAATATTTTTGAAGACACTCCTACCTATTTTACATCTACTACCAAAAATGGCTCCTTTGCCATCAACAACATAAAATATGGTCTTTATAAACTCATTGCATTTGAGGATGCAAACAAAAATCTATCTTTTGACGAGGATGAAGAACAGTACGCCTTTCAACCAGGTTATATAAACCCAGTAAATCTCACTGATTCACTAAGATTTTATTCCTATCAAATTGATGCTTCTGAACTTAAAGTAAATTCAGCTAGAATAAGTGGTAGATATTATGAGATGAGATACTCCAAGCAAATCTCTAATTATGAAATATTAGATACTGATTCAGTACTGACCATCAATTCCAGCCTTTCAGAAGATAGAGAAACCTTGAGATTTTATAACCCCTTTCAAGGCTATCCAAAAGATAGTATCAGAGTAATCATAGAAGCAATAGATTCCTTGAAAAACACTACTGTTGATACTACTTATATCAAGTTCCAGGAAAGCTCACGAAAAAAAGTAGAATTTGCTGTTCAGGCAAATCCAACAAGTACTAAAACCATAAAGCCTGAACAAAGTCTGTTACTAAGTTTTACCAAGCCCGTAAAAACCTGGGATCTGTCAAAGGTTAAAGTAGTACTGGATAGTATGAATTTCTTTTATCTCCAAAATATAGATATTAAATGGAATCACAACTATACAGAAGCTCTTCTTCCACAGCTTATCAAAAGAAAAGAACTTTTGGATAGTATAGCATTGTGGGATAAAACAATACAAATTGATTCTCTAAATCCCGATACTCTGGATCTCATTAGAAAAAAGTTACTATCAAAATATGATACATACAGTTATCAACTAAATATTGGTGAACAGTCTTTTATTTCTATTGAAGAAGATACATTATCAGCCCTTGATCTTAAATACAAGTTTCCCAATACAGAAAATATGGGGACAATGACTGTCAATGTCAAAAGCGATTCTCTTCAATATTTTATACAGTTGATCAGTGCTCAAAAGAAAGAAGTACATCAACAGTTATATTCCTGTAGTACGTGTAGGTTCACCGATATCCCCCCAGGAAAATACACACTGAGGTTTCTCGTTGATAGCAATAAAGACAGCATTTGGTCTATTGGTAACATCAGAAAAGACTTACTACCTGAGCCGGTTAAGCACTTTCCTAAGGAAACAGAGGTAAGATCTAATTTCGATATGCTTCTTGATATCTCCTTATAAGCTGTGGATATCTGTGTATTACTGTGTGTAAAACCTGCGGTAAACACATTACTATCTTACTTAACAAGATAAGCCTCTAACAACATCTAATATGTCCGATATAATCCACATGTCTCCAACACAAAATGTAATACGCCTTTATCAACATACTATATTTAAGTTATCTACTTACTAAATATAAATCATTACTTATCAGTAAGTTACATGTCTAACAACTTGTAGATAAACAACAGACAACGCATGACTTATAAACAAATCAGATTTCCAAATTATATTTTTAGGAATTTCCCACAAATCCACAGCGTTAATAATAGATCTTATTTTAAAATAAACTAATTATATTATTATCTTGTATATAAGGAACTGTGTATAAAGTGAGAATCTTATCAACCATATGCATTTTGATTTTTGTTGGACATTCAATCTATGGTCAGCAAAATGAACAGGCTCAGCTGGCCAATGAATATTACCAGCAAGGTGAGTATGAAAAAGCCCATGAACTTTATTCCGATCTAGCCGATAAGAAGTCAAGCATTCCGATCATACATTCCAATTACTTTGAGTTGTTGCTTATCGAAAAGGATTTCAAAACTGCTGAGAAATATATCAAGCAGGTTTTGAAGATGTTTCCTTCCAACCTTCAATATGAATCCAACGTACTCGGGCTCTATCAGGCATCCGGAGATGACGATAAAAAGAAGGGGTATTCAGACTATTTGATGAAGACATATCATGAGAGCCCTTTCCAACTCAATTTAATTGCCCAAAATCTGGTGAGTCAACAGCTTCTTGATGATGCCATCCTGTTTATAAAAG
>NZ_JAVJUY010000247.1:0-2909 GCF_040220315.1 Fulvivirga sp.
CTACGATACCTTCGGTCTTGTCAAAACCTACTGCTTCTGAGCTTAAAGTGGTTGGGAAAACATAACCTAACACAGGTGCTCCATCGAGCTGCCCAACGGCTGTAGGTTTTAGTTTACCGGCCATACCTTCTACATTAATACTCCAGACCAATTGTTGCAGCTGTGAATCAAACACTACATCGGCTTTTGTAATTTTAAGATCTTTCGAATCCTTGAAACGAGGATCTTCATTGGTTGTCTGAGCACATGCCTGAGCCACTAGCCCCACTAACATTATGCTTGCAAATACATTTTTCATTTTAATTTCTATTTTAGTTAGGATTACTAATTATTAATACGACAAATATATAATTAGGTTTCCTAACTTTATAAAGTATCTTAATTATTTTTTGAAAATCAGCTTTAATAGACAGTTAATGCTGTTTTTAATCGTGCCTTAATTCTTCTGGGAATATGGAATTTAAGCTCTGTGGTTAAGTTGCGTTATGATAAGCACTTTGTATTGTATATATGTTTATCAACAAATGTGCAATTTAATGGGAAGGAGGTGATAGGTCAGCAGGTGTGATTGTGAATGGCCTACTAATCATAGGCCAAAACCTTCAATCTTCGTAGTAGTTACTGAAACGCTTTACAAGCAGCTTACTCAAAGTTAAAAATGAAAGCAGACGTTAGAGCTGCATTAAAAGTTCCCATTAGTTTGAACAGTTCTATCGATGTATTTCCCTGGCCCGATTGTTTGTTTATACCTCAGATCTTTACTTTTAAAAAGTATTTTTCTAATCCTTAAAACCAAAATTTTAATTCAATTAAGGCTGCAAATAAATTGTTACGCAGGTACCTTTACCTGGTGAGCTGTCAATTGCAATTGTACCATCCAGAATCTGTAGCTGAGCTTTAACAAAGTATAATCCGAGCCCTTTCCCATCATAATTAGTGTTGAACCGTTGAAATGGTTGGTACAGTTTATCGTGCACTTGCTTAAGATCAAAACCAATGCCATTATCAGTAAGCTGTATCTGGATATAGTCCTCAGGTTTCGAAACGATTATGTTCAGATTTAATGGTTTGGTTGATCTAAATTTAATGGCATTTGAGTAGAGTTGACTGAGAATATTATAAAGGTAGATTCTGTTTGAATTCACCTCGCTTATCCTCAATTCTTTTTTTATAGTAGCTTTTGAAACACGGAGTTCCTCTTTAAATTCCTCCTCAATATCAAGCAACAGTTGATCGATATTAATTGTCTCCAGTGTCGTATTTTCTTTTTCTTGAAAGTTCAATATCTCACTCAAATCTTTAACAATAACATCCAAATCCTCAATCTCTTTCCAGATCATTTTCTTAAGATTGTTAGTCGCATGATCAACATTTTTATTTTTTTCGAATAAATCTGATAATCCTAACAACCTGGCAACAGGGGCCCTAAGGTTATGAGCGGTTACAT
Organism: Fulvivirga sp.; assembly: GCF_040220315.1. Classification (GTDB taxonomy): domain Bacteria; phylum Bacteroidota; class Bacteroidia; order Cytophagales; family Cyclobacteriaceae; genus Fulvivirga. Next base: position 1,448 of record NZ_JAVJUY010000247.1, read on the forward strand.
AACTAAACTGTTCTAATTGTAGATATCGTTGTTCAAGCTCTAGGGCTTTATCCACTACTTCCTGAGTCCTTTTAGTGACCTCATTTTCAAGAATTTCATTTTGCTGCGAGATCCTTTTTCTTGACTCCTCCAGCATCAAATTTTGTTCAGCAAGTTTATCCCTTTGCGCAGCCAGTTCTTCACCTTGCAAACTTAACTCTTCATTCTGAGCAATAATTTCGTTGGTTCTTTCTGTTACGAGCATTTCCAATACCTTTTTTCGTTTTCTCAACCAATTAATTCTCAAATTATGGATTAAAATTCCACTTAGAACAACTAATAAAATCATGAATCCACGAAACCAATTTTGTTGCCACCAAGGCGCCAAAATTTTAAATTTATAGCTAACAGGATCACTCCATTGCATGGATTCACCCATAGCACTCAGCTGAAACTCAAATTCTCCAGGAGGTAGGTTTCGATAATCAGCCTTTTGTTCGGAAATAGGATTTCCCCAATCTTCTTCCAAACCAAGAAGGCGATAGCTGTAAACAATACGATCCGGTGCTGACCAATCGGTTGCTGAAAATTTAAATGTAAAATGGTTTTTTAAGTGCGAGGATTCGAGTCCAAAAGGATAGTCAGTAAAATTGGCCAAGCTATCAAAGGTAATATTTGCATCTTCTCCCCATTCATTAATAGATTTTTCATTGATTTGAAGTGTAGTAAGTCGAACCTTTGGTTTAACACTTGGTAGTTGAAATTTAGCTAAATCCATCATTTCCAGACCTTTACCTGTACCCCACCATAATCGACTTTTACTATCCAGACATACACTCCCGAAGTTGAAATCGAGACCTCTTAGTCCATTGGATTTATTATATGTATAAACTTGGTATTTTTTAGAATCTGATGACGGAATTTCTGCTATTAATGATAACCCTTGTTCAGTCCCCAACCAAATTCTTCCGAAAAGATCCTCCTTAATCGACAATATAGAATTATTTGTTAACCCAGATTTTTCGCTAATTGAAATAATTTCATTCCCTTTAATAATGGATAACCCATTTTCAGTTCCTACCCAAATTACATTGTTTTTATCTGTATATACACAGTAAGTACGATTGTTAATGAGTCCTTCTCTTTCTGTAATTAAAAGAATGGAATCATTTTGAATCTTGGCAATTCCAGCATTTTGAGTACTCAACCAAATCGCTCCATCGGAGTCCTCAACTATTGATTTTATATTGTTACTCCCTAGACCATTTGTGATATTGTAATTAACCAACTGCACTTCATTATAGTGATACAATCCATTATCTGATGTGGCTATCCAAAGATCGCCCTTCTTGTCTCGAAGAATTGACTGAATATGATCATCTTTTAGCAATTTGTTTTGTGGAAATTCTTTAACTGAATGGCCATCAAATTGAAATAGACCTGAAGTTGTACCAATCCACATGCCTTCCTCCCCATTTGCCAG
>NZ_JAVJUY010000248.1:0-10517 GCF_040220315.1 Fulvivirga sp.
GGGGACAGGACTCGAACCTGTGACCTTTGGGTTATGAGCCCAACGAGCTACCAACTGCTCCACCCCGCGGTATATTTTTTGGTATTTTTAATCTTTATTATTTACTACACTTTCGTAGTTTTTTCCTCTGTTTTTCAAAAGGATTACAAAAGTAGAAGTTATAATTTTTAAAATCAAGTACCTTTGCTAAAATATATTTCAAATTGACGAATACTTCTCCTCATAAAGCCGGCTTTGTTAGCATCATCGGTAAACCCAATGTTGGTAAATCCACACTCATGAACCAGGTAGTGGGTGAAAAACTTTCCATCATCACATCCAAAGCCCAAACCACCCGCCATAGAATAATGGGTATACTGAGCGGAGATAATTTCCAAATTGTTTATTCTGATACCCCAGGTATATTAAAACCAGAATATCAGCTTCATCAATCCATGATGAAATTTGTAAATTCATCGCTATCAGATGCAGATGTGGTGCTGTTTGTAACTGATATCTATGAGGCTTTCGATGAGACTTTAGGCGAGACATTAAAGAAAATAAATGTACCGTTGATTTTTATCCTTAATAAGATAGATCAGGCCAAAGGCACTCAGGCTGAAGATAAGCTCACCTATTGGAAGGAATATGTAAAGGCTGACGCTTATATCATGATCTCCGCCCTCGATGGCATAAACATCGATAAGGTGTTTAATCAGATCGTAGATTCTTTACCAGAGCACCCGGCATATTTTCCAAAAGATCAGCTCACCGATAAGCCCGAACGGTTTTTTGCAGCTGAGATCGTGAGAGAGAAAATCTTCTTAAACTACAAAAAGGAAGTGCCCTACAGCACTGAAGTGGAAATAATGGAGTTTAAAGAAGATGAGAAAATCATCAGAATGCGTGCAGAAATATATGTAGAACGCAAGAGCCAGAAAGGTATTATCATAGGCCATAAAGGTGAGGCACTAAAAAAGGTGGGTATTGCCGCCAGAAAAGATTTAGAAGAATTTTTCGGTAAGCAAGTGCATTTAGAGACCTTTGTAAAGGTGGCAGAAGACTGGCGCAAAAAAGAAATTAATTTAAAAAGATTCGGATATAAAAATTAGTCGTAAGTCCATAGTCCCTAGTAACTAGAAAAACTACTCAAGACTAACTTATCACGACTAAGAACTAAAAATATGGCAAACGTAGTAGCAATTGTTGGCAGGCCCAACGTAGGTAAATCAACCTTATTTAATCGGCTTATAGAAAAGCGAAAGGCCATTATGGATGATGAAAGTGGTGTTACCCGCGATCGGCACTATGGCTATGCCGAGTGGATTGGTAAATTTTTTACAGTTATTGATACAGGTGGGTACGTTACAGGTTCTGAAGACAAGTTTGAATCAGAAATTAGAAAGCAGGTAGAGTTAGCTTTGGAAGAGGCCACTGTTATTTTGTTCATGGTAGACTCACACATGGGCTTAACTGATCTCGATAAAGATTTTGCCAAAGTAATTAGAACCTCTAAGAAGCCGGTACTTCTTGTGGCCAATAAAGCAGATACTACAGAGCGCATACACATGGCCATGGAGTTTTACGAATTGGGCATGGGTGAAGTGTTTCCCATATCGTCCGCTACTGGCACAGGCACAGGGGAGTTATTAGATGAGGTAGTACAACACTTAGAAGAAGGTGATAAATATACCGAAGAAGGAATTCCAAAGATTGCCATTTTAGGAAGGCCTAATGTAGGCAAATCATCCTTCCTGAATGCTTTATTAGGAAAAGAAAGAACCATTGTTACCGATGAAGCTGGTACAACAAGGGATTCCATCAATACTCGCTACAAGTTATATGGTAAAGATTTTATACTGACAGACACTGCCGGCATAAGAAAAAAATCCCGTGTTAAAGAAGATATTGAATTCTATAGTGTTTTACGATCCATACAGGCACTGCAAGATAGTGATGTGTGTATTTTTATTATCGATGCCGAAAGAGGACTGGAAGCCCAGGACATGAGTATCATTGGCTTGGCACACAAGTACAATAAGGGCATGATGATCATGATCAACAAATGGGATTTGATTGAAAAAGAAACCAACACGGCAGAACAAATAAGAAAAGATTTAGTAGCCAAACTCGGCACACTAAATTACTTGCCAATTATTTTTACATCGGTATTAAAAAAACAACGAATTTTTCAGGCCATTGAGAAGGCCAATGAGATTTATGAGAATAGAATAAGAAAGATTTCTACCTCAAAGCTTAATGAATTATTGCTTCCGGAGATTGAAAAAAACCCTCCGCCCGCCACAAAAGGTAAATATATCAAAATAAAGTACATCACTCAGCTGCCTATTCATACACCCACTTTTGCTTTCTTTTGCAACCTGCCACAGTACATTAAAGCACCGTATGAGCGGTTTTTGGAGAATAAACTACGTAAACACTTTGACTTTGAGGGAGTTCCAATTCGGTTGTTTTTTAGAAAAAAATAACATGGACTTGACCTGAATCTCTAAATGTAGCTATATTTGGCCTTTACAAAACCAAAACCTGTGAAATATGAAAAAGTTATTAACATTATTATTAGCAGTTAGTTTTTCTCTTGCATTCGTTGCATGTGGTGGATCTGGCGCTAAAGAAGAAGCAGCTGAAGCTACTGAAGCAGTAGAAGAAACAGCTGAAGAAGCAGTAGAAGAAATGGAAGAAGCAACTGAAGAAGTTATGGAAGAAGCTGATTCTGTAGCTGCTGAGGCTGAAGAAGCTGTTGAAGAAATGGAAGAAGGTTCTGAAGAATAATCTTTAAACTTTTTTTAATTTAAAGGCCTTAGTTATCTAAGGCCTTTTTTTATGATGAATAAATACCAGTTAGCTTTAAGTAAATTCATGCCAGAACCAGCCGTTAACTACTGCTATGAACTTTGGGCTAAGCATAATTTCAAATTATCCATTAAAAAAAAGCGGCAAACTAAATTGGGCGATTACAAGTACAATCCCAAAACCAAAAGCCACTACATAACGGTAAATAACGATCTCAACCCTTACTCATTCCTGATCACATACATTCACGAAGTAGCACATCTGGTTACATTTCAAGATTATGGCAGAAGGGCAGCGCCACATGGAAAGGAATGGAAATCTGTATTTAAAAATCTGATGTTGCCACTTCTAAATAATAACATCTTTCCAGACGATGTTCTTCGTACGCTAGCTAGTTATCTGAAAAACCCAAAAGCCTCAAGTTGTAATGATCACGCATTAACAAAAATGCTTTCAAAGTATGATGAAAAAAATGGAGTGTTCTTAGAAGAAATACCAACGGGTAAGGTTTTTAAGCTTGGTAATAGAACCTTTAAAAAAGAATCCTTGAGAAGAACCCGATTTGTATGTGAGGAAATTCCAACAGGAAGAAAATACCTGATCTCGAAATCGGCACTGGTAGAAGCTGCCTGACCTACTTCAATTCATTAAAAATATTCAGCATAGCCAATGCATAAGGTGCCACACCAGAATTATGGTCTTCCCCAACCAAATCAATTAATTCAATGGTTTCTGCATTTGCTCCATTGGCTAGTAGCTTTTCAAAAGTATCAACAGAATTTTGATAAGGAACTGTTATATCTGCCGTGCCATGATACATAAACATTGGCGCTACAGGTTGCCAATCAACCAATGAATTCTCATTCAGTGCATTTACAAAATCACTGTATTTTGGATCATCTATATTCGTTAAAATATCGGGCTGTATAAGGTCTGCAATTACGGTAGTGAGCTGGCCATTGATGGTTGAACCGGAATTTGTGCCATCGAACAAATCTGGAATAATGGTGGCATATGGCTCTTGAAAAAGATCGGAAAGCGGATCGTCATATCCATACGTAGTTTTGTAAGATAGTGCTACGAAAGCCAAAAAGTAAGGATTATCATACGTTTCCAAACCAAATAAATATTCCTGAAAGCCCTTTACATCATAACCACCGGAAGCCGGTGCTGATGCCACCAACTCAAAGCCCTCTGGTTGCTCCTCCTCCATTAATTTGTGCGATGCCATTGCGGCATAACCCCCTTCAGAATAGCCAGCTAAAAATGCCTTACCATTAAAATTAAACCCTTCCTGTACAGCCAACTCCTTAGCAGCTTTCATTAGATCAATCACTGCCCTACCTGTATATTCTGCATGATGATATGGCGGTATATAGTCAATAGAAGCTCCAAAACCAATGTAATCTGGAATTACAAAAATATAACCGGTACTGGCAATGGCGCTGAAGGTAAAAAACTCTGATTGATTGTTTGTGGGTGCTTCATCATTACTCGCTATCGTACCGTTTTGAAAGCTGAGCATGGGAACCGGATCTGTCGTTTCAGGGAAGGTTACTAAACCGGAAGCGGTTATTTCTTCACCCAAATAGGTTGTGGTGTATGTTACTTCATACCCTACAATATCGTAGTTCAACTGATCAGCTAAATCTGACAATTCAGGTATTCCAAAAAGACCAATTAAACCACTAAGGTTAGCAATACTTATTTCGGTTAATCGGGTACCATCCTCCAGGTTTTCTATCTGCGGCTCCGGCTGAGTTTCATCATCTGAATTGTCGCAGGAATTAAAAACTAGCGTGAATAATAATAGCAATAATGCTGTCAAATACCTGGCTATTTTTTCGTATCTCATTGCGATTTTTTTCAGTTCAACCTTCTTTGGATAAGCCCATCTACAAACTCACAAAACCTCTTTGGAGCCATCGTTCTCCAGTTGACAACATCTAACTCTCCGCCAAGGTTTATATATAAGTCAATATTATAGTTACTTAGTTCATCCTTAATAAAATCGGGAAAGTTAACACCTGCTATCCAACCGGGCTCAGAAAAATTATCACGGTCTTCAACTTCTTCAAACCACTCAGAATAATATTCATCGTCAGACCCATGAAAATTAAAAACGCTTTCGCCAATTAAAACAAACTTGCTGATGCCCTCACCCATCATGTGTTCAATAATATTTCTTTTAAAATGCATGATGTCATTATTGATAGCATCATTCCATTCTCCCATCAGCTCAATTACGGCAAAGCCGTTTTCATAATCAACAAATAATAATTTATTATAAAGTGTTTCAGAACCCAGATAGTCCCATGCCGGGTCAATGTAATAGCCATAGATGGTATCGCTATACATGTCAAAATTATACTCCTTGCCATGATAAGGTGAACGAACATCTTCTGCAGAATTATAAATGTTCAACCATCGGTAGTATGGTTCAATCTCGTGCATCTTTACGTATAAATTCTATCACCTTTCTTACTGAACCGTGTAAATCAAGAAGCTCTTCCGCTTCTTCCCTGCCAATACATAACTCCTCCATGAGCATTCTAACACCACGGTCTACCAGTTTGTTGTTACTCAACTGCATGTCCACCATTTTATTGCCCTTCACCCTGCCCAGCTGAATCATACAAGATGTAGATATCATATTTAACGCCAGCTTTTGGGCAGTACCGGCTTTCATTCGGGTACTCCCGGTCACAAACTCCGGACCTACCACAATTTCGATAGGAAATGTTACTGATTTAGCCAATTCCGAATCCCTGTTGCAAGTAATACAACCTGTAATCAAGCCCTCCTCTTTGGCTTTCCGAACTCCACCAATTACGTAAGGTGTTCTTCCGCTAGCCGCAATTCCTATCACAACATCTTTATGGTTAATTTGATGTTCTTTAAGATCCTTCCATGCCTGATTTTCATCATCCTCGGCAAATTCTACTGCCTTACGAATAGCCCCATCACCACCGGCTATTAACCCAACCACTATTCCATGCGCCATTCCAAAGGTGGGGGGTATCTCCGAGGCATCTAATATTCCTAATCTACCGCTGGTGCCAGCTCCTATGTAAAATAATCGCCCCCCTTTTTGAAGCTGCTTTACTATCTCAGGAATTAATGCCTCCATCTGGGGCATAGCTCGCATCACAGCCTTAGGTACGGAAGTATCTTCTTTGTTTATATTCACAAGAATGTCTCGCACAGACATTTCCTCCAGATGATCATAATTTGACGATGATTCAGTAGTACTCATAAAATGGTTTAACTGTTTTGATGATATAAGGTTAAGCCAGCAATGGGCGATTGAATGATGTTTTTTACAACAATACCGGAATCCGACCCTGCTTTTCTTAAAATATTAGCATAATAAAAGGCAATGGAACCCGTAAAATGTACCGGCCATTTTTTGCTTAAATAGCCGATGTTCTCATCAATAAACTTCATAAACCCTTCATAAACAAGGTTGTAAAAATAGGGCTCGTGTATTCTCTCTAATATAAACTGTGAAAAAGAGGCCAGGTAAGCAGCTGGTCGCTCCGATACATATACCTGATCAAAAACTTGTTTTAGTGAAATGTCTTTATAGCCTTCAAGCGATTTTCTTGTTTCGCCAGCAAGTCTTTTACCAAAGTAATCGTGTAGTAGCTTTTTGCCTAACCAACTACCGCTGCCCACATCATTCAAGACATAACCCAATGACGGGGCATTAGCAATAATATTATCTCCATCATAAGCGCAAGCATTTGACCCTGTGCCGAGAATGCATACAATTCCTTCCTCTGTACCACACAGCGCCCTGGCTGCCGCCAATACATCAGAATGTACCTGAATGGTGCTTAAAGATTTGAATCTTCTTTTGGCTGAGAATCTAATCCGTTCAATAGCCTTTTCAGATGAACATCCTGCTCCATAGAAGTGTAGCGCTTCAGGATTCAGGTCGTTAGGTAATTGCTCGGCTAAAATCGTATAAATAGTTGCTTCATCTTGCTGGAGTGGGTTCAATCCATCGGTTTTGAACTGACGTATCTTGCCATCATCATCAATCAATCTCCAGTCTGTTTTTGTAGACCCACTATCCGCTATCAGCTTCATAATTAACCCTTTAATCTCCCTATGGCTTTAAACTTATCAAAAACATTGGCATTGTGTGGTGCATCAGCCAATTCATCCGTTAAATCTTGCCCTGCCCAATGTTCGTAATGTTTGCCGTCCCTCCATAATTTAGACCTACTCACATCATAAATAATTGCACGATAGGCCACCCAGACCTCTTCTCTATCCTGCCCATTTCTGAGTGATAGCTGTTGTCGGGTAAAAAATGGCAAATGCTGATCTTCCATCTGGTTTTTAATGAGTTCAAATTTATATATCTTTCCGAGATAATTGGAAAACACACACTATGAGATATTTATTGTTATTGATTTCGCTTGTTCTTATTTCTTGCCAGCCTAAGGAGCAAAAAGAAGAAAAAGTGGAAGAACTAACCATTGAAGAAAAAGCACAGCAGCTCGCAAAAAAATTCATCATTCTTGATGGTCATATAGATTTACCCTATCGCTTGAAGGAAAGTGGATTTAACATTGAGGAAGACAAAGAAGTAATTTTAGCAACCGAGAATGGAAATTTTGATTACCAAAGGGCAGTAGCCGGTGGATTGGATGCTCCTTTTATGTCAATTTATATACCAGCCAGCTACCAGGAAACAGGAGGTGCCAAGGCGCTGGCCGATACATTAATCGGTTTGGTGGAGAGCATTGCCAATGCCTACCCTGATAAATTTGCTGTGGCACATACAGCCGAAGATGTTGCCAATAATTTTGAAGCAGGAATTATTTCCTTACCAATGGGTATAGAAAATGGCGCTCCGATAGAAAATGACCTCGCCAATATAAAATATTTCAATGATAGAGGAGTGAGCTATATCACACTCACACACTCTAAAAACAATCAAATTTGTGATTCATCATACGATCCCGAAAGAAAATGGAATGGCTTGAGCCCTTTTGGTAAGCAGGTGGTTGAAGAAATGAATAAAGTGGGGATAATGATCGATGTATCACACATTTCTGACAGCACATTTTATCAGGTGATGGAGTTATCGAAAGCTCCGGTAATTGCTTCACACTCATCTTGCAGGCATTTTACCCCCGGTTTTGAGCGCAATATGTCGGATGATATGATCAAACTTTTAGGTGAAAAGAATGGTGTGATACAAATCAACTTTGGCTCAACTTTTTTAGCTGATAAATCACGTCAGGTATGGAATCATGTTAAACCCTACAACGATAAGGCCAAGGCCGATCCAAGCGATACGGCATCGGCTAATTATGTGAAGCGATATTTGGCTGAGAATCCATTATTTACCAATGTTCAAAAAGCTGCTGATCATATCGATCATGTGGTAAAAGTAGCCGGCATTGATCATGTGGGCATCGGATCTGATTATGATGGTGTGGGCAATTCATTGCCTACAGGTTTAAAAGATGTTTCTACCTACCCAAATTTGATCGCTGAATTGTTGAAACGTGGATATTCAGAAGAAGATATCGAGAAAATATGTTACAAAAATGTATTCCGTGTTTGGAAAGAAGTAGATAAACTAGCAGAGGCATCAATGTAATAAAAAGGTTGGCAATGAATAAGTTAATAGCAATAGTTCTTCTATTTAGTACCATCAACTCCTTTTGTCAGGAGATAGTAAAGGAAAATTTAGGCCCAAATATTAATACTACGTATAATGAGTCTAAGCCTATTATTTCACCTGATGGAAAAATATTATTCTTTGCCAGGCAAAATTATCCCGATAACTTCAAAGGATTTAAAGACCCTCAGGACATCTACTATTCAATTTATGCCGATGGAGCATGGTCTCGCGCAGTAAACATTGGTTTTCCTCTGAATGACAAATACCCAAATGGTGTTAATTCTGTTTCAACAGATGGAAATCATTTGTTGGTTATCAACGCTTATAATCAAGATGGCAGTGTAACCGCAGGAGCGTCTATCAGTAATAAATCCGGTTCAAGCTGGGGCTACCCTAAAAAATTAATTATTGAGAATTTCTATAATAATAGCGATTTTGTTGACTATTATCAGTCCAATAAGGGCAACCACCTCTTAATGGCCATTGAAAGAGAAGATGGCATGGGAGATCAGGATTTATATGTGAGCAAAAAGATTGATGAAACAAATTGGTCGGAACCCATAAATCTGGGATCTGATATAAATACCCCCGAAGCTGAATTTTCACCATTCCTTGCCGCAGATGATAAAACATTATTCTTTGCTTCCATGGGATTTAAAGGTTATGGAAGCAGTGATATCTACTATTCCAAAAGACTAGATGACACCTGGAAAAAGTGGTCAAAACCTCAAAATATTGGTCCTGAAGTAAATTCCGATGAATTTGAGGGCTATTATAGCATTCCTGCATCAGGAAACTTTGCCTATTTTGTTAGTACCAAAGGCTCGGTAGATGGGTCCAAAGATATCTACAAAGTAACTTTACCCTATCAGTTCAGGCCAGATCCTGTTTTGCTCATTTCTGGTACTGTGTACAACGAAAAAACAAAAGGGCCAATAGAGGCAGAAATATCTTTTCTTGACCTGCCTGAGCGAAAAGAAATAGAGCAAGCCGTTTCTTCGCCAGAAAGAGGTGATTACAAAATGGTGCTTCCAAGAGGTCATATTTATGAATACCTGGCCAAAAAAGAGGGTTTTATTGGCGTTGTTCAGTACAAGGATATGAGCGAGGTAACTGAATACGTAGAAATTGAAAGTGACTTGGCTCTAGTTCCCATTGAAGAAGGCCAAAAAGTATCTATTCATAATATCTTTTTTGAAACTGGTTCTGACAAATTCTCACAAGATGCTTTCCTTGAATTAGATCGCTTTGTTGGGATTCTAAAAAAATATCCTAAACTCTATGTAGAGATTGGTGGCCACAGCGCACAAGAGCAAAGTGCCACTGAAAACCTGGTTCTATCTGAAGAACGGGCTCAGGCTGTTGTAACCTATTTCATCACTCAAGGATTGCACCCGGCACGTTTTGTTGTCAAAGGATATGGCAATATGCTGCCCTACATTGCTAGAGAAAAAATCCATTTCAAGCCAAACACCAATATTAATGATCGAATTGAATTGAAAATATTAGGTACCAATTGGACGGTGCCAGTAGATGAAGATTCGGATGATGATGGCATAATTGATGAAGAGGATGACTGCCCAAATTTTGCAGGTCCGAAAGAAACGAATGGTTGCCCGGATTCAGATGGCGATTTAATCATCGACAAATTTGATGACTGCCCAAGGCTGGCAGGCGTGAAAGAGAATAACGGGTGTCCTGAAATAACAAATGAAACCAAAGAAGTACTTCAGGCTGCATTACGTGGAATTGAATTTGAATTGGCGAGTGATGTGATCAGGCCGGTTTCATATGTCATACTCGACAAAGTGGTGGATGTGATGCAGCAAAACCCGGATTATAAACTAAGAATATCCGGCCATACTGATGATCAGGGTAATGACGAAACAAACCTGATTTTATCGCATAAAAGAGCACAATCTACCAAAACCTACTTAATTGAACACGGAGTTGAAGAAGACAGGCTTGATGCCATTGGCTATGGCGAAACAAAACCTGTGGCAGACAACGCTACAGCTGAAGGCAGGGCGCAAAACCGAAGGGTTGAATTTGAGATCGTTTTTGCAGACCAGAATAA
>NZ_JAVJUY010000249.1:0-6868 GCF_040220315.1 Fulvivirga sp.
GGCGCAATCCTTTAACAACTACTCGAAGAATTACTTGTATCGATTGATTTCTAAAAAGCATGCTGAATTTTACTCAAAATATGCCCCTGATATAGTTAATATTCTCAATGCAAATGGTTCAGGTTTTTTAATTGAAAACCCAACTAGAGTGACAAGAAAATCATTTCCTTTTGTTAATACCAAACTGATATCGTTTATTAAAGGAAATAAAATTTTACGTAACATTGCAAAATCTATTTACAGACGCATAAAACGCTAATGCTGCAAGTACTTTCCGATAAAATTAACTACTGGTTTTTCGAAACTAATCGTGCCGAACGCATCTGGCTGATGGCAAAAATCGAATTCAAATTAAAATTTTATGAAAATAAACTTGGTTTGGCATGGGCGATCATAAAGCCCGTATCGCAAATTATAATGTACTATGTGGTTTTTCAAGTTTTAATGAACCAAAGAGTTCCAAACTATGTAATATATTTATTTGCCGGACTAATGCTTTGGCTCTTCTTTACTGAAGTCACCAGCGGAACAATTAAAATTCTTAAAACCAAAAAATACCTTTACGAATATACCAATATGGCTAAGCTTGAAATTTACTTAGCTTCAATCATTAACTCAATTATTGGTTTTATTCTGAATTTTATAATTTTCTTGATAGGGGCAGCCATTTCTGGAATTTATCCTAGTTACCACTATATTTATTTTATCCTTATCTTTATTAACCTATTTATCCTCAGTTTTGGCGTTTCATTGATTTTATCCAACTTATTCTTACTCTTTAAAGATATTGAGCCAATCTGGGGAATAGTTGTTGGTTTTGGATTCTTCTTATCTCCCATCTTGTACCGTGGAGATTTGTTTTCTAAAAAACTCCCCATATTAGACTATCTCAATCCAATTGCAGGTATAATTAATAATGCTAGAAATGTTTTAATGTTTGAGCAGCCGCCTAATTGGAATATGTTTTTATATGATATGGCATATGCCTCTTTATTGTTTATTGTGGGCATTTTTATTCTGAACAAATACTCCGACCGGGCATCAGAATTTTTGTAATATGGAAAACACAAACAATACAACACCCGCCATATTACTAAAAAATGTATCAAAGACATTTGTACTTAACGAAAAAAAGAGTGGGTCTTTGAAAAGTATCTTCAAGCAATTACTTGGTAGAGGAAAAAATAAGAAAAAATTAAAAGCCGTAGATTCCATCAACTTCTCCATACAAAAAGGTGAGAATTTTGGTATTATCGGAAGAAATGGATCTGGGAAATCCACCTTAGTAAAAATAATGAGTGGGGCATTTATTCCTGATAAAGGTGGTGAAGTTGTAAGAAATGGCACATCCATGCTTCTGAATTTGGGTGTAGGTATGAGCCATGAATTAACTGCAAGACAAAATGTTTATGTTTCAGGGTCTGCATTAGGATTAAAGATTAAAGAGATAGATGAGAGGTTTGATCAGATTATTCAATTTGCCGAACTTGAAGAATTTGTGGATTCAAAAGTTAAATATTTTTCTTCCGGTATGATTCAAAGATTATCCTTTTCTATAGCTGTAAATGCAGGTGCAGATATTATGTTTCTAGATGAGGTATTTGCTGTTGGTGATGCTAAATTTAAGGCCAAGGCAATCAAAGTGATGGAAGAGAGTTGGATTAACGGTCGAACTATAATTATGGTAAGTCATAGTTTATCTAATATTAAAAAGTACTGCAAACGTGCCCTCTATCTAAAAAATGGTAAAATAGCATTCTTAGGTGATGCAAAAGAGGCAATAGAACTGTATAATCAAGATAATGAGGCTTAATGGCTAAATAGTTCTCAATCCATTACCCTTTTTGAATAATACACTATTGAAAGCATCATCGCAAAAGGGAAAATGCCATAATACCTGTTTAACACATTCTCCGTTAAAAATGCAATGCAAAAAATTGCTAAGACAATGATAAATTGATAATTATTATTCCTGTATCCCAGAATAACTAGACCAATTATAGAACTCAAAAAAAATATTAGTCCAACTATTCCAAAGGAAATCCAGGTGTATAAATACTGATTATGGACACCAAATTTCATGGCCTGAGCATATTTGAAATTTACTTTTTCGATCCGTTTATTAAAGCTTTCTTCATAATCACCCGTCCCAACACCTAACCAAAAGTTATCCTTAATCACTTCCCAACCACACTCCCACAATGCAAGTCTTATGGTTAGGCCATTCCAATTTTCTGAACTTACTTCTGCATTAAAATGATTTACAGGATTAGGATTATCGAATTGATACTCAAAATTGCTCAACATACTTTCAAATCGATTTGAAATTTGCGGGAAAGACACAATACCTATTGCGAAAATTACAAGCATAATTATTAATGCACCTAAAGCCGTTCTTCTTGAGTGTTTGATACTAATATGAATAATGAAAATAATTACTAATAGAGCGAGCGTTAATATTGAAATTCTGGTTGCTAGTAAGAATTCACCTAGTATTAAAAATAGTATTGCAACATAATTATGAAATGATTTGAAATCATTTAGAATCAAGCCGGCACATAGAACAATACTGATATTGACAATAATGGCAAAGTAAGCTGCCTGAATCCCAACTATTGAGGTCAAATTATCATTGAAAAAGAAACCCGAATCTCTTGTACTCCAATAATCAAAGGTTGAATTAACCAATCCCAACGCTAATACACCAATACAACCATAAACAAAGGTTTTCTTTATATTTTCAAACTGAAGTTCATTGAAATCAGCTGTTGAAATTACAATGGGTAATAACAGAATGAGCAACCTCATTTCAACAAATTTGAAGCCTTGAGATAAATCAGAAGAATGGACTAACCAAAGAAGAGTGAGTGTAAAGTATGTTGTTAAGAATATAACTGACTTTCTGTTTATTATTTTCTTTAATTTTTGAATCAAATCCCTATCAATAAGCCAATATGCTACCAGAGTGATAATCAAAATATTGGCCAATTTTGCCTGACCCAATAAGAAGGCAAGTATAGCAGTAAATAATAGCCAGTAATTAACTTGGTTACGTTTAACTTTTATCAATAATTGATTCATACACCTGATTATATTGACTGCCCATAGTTTTAAAATTGTGATTCAATGTACAGCGCTCTTTAGAGTTGATACCCATTACTTGAATTTTCTCTGGTGATTCTATTAAACCACTAATAATATTAATGGCCTCCTTCTTGGTTTCAAATAAATATCCATTTTCTTCATTGGCAACTAAATCAACATTTCCAATGCACTTTTTAAGAATAAGGCACTTACCAAAGTTCATTGCCTCTATTACTGCAAATGGTTGTCCTTCCCAAAGTGATGTAGATAAGTATAAATCTAATTGCTTTAACTCATTTTGTAATTCCTGTTCACCAAGCCACCCGGTTATAGTTACATTACTTATGCTATGCGCTATCATCTTTCTGTCACCATCTCCTATCCACTTAAAAACAATACGATCATCATTTTTAAAATATTCTGCAATCTTGAAAAATAACTCTGGGTTCTTCTGCTCTGTGATGATTCCTACATTTCCAACAATCAAAGGGCTTTGAATTGTTTTAGTAATACCTTCAGAGATTTCAATACCATTATTTATAAATGTATTATTAACCCCAATTCTCACATAAGCATCTCCTTCAGATTTTCCACAACATACAACTATGCCTGACCACTTACTGGCAATTAGTTCCAGATATTCATAAGTTTTTTTTAAGGTAGAATTAATATCTTGTCTACTAAATGAGGCGCCATTTGGCGTGTAAACAATATTTTTCAGCCCTAAAATTTTGCCTATAAACCTTCCTATAAAACCAGCTTTAGAAGAATGTAAATGAATGACATCAAACTTATTATTGCGCAAATAGTTGAATAATTCGATGGTTGCTAAACTATCTTTAATTGGGTTGATTGATCTACCCACATTCTTCCAAATAATGAACTTAACCCCTTTTGGAAATCTATTTCTTACAGACTGAATATTATCATTTGTTGTTCTTGTACCATGAAAAACAATATGCTCATTGTCAGGTTGTGACTTAATAAGGTTAATAATAAAAGTAATTATACCTGATGAAAAAGGTTCTACAACATGTAGCACTTTCATTTATACACTTGTTTTTTTACACTTGTAAGAATAGAATATGGTATTACCATCAAAAAAATAACTCTGATTAAGCCTACAATAAAATAAATGTTGCTTTCTCTGTACTTGATAAGTAGCATAAATCTATTACGCAATTGTTTTCTGCGCTTTTTAACAGAAATTCCATAAGGCCTCCATTTCACTTCCGTTAGTACCTCGGGTAGATTAGCTGTTATTCCATTATTAATAAAACGCATAAATATTTCATAATCTTCCGCAGCTTTGAAGTCAGTCGAGTAAAGTCCAATTCTTTTAAAAGCTTCATATTTAACTAAAACAGCTGAATGAATAAATGGGACTCGAATAAACCTTTTTTTAACTAATTGTTCATGAATTAAAGGTAGTTTCAGCGTATAAAGATAATTGGAATTATCATCAGAATACTTCACCCAAGACCCTACCAAATCAATCTCACTATTATTTTCTAAAAATTCTACTTGCTTTTGGATGCGATTATTAATGCACAAATCGCCACAATCTATTCGTAATATATAGTCTGCTTTCAAAGAATTAAAAATAAATTCCAGACCAAAATTTAATGCATATTCAACACCTTGGTTTGATTCTAACTTCAATAAATGAACATTGACAACCCCTCCATAATGTTTGAATTTGGCTTCTATCTCTGCCTTCTTCGGGACATACCTTGTAAAACTACCGTCATCTACTACTACAAGTTGTAATGCATAATTGCCTTTGTCAAGACTTTTAAGCGTTGCATTAAGCCCGTCAGGATCATTGTAATGGGGTAATAGAACCGCAATATGTATTAAGTTTAACGTTTTCTCTTGCATTTATGCAAACGATTGCTTTAAGAATAGTACATTTTTAAATTTAAATTTTATTATGTTTTTTTATTAATTTAAATTTGCACGCTAGTCTAAGTAAATAATGCAGCACAGGTATTCGAAATATATTGACATAATTGTATTCATCGTTGATGCGCTGCTATTGAATATATCATTTATTCTAGCCTATAAGTTTAGTTTTGGCACATTACAAGGACTCTCTACTTTCCCATATTCAAATATCCTTTTATTTACTAATATAACTTGGGTAGTACTCTCATTTCTTGGCAAACCTTTTAGAATTTCACGTATTTCAAAATTATCCGAAATACTTCGAACCATTGTAAGATTTATTGTCGTACAGCTTTTTTCTGTTTCGGCCGTACTCGTTTTTATTAATCAATTAACATACTCTCGCCAACAACTGATAATTACCTATGTAGTATTTCCAATTCTAATATTAGTGTGGAGGGTTATATTCATATACTCAATAAGACTCTATAGAAAGTTTGGTTATAACTATAGGAATGTTGTTGTGGTAGGTTATGGTGATATTTCTGAAGAGCTACAGAAGTTTTTCAGACTACACCCTGAGTTTGGATTTCGATTTTTAGGCTTCTTTGATAACGCCACAAATAATAAAATACAGGGAAAAATAGAAGACCTTAAATATTTTGTAAGAACTAATAGAGTAGACGAAATTTATTGCTGCCTGCCCTATGTTAAATATTCGTCAATACAAAACATTATTTCTTTTGGTGAAAAAAACTTTATTAAAGTTAAGCTCATTGCCGATTTTAGAGGCTTTCAAAACAAAGGATTAGAAATTGAAAGCTATGATAGCATTCCTATTTTAAATGTAACATCCTTTCCGCTTGAATTTCAGAAAAACAGAATAGTAAAAAGAGCTTTTGACATTCTTTTTTCTTTGATAGTTATTGTTGGTGTCTTTAGCTGGCTATTCCCAATTATAGCTTTAGCCATCAAACTAGATTCAAAGGGAGGTATTTTCTTTAAGCAAATAAGATCAGGAAAAAGTAACAATGACTTCTGGTGCTGGAAATTCAGAACTATGCGAAGTAATAAAAGCGCAGATATTAAGCAAGCAACACAAGGTGATGAACGTGTTACCAGAGTGGGTGCATTTTTACGAAAAACCAGTTTGGACGAGCTA
Organism: Fulvivirga sp.; assembly: GCF_040220315.1. Taxonomy (GTDB): domain Bacteria; phylum Bacteroidota; class Bacteroidia; order Cytophagales; family Cyclobacteriaceae; genus Fulvivirga. Next base: position 6,134 of record NZ_JAVJUY010000249.1, read on the forward strand.
CCACAGTTTTTTAACGTCCTTTTAGGTACTATGTCAGTGGTTGGCCCAAGGCCTCATATGCTGCATCATACCAAAGAATATTCGAAAAAAGTTGAGCGTTTCATGGCGAGACATTTTGTTAAACCTGGAATCACTGGTTTGGCACAAGCTAAGGGTTATAGAGGGGAAACCCCTGACGTTAGTTTTATGAAAAACAGAGTTAAATTTGACCGGTTTTACATTGAAAATTGGTCTTTATTTCTAGATTTGAAGATTATTATCTTAACTATTCTTACTCTTATAAGAGGAGATGAAAACGCTTACTAGCTATTGAACTGCTTAGATATCTTCTTTCCTCATTAGTACTAACCTATTTCTTATTCCCTATAGCCATTAGGGCGTTAGAGTGGAAACAGATACTCGATTCTCCTGATCAGCGAAAAATTCACAAATTTAGGACTCCGAGTATGGGTGGTATCCCCATTTATATAGGAGCAGCCTTCTCACTAATATTTTGGTTCAACTCAGACAGCAGTTATAATTACCTCTTTAGTGCTCTGACTATCTTTTTTATTATTGGAATTAGAGACGACCTTATCCCAATGAAGCCAATTTATAAGCTACTAGGGCAATTAGTTCCTATCATAATGGTTGTTCTCTTTTCTGACATTAGACTCAATTCACTATATTCAATAGCCAATATTGAATTTAATATTTGGTTAACTTTTTTCATCAGTGCATTCACTTTAATTGTAA
>NZ_JAVJUY010000250.1:0-37070 GCF_040220315.1 Fulvivirga sp.
TTTTTAGAATCTATTTCACTACTTGAAAGAATTGTAGAGTACTACGGAAGTGATATTTTAAGCGATGATGCCTATTTCTCTATAGGTGACATTTATGACACACATCTCGGTGAAAAAGAAAAAGCCATGGAATATTATAGAAACTTTTTAACAAAATATCCGGGTAGCGTGTTTATTGCTGAGGCACGTAAGCGATTCAGGGAATTGAGGGGCGATTTTGATGCTGGCGAGCAGCTTGTTAACTAGATATACTAAGGTCTCTACTTTTTTTCTTAATTTAATCTCTAAATAAATTGTAAAATGGAGATAAACCGTCTGTTTGATATACTTGATTATCAATTGAAAGAATGTCCCCTTGATGATGCCCTGGCATGTAAAGTGGACGGAAAATGGCAAAAAATATCTACTCAGGAGTTTAAAAACACTGTCGACCTATTAAGCAATGGACTAATTGGTAAGGGTGTTAAAAAAGATGATAAGATAGGAATTGTATCATTTAATAGACCGGAATGGGTAATAACAGATTTTGCAGTAAACCAATTGGGCGCCATTGGTGTACCAATGTACCCAAATTCTACACCAGATGATTACGCTTTTATTATAAATGATGCCTCCATAGAAAGAATCTTTTGTGGTGATATTGAAATATGTGAGAAAATCGAAAGTGTAAAAGAAAAACTGAATAAGCCGGTAGAACTGTATTGCTTTGATGAAAATGATACATTCAATTATTGGAAAACACTATTCATTGAGCCCAGCGAAAATGATCTAAATGAAATTAGCTTGCGAAGAAGTGCAATTAATTTGGAGGACTTGGCAACAATAATTTACACTTCAGGAACTACAGGTAATCCTAAAGGAGTAATGCTCACTCATAAAAACATACTTTCTAACTCAGCTTCTGTCGAGGAAATTTTCCCGAATGTAGAAAAAGGTTATCGTACGTTAAGCTTTTTACCTCTTTGCCATATTTTTGAAAGAACGGGTTTGTATACCTACATGCGGCTTGGTGTTAGTATTTATTATGCTGAAAGCATGGATACCATTGGAGACAATCTTAAAGAAGTTAAGCCTCAGTTTTTTGCTACCGTGCCACGCTTGTTAGAAAAAGTATATGATAAAATTGTGGCGAAAGGATATTCGTTAACGGGTGTAAAAAAACAACTCTTCTTTTGGGCATTAAATCTTGGTGATAAGTATGAGCCCAATAAGTCCAACGGGTTCTTCTATAATGTGCAACTGGCATTGGCCAATAAACTAATTTTTAGCAAATGGCGCGAAGCACTTGGCGGTAATGTACAATTTATAGTTTCAGGGGCTGCGGCTCTTCAACCTAGATTGGCACGGGTTTTTTGGTCTGCAAAAATAAAAATTTTGGAGGCATATGGCCTTACTGAAACTTCTCCCGGTATAAGCTTTACAAGAGATGATCCAAAAGATGTTCGCATAGGCTGTGTAGGACCATTACTACCTAGAGTAGAAGTGAAATTTGGAGAAGATGGTGAAATCTTAGCAAAAGGCCCGAATGTGATGATGGGGTATTTCAATAGACCTGATGCAACGGCTGAAGTTTTGGATTCAGATGGCTGGTTTCATACTGGTGATATTGGAGAAATGGTAGAAGGTAGATACCTTAAAATAACCGATCGTAAAAAGGAAATATTTAAAACATCAGGAGGAAAATATATAGCACCTCAGCCGATTGAGAATAAATTTAAAGAATCTAATATCATTGAGCAGGTGATGGTTGTTGGTGAAGGTGAAAAATTTCCATCTGCTTTAATTGTGCCGGCATTTGATGTGTTGAAAGATTGGTGCCAAATAAAGAAAATAAAATATACAACCGATTCTGAAATGATTACAAATGAGAAGGTGCTAAAGAAATTTCAGAAAGAAGTAGATCGGTTAAATGAATCATTTGCACAATTTGAGAAAATTAAAAAAATCAGGTTATTGCCTACTGCATGGACAATCGACTCTGGTGAACTGACTCCAACATTGAAGCTAAAGCGAAAAATAATTTCCACTATATATAAAGCGGAAATAGATTCACTTTATTCTTCACAATGATCATTGGAATTGGCGGAGTGAGCCGGTCGGGTAAAACTACACTGGCAAATCAACTTCGTAATCAGCTAGGTATTAATGAAGTAAAGATTATTTCACAAGATGATTTTACCTATCCTCAATCAGATTTGCCAATTTATAACGGGATTGTTGACTGGGAACATCCAGATGGCATAGACTTCAGTGCACTTAAAAAAACATTAATTGAACAATCAAAGAAATATACACACCTAATTGTTGAAGGCTTTTTAATCTACCACAGCCTGGAAATACGCTCTTTGATTGACTTTAAAATATTTATAACTATAAACAAAAACACTTTTTTGAACCGAAAGGCAGAGGATAATCGTTGGGGAGAAACACCCTCTAGCTATATTTCTTACATTTGGGATAGCTACTTGAAATTTGGAACCATAGATAATATCTCAATTGATTTACTTTTGAAAGGTTCTGAACCATTTAAAGTGGCAGCTATAACTAGAGAAATAGTAAAAAGATCCAAAAACAACCACTCATAAAAATATCCTGTTTATATCATTAGGTAATTTTTAACTTTCCAAAAACCAAATATTCTTACAATGAATTTTAAAAAGTTTACAACCTATCTGGCTATTGTAACGGCTGTAGCCTGTACAGCCTGTTCACAAAGCTCAGAGTCAATAGAAGAAGAATTTACCACTGATAACATGCTTCTAAAAGAATGGTCTGGCCCATATGGCGGTCTTCCTGCTTTTGATCAAATGAACCTCGACAGCTTAAAGCCGGCATTAACCGAGGGTATGAGACTAAACCTTAAAGAGATTGATAAAATCGCCAATAATACGGAACCGGCCACATTTGAGAATACAATTGTTGCCTTGGAGAGTGCTGGCGATGAATTAAACAGAGTGTTTGTTTATTATGGAATTTGGAGTAGCAACATGTCTACTCCAGAATTCAGAGAAATACAGGCTGAAATGGCTCCAATTATTTCAGAGTTCAGTTCAAAAATCACACAAAACGAAAAGTTGTTTCAAAGAATTAAAACAGTTTATGAGCAAACTCAAAAAGAGCCAAGGTCACCTGAAGAGCAAAGATTAGTGCAATTAACTTACGAAGGGTACGCAATGAACGGAGCAGATTTGGATGAAGAGTCTAAAAAGCGCTATGCGGAGATCAATAAAGAGTTATCATCTCTTTATACAACATTTGCGAGCAATGTTTTGGCCGATGAAGAATCATACGAAACATTCTTGAACAAAGATCAACTAGGTGGTTTATCAGAGTCTTACATAAACTCAGCAGCTAAGGCGGCAGCTGACAGAGGCAAGGAAGGGATGTATGCTGTTGTGAATACGCGCTCGTCTATGGATCCTTTTTTAACCTATTCAACAGAACGAGATTTAAGGGAGAAAGTGTGGAGAAATTATTACTCGCGCGGTGATAATGGTGGCGAGCATGATAACAATCAGATTATTGCAGATATCTAAAAGTTAAGAGATGAGCGCGTGGCATTACTAGGCCATGATAATTACGCAGAATGGAGGTTGCAAAACCGAATGGCCAAAAAACCAGAAAATGCCATGGAAATGATGGAGTCTGTTTGGCCGGCTGCTATTGCAAGAGTGCATGAAGAAGTGGCAGACATGCAAGCTATTGCAGATAAAAATGGTGATAATATTACCATTGAACCGTGGGACTATAGATATTATTCAGAAAAAGTTAGGCAAGATAAATATGACTTAGATTCTGATGAGGTAAAGCAATATCTACAACTTGATAAACTTAGAGAAGCCATGTTCTTTGTTGCTGGTGAGTTGTTTAATTTTAGATTTACTCCTGTGTCTGAAGGTTCAGTGCCTGTGTTCCATGAAGATGTAAAAGTTTGGGAAGTAACGGATAAAACTACGGGAGATCATATCGGTTTATGGTACTTAGATCCATTTGCAAGACAAGGAAAAAGATCTGGAGCATGGGCTAACTCCTATAGAAGTCACACCACTTTCGAAGGGAAAGAAACCGTACTCGTTTCAAATAATTCAAACTTTGTTAAACCCGCACCAGGAGATGCAGTGCTTGTATCTTGGGATGATGCCAACACTTTTTTCCATGAGTTTGGTCATGCACTTCATGCTCTTTCATCAAATGTAGAATATCCTACATTGAATGGTGGAGTAAGGGATTACACTGAATTCCAGTCTCAATTGTTGGAAAGGTGGTTGTCCACAGATGAGGTAACCAACAACTTTTTAGTACATCATGAAACTGGTGAGGCAATGCCACAGGAGCTAATTGCGAAAATTAATAACGCCTCAACCTTCAATCAAGGATTTTCAACTACGGAGTATCTGGCTTCAGCATTAATGGATATGTACTATCACACTTCTGACCCAGAAGGTATTGACCCGGATTCATTCGAGAAAGAGACATTGACAAAACTTAATATGCCAGAAGAATTAGTGATGCGTCACCGATCACCACACTTTGGTCATGTATTTTCTGGCGAAGGTTATGCGGCTGCATATTATGGGTACATGTGGGCTGATGTATTAACTTCCGATGCAGCCGAAGCTTTTAAAGAAGCTCCTGGCGGGTTTTATGATAAAGAAGTTGCTGAGAAATTAGTAAAATATTTATTTGCCCCAAGAAACTCAATGGATCCTGCAGAAGCATACAGAAAATTCAGAGGCCGCGATGCGCAGATTGAAGCTTTGATGAGAGACCGCGGGTTTCCAGTGAAGTAATTCATCCCTTGACCTATTGGTAAAAGCCTGACGATTATCGTCAGGGTTTTTTTGTAACTAGCTGATTTCGAGCAGCGTGAAACACACATAATAATATCTTAATTATTACTTAATCAAATCGAGAAATCATACAGAAGTAATTACCTGTTATTTTGAATCCTAATACCATTAACTATGAAAACCTGGATTCAAAAACTGCCGATAAGATTTAAGCTGCTATTTGCTTTTGGTTCTATCCTTCTAATGTCTGTCTGGATAATTTCAGCAGGTATTTCAAGTATACAAAATATCATTTCTTACAATGAACTGTCAGATAGAATCAATGGCCTTAATGTGGCAGCCCTTAAAATGTCAAGAGACATTCAGGAGTTTTCTGATAGAGGGTTTAAGAAAGAGGAGTTTTTAAAAAAAAATAAAAGCGAATGGCTAGACTCATACGATAATGAATATGTTTTTATTCTTAATGAACTCGATGAGATTACAAGTCACGATTATTTTAATATCCAGTCAAATAAAAAGAATCTTGATTCATTGCGGAGTAAACTAATCGTCTATAATAAAAATGTAAAAAGCCTGATTCTCGCTTTTTCTGAAAGAGGCTTTCAGGACTATGGCGTTGAAGGAAAACTTAGGCAAGCAATTCATGCAGTAGAGGATTCGAATTATCCCTATGAGAAAGCAAGCATGCTCATGCTGCGAAGACATGAAAAGGATTTTTTTCTAAGAAAAGACTTGAAATACAGATCAAAGTTTAACAATGGAATAGCCGCACTTTCTTCTCAAGTAGACTCCACTAAACAGGATGAAGGTAAAACCGAAATAAAAAATAGTCTTAAAAAATACCAGTCTCAGTTTAATTACATTATCGAACTTGAAACCAAAATTGGGCTAGACTCAAAAAGTGGCCTGCGAGGCGCAATTGATAAAAATTTTCAATCTCTCGAGAATGTATTGTCAGGATTGACAGAAGCAGTAAAGCTAAAGAACCATACGATGGTTCGACAAGCGCTAATAACGCTATTTGCCTTGCTAGCGCTTCAAGTGATCGTAGGTCTTATTTTGGTTATATTTTATGCAGAACTGTTAACCAAAGCAATTAACGAAATCAAGTCTGCACTTGTAAGCTTATCGCGCGGCTCATTTCCAGATAATATGATAGTGAGAACAAAAGATGAAATAGCAGATGCTAAGAATGCACTTAATAATCTGGTTGATCGAATTAGGGCGGCTGTCCAATTTGCTCAAGACCTGGGAAAGGGCAATTTAAATATAGAGTACAAGGAGGAATTTAAGGAAGATGTATTGGCTTCGGCAATTATTAACATGAAGGGCCAATTGGTTGATGCTGATAAACAACAAAAAAGTATTAACTGGTTAAACGAAGGGATGGCCACGTTCGGAGAAATCTTAAAAAATAATACAGATAATATTTCTGAGCTGGGTGATGAAATAATTTCTCAGCTTGTAAACTATCTTGGAGCAAATCAGGGAGCAATATATGTCATAAACGAAGAAGAAAATTGTCTGGAATCGGTGGCCACTTATGCTTACAACAAAAAGAAATATGTGACCAAAAAGATACAAGTTGGTCAGGGTTTGGTAGGTCAATCTGTATTGGAAAAATCTTATATCCTATTAAAAGAAGTTCCTGAAGATTATATTAAAATAACCTCTGGGCTCGGTGAAGCAACTGCAAGAAATGTGATTATTGTTCCTCTCATGATCAACGAGCAGGTGATGGGGGCTATAGAGTTAGCTTCTTTTCAGAATTTTACAAATTTGGAAATTCGATTTGTTAATAGGGTTTCAGAAAGTATTGCAAACATTTTATCAAGTAAAAAAATAGCTGAAAGAACACGTCTCCTATTGGAAGAAGCACAGGAGAAGGCGGCTGCACTAAGTGCGCAGGATGAAGAATTAAGGCAAAACGCTGAAGAGCTTCAGGCAACACAGGAAGAAATGGAACGTCAGCGAAACGAGTTACTGCAAGAAGTAGAGCACCTTAAAAAAGAATTGAAAAACGCGAAACAAATGCTGAAGGAGATTAAAACGGAAAGCCAGCAAAAGGATAAAGAGTATTTAGTAGAATAAATATTCAACTTTTTTGCTATCTGTTTCTTTTCTAATCAAAACTTTTTAGCTTGTATGTTGAATAAAAAATGATTCGGTAATCAAAGAATCTAATTCATCCCTTTTACTCTTTGAGTCATTGAATTGGTCAGTCTAGAATATTGGTAAAAGTATTATTTGGGCGTCTAATTGATGTTCAAACAATAAGTATGATACGTTGTTAAAAAATTTGACATGCAGAATCCAGAATTTGTAAACATCTATGATGAAGTTTTTGAAACAATTAAAGAGCTTAAGGGCGATGTAATAGAAACACACATCCAGAGGTTAAAGGAATTGGACAAACTCATTCCGCCAAGTGCCATGTTTTTTTGCATAACTAACACTACTAAAAGGTCATTTGAATTTGTAAGTAAGAACTTCTCTTATGCTACTGGCCTAGACCGTAAGAAAATGGAGGATGAAGGAATGACCTATTGGTGGAGCAGGTACCATCCTGACGAAGCCAACATCTGGTTAAAAGTACTTTCTGAGTTAATGGAGTTTACATTAGACGAAATCCCATTTGAAGACAGAAAAAGAGTCAGCTACATATGGAACTATAGCATTAAAAACTCAAAAGATAAATATCTGAACGTTACTCAACACACCACACCCATGTATTTTGATGATGAGGGCAAACCGGTAATTGGGTTAGCACATTATTCTGTTACGGGTTCAGGAGACCGTATTCCAATGAAATCAACGGCATTAATTCTCAATGCAAATGACGAATACGAAACCATTTATTATAAAAACTACTCGCAACACTTATTGGAGAACAAATACAGCCACAGAGAGCGAGACATTTTAAGGCTGCTCTCCTTGGGTCACTCTACATCTGAAATAGCGAAAAAACTGTTTATCAGTGAACACACCGTTCATACACACCGTAAAAACATTTTGGCTAAAACCGATTGTCAGAATATCACCGAGTTAGTGGCCAAATGCATTAGAGACGGCTTGCTTTAATCACTCACTTTTTAATGAATCTACAGGGTTGCTCATGGCGGCTTTTATTGCCTGATAACTTACGGTTATTAATGCAATTAAAAAGGCAAGGGCACCGGCTATTATAAAAAGTTCAGCACTAATTGAAATTTTGTAGTTATAACTGTTCAACCACAGGTCTATGCCATACCATGCAACCGGGATGGCTATGAAGTACGCAACAAGCACTAAAAGTGTAAATTGCTTTGAAAGCATCAGTGCAATTGAGTTGACACTTGCTCCTAACACTTTTCTTATCCCTATTTCTTTAACCCTTTGTTCAGCCATAAAAGTGGCTAATGCAAACAGTCCTAAACATCCAATGAATATTGCCAGTGCAGAAAAAATACCAAAAACCACGCCCAACCTTGATTCTTCAGCATACATTTTTGCAAACTTGTCATCAAGAAAATGATAGTTAAATGGCAATCCAGCCCCAACCTTTTTCCATGTATCTTCAATTTGTTTCACTGAATTTGAAAAATCGTTTGTTGATAACCGAACAGACATAACGCCAGTGCTGCTACCTAATCTAAGCGCCAGAGGACCAATATTTTCTTTGAGTGATTCAAAATGAAAATCTTTAACCACGCCAATAACGTTATAAACTTCAAACTCATCAGATAACACGGCCCCGGTATTATTATTGTAGCTATAAGTCACAATAGCTCTTTCATCACCCGGGCTGAACCCATAAACTCTTAACGCCTGTTCATTTAAAATTACTGCGTTTGAATCAGACGCGATGTTTTTGTCAAAATTTCGTCCTTCAATCAATTCCATACCCATGGTTGGTATATAGTCACTATCTACACTCCACATTTGGGTGCTAATCGTATTCGACTCATCAGGCGAGAGTCCCTTCTTCCAGTAAACATTATCATTTCTGTTATAGCCGTTAATCGGAATAAAACCGCTATAAGAAGCCGAAACTACATTGCCTAACTGGGTAACCTCATTTTTAAATGTTTCTCTGGAGTCACCCAACATATAGGTGTCATTTACTAAAATCACCTGTTCTTTATTGAAACCAATCTTTTTGTTTTGAATAAAATTCAACTGTTTCTGTATGGCGATGGTGCCTATTATCAAAAGTATACTGATGAAGAATTGGAATACAACAAGCGAACTTCGGAGAATTGAACTTCCTGCGCCCTGTGCTAATTTTCCCTTCAAGGTATTTATAGGTTAGAAAGAGCTAAGGAAAAAGGCTGGATAAATTCCGGCAATAACTCCAATAACAATAGCACCACCAAGAACTGACAAGATGAAATGGGGGTCACCAAAAGGAATGGTTAGGCTTCTTTCAGCAATTAGATTAAAGAATGGTAATAGAATTATTACCAGTATGAAACCTACAATTACAGCCATTAAACTCATAATAATAGATTCAGTAAGAAATTGTCGTACTAAGTGAGATTTGTATGACCCCAATGCCTTGCGAACGCCAACTTCTTTTGCCCTGTTAGCAGATCTTGCAGTTGATAGGTTCATAAAGTTTATGCACGCTAATGCCAGGATAAAGATGGCAATGGCAATAAAAAGGTATACACTTTGTTGATTGCCTGTTTTGCCAATGTCAAAAATGAAGTCAGACTTTAGATAAATATCTTCTAATTGTTTCAATTCCAAAATCACTTCATTGCCTGACGCTGCAAATTCTTCAATGCCAACACCTAAAAACTCTTTGAGCTGGGGCTCTACTTTTCTACCATAGAAATCAGAAAGCTTTAATGCAAGGCCATTACTTTCAACGCCTTCAGCAGCCCTTATATACGTGTAAAAATTGTTGCTCAGCCACATGTTGTTACCAGCTTCATTTTGAATAGTGGACATGGACATAAAAAAGTCAAACTGTATGTGTGAGTTGCTTGGGATATCTTCAAAAACAGCCGTTATTTCAAATGACTCATTACCATCCATAATCAAAGTCTTATTCAATGCGCTTTCACCAGGATAATACTTATTAGCAGTTGATTTGTTAATGGCCACAGTATAAGGTCTTACCAGTGCTGTTGTTTTATCTCCTTCAATTACCTTAAAAGTAAACAAGTCAAACAGTGTTGAATCTGCGAAGATCAAATGGTCTTCTTTTATACTTTCATTCGATTCTGGTGTCTTTACCAAGTATGTACCTCTGTTTCGGAACCTTACTACTTGTTCAACCTCCGGTATTTCTTCAACCGCAGTGAAGCCAAAGGGAGCAGGTGCTGTAGGATACTTAAATTCATTTCCATTGATTTTACCATATCTCTCTATCCGATAGATGTTGTTTCCATTTACATGAAAATCATCATAATTGAGCTCATTTTGAACAAACAGGTAAATTAAGAGGCTACAGGCAACCCCAACGGCCAGGCCAATAATGTTTATGGCAGAATAAAACTTGTGCTTAACCAGGTTTCTGAAAGCAATTTTGAAATAATTTCTAATCATGATTTTCGTGTTGTTATTCGAGTATTGTATAGTTTGGGATTGTAGTGAAACGAGTTTTTCCTCATTTCCAAATTCTTTTATAATCTCATCATAGGCTTCAATAAAGCGAATGCCGGATTGCATTTTTTCCTCCACCAATGTGCATATATGATCCAGCAGTTCCTCGCCAAGGTCTTCATCAACAATTCCTCGATACTGAATATCCTTAGCAATGTAGTTTATATGCTCGTTGGTTAGGAACATTAATAAGCAGGCTTAATCTGTAGTACATTAAACATTGTACTGATGAAGGCTTCGAAGTCTTCAATTTTTTGAGAAACAGTACTATTACCAACTGGTGTAAGCAGGTAGTATTTTCTAATGCGTTTGCCCATACTTACTTTTTCTGTAGAAAGCAGACCTTCGGCTTCCAGCTTGTGTAATGTGGGATACAAAGAACCTTCTGTTAATACTAACTTACCATCGGAGAGAGATTTAACTTTTTGAGTTATTTCATAACCATACATCTTACCATTATCAGCCAAAAGCTTTAGTATAATGGTTTGTAATGTGCCTTTTAAGAGTTCCGGACTATGCATAATAGTTCAATACATTGGAGTCTTAGGTAAAACGGCTTCTTGAAGTGAAGGTTACAAACAGATAAAATTTCATTATATTGACATGAAAAATTAATCTAATTTAGTATGCATGCATACTAAATTTTTTTATATTTGTTATCCTTCAAAGCAAACGATTGAATTGAAGGTTACGAATATGAAAAGAGAGGAAACAATTGATCATAATATTAAGTCTGCATGGCATGCCATCTCTCGCATGTATAACCAGCAGGCAGTAAAGCAAGACATCACCACGTCTATTGGCTTTGTTCTTCTTAATATTAGTTCAAAAGAAGGCACTCAGGCAACTAAAATAGCACCACTCATGGGCTTGGAATCAAGGAGCTTAACACGTGTTTTAAAAAACATGGAAGAAAAAGGCCTTATATATAGAAAGCCGGATGAGAACGATGGCCGATCGGTGAGAATATTTTTAACGGAAGAAGGGAAGCGGAAAAAAGAAGTTTCACGTAATACGGTACTTTCATTTAACAATCAGGTGAGAGAGAGAATACCAGAATCCAAACTGAACGTATTTTTCGATGTTATTAATGACATCAACGAAATAATAGATAAGAATAAAGTTTACGATAACGCAAATAAATAATCTAATGACTAGACGAATAAGAAAAGTAGCTGTTTTAGGATCCGGAATTATGGGATCTCGAATTGCATGTCACTTTGCTAACATAGGTGTAGATGTTTTATTGCTTGATATTGTTCCGCGTGAGCTGAACGATCAAGAAAAGAAAAAGGGTCTAACACTCGAAGATAAAGCGGTAAGAAACAGAATTGTTAATGATGCTTTCAATTCTACATTAAATTCAAAACCTGCCTCATTATACGATAAGAATTTTGCCAGCAGAATAGCACTCGGAAACTTCGATGATGATATGTCCAAAATCAAAGATTACGATTGGACGATTGAGGTAGTGGTTGAAAATCTGGAAATTAAGAAAAAGGTATTTGAACAAGTTGAAAAACATAGAACACCAGGTACATTAATTACATCAAACACATCTGGTATTCCAATTCATTTAATGTTAGAAGGCAGAAGTGAAGATTTTCAAAAGAATTTCTGCGGCACGCACTTCTTTAACCCTCCGCGCTACTTACGCTTATTAGAAATTATTCCAACGCCTAAAACTGATCCAGAAATCACGGATTTCTTGATGCACTATGGGGATTTATTCTTAGGAAAAACAACAGTGTTGGCTAAAGACACGCCTGCATTTATAGCAAACCGAGTTGGTATTTATGCGATACTCAAGGTAATTGAGTCGATGCAGAAACTTGGTTTGAATGTAGATGAAATAGATAAACTTACAGGTCCAGTTATTGGAAGACCAAAATCTGCAACATTCCGCACATCTGATGTTGTAGGTTTAGATACACTTGTAAAAGTAGCCACCAACTTATATGAAGGTTTGCCAAATGACGAAGGAAGGGACACCTTCAAACTTCCTGATGTGGTAGGTAAATTAATGGAGAACAAATGGCTAGGAGATAAAACAGGCCAAGGTTTTTATAAGAAAACCAAAGATGCCAAAGGTAAAACTGAGATTCTTACATTGAATCTCGAAACGCTTGAATACGAACCTAAGAAGAAAGCTTCCTTTGGAACATTAGAAGCAACCAAGCCTATTGAAAACTTAAAAGATCGATTTAAGCCCTTGTTGGCTGGAAAAGATAAAGCTGGAGAATTTTACAGAGATTCATTTTTTGCACTTTTCAAATATGTAACAAACCGCATACCTGAAATAGCTGACGAGCTTTATAAAATTGATGACGCTGTTTGTGCAGGATTTGGTTGGGAATTGGGCCCTTTCGAAACATGGGACTCCATCGGTATTGAAAAGTCGATCAAGCAAATGGAAGAAATGGGTTATAAACCGAATAAGTGGGTTTATGACATGCTTGATGCGGGCATCAAAACCTTCTATACTGCTAAAGATGGTGTCCGGCATTATTATGACATTGAATCGAAATCTTATAAGCCAGTTCCTGGTGCAGATGAGTACATTATACTTGATAATATCAGAGAAAGTAAAGTGTTATGGTCTAACTCAGGCACAACAATATTCGATCTTGGCGATGATGTTATAGGCATTGAATTCCACACAAAAATGAATACGCTGGGCGGTGAAGTGGTGGAAGGAATTAACAAAGCCATAGATATGGCTGAGAAAGATTACCGAGGATTAGTAATTGGTAATCAGGGAGCTCAATTCTCCGCAGGGGCAAATCTTGGAATGGTATTTATGTATGCCATTGAGCAGGAATTTGATGAAGTAGACTTTATGATTCGTCACTTCCAAAACACGATGATGAGAGTGCGATATTCTTCTGTACCAGTAGTGGTTGCACCTCATGGGCTATCACTTGGTGGTGGTTGTGAAATGACAATGCATGCTGATGTGGTGCAGGCAGCAGCTGAGACCTACATAGGTTTAGTGGAAGTTGGTGTTGGTTTAATCCCAGGTGGAGGAGGAACAAAAGAACTTACAAAAAGAGTTTCTGATGGAATCCAGACGGGCGATGTTGTTCTAAACGATCTGCAAAATGCATTTATGAATATTGCAACAGCCAAAGTAGCTACTTCAGCTGAAGAGGCTAGAGGTATGCACATCTTACGACCACAAGATAGAATTACGTTAAATATTGATAGACAAATAGCTGATGCGAAAGCCACAGTAATAGAGTTGGCCGATGCTGGTTATACTATGCCAGTTCAGGCAAGTAATATCAAGGTTCAAGGAAAGACAGGTATGGCACTTTTTATGGCAGGTGTTAATGGAATGAGGATGGGGAACTATATCTCAGACCACGACTTAAAGATTGCTAATAAAATAGCCTATGTAATGTGTGGTGGAGATTTATCTTACCCACAAGAAGTTACAGAACAATATCTTCTTGATTTAGAAAGAGAAGCCTTTTTATCTCTAACAGGCGAGAAGAAAACGTTAGAAAGAATTCAAAGCATTTTAACAACTGGAAAACCATTAAGGAACTAAGATTTGTTATTACTACAAATGATTAACTACTAAAATTATGGATGCATATATAGTAAAAGGATATAGAACAGCAGTAGGAAAAGCAGGCAGAGGTGGATTTAGATTCACTAGACCTGATAATTTGGCTGCAGATGTTATCAAACACTTGGTTGGATCAATCGATGGATTTGATGCTAAAAGAGTGGATGACCTAATTGTTGGTAACGCTGTGCCTGAAGCAGAGCAAGGAATGCAGATGGGTAGAATCATTGCACTTCTTTCTTTACCAATTGAAGTACCTGGCATGGTGATTAACAGATACTGTGGTTCAGGACTTGAAGCAATTAATATAGCCGCTGCAAGAATACACGCAGGTCAGGCAGACTGTATAATTGCCGGAGGAACAGAGTCAATGTCACTAGTACCAGTAATGGGTCATAAGACAGCTCTTAACTACGAAATCACAACAAAAAACCCTGAGTATTATACAAGTATGGGTTTAACTGCAGAGCAAGTTGCAAAGGAGTATAAGGTGTCTCGAGAAGACCAGGATGAATTCGCCTACAACTCGCATGTGAAAGCTGCTAATGCTATTAAAGAAGGAAAGTTCAAGGATCAGATTGTTCCGATTAATGTGAAGGAAACTTATTTGGATGCTAACCTGAAAAAGAAAACCAGAGAATATGTTGTAGATACCGATGAAGGCGTAAGACCAGATACTACAGTTGAAGCTTTAAGTAAGTTAAGACCAGTATTTGCTGCTGGTGGTTCTGTGACGGCAGGTAACTCTAGCCAAACATCTGACGGTGCAGCTTTTGTGATGGTGATGTCTGAAAAAATGGTTAAAGAACATAATCTTGAGCCTATTGCAAGGTTGGTGAGCTATACAGCTGCAGGTGTAGAACCTAGAATAATGGGTATTGGTCCTGTGGCGGCTATTCCAAAAGCATTAAAAATTGCTGGTTTAAAATTGGATGATATTGATCAGATAGAATTGAACGAAGCATTTGCTGCTCAATCGTTAGCGGTGATAAGGGAATTAGGAATTGATCAAAGCAAATTAAATCCGAATGGAGGTGCTATTGCGCTAGGTCATCCGCTGGGTTGCTCAGGAGCTAAATTGTCTATACAACTATTTGATGAAATGAGAAGAAGAAAGCAGAAATACGGAATGGTAACTGCGTGTGTAGGTGGTGGCCAGGGCGTTGCTGGAATATATGAGCTTTTGAAATAGTTCAAGACATTAACTTAATAAATGATAAAAATCAAGTAAGTCGAAAATCAAGTCTTACTATTAAATATTAACTACTAATTACTATGAGTACAACAACCGAAACTAAAACTAGCATTAAAGGCGGTGAGTTTCTGATAAAAGAAACGGCAGCAGCCGATATTTTCATTCCTGAAGAGTGGAGTGAAGAACAAAAAATGATTGCCCAGACATGTAGAGATTTTATCGAGCAGGAAATTCATCCAAAACTGGATGAGATTGACTCTATGAAAAATCCGGAGTTGATGCCATCCTTATTAGATAAAGCAGGAGAACTTGGACTTTTGGGAACAAGTGTGCCAGAAGCCTACGATGGTTTCGGGATGAACTTCAACACCTCAATGCTTGTAGCAGAAGTTTTTGGTGCAGCGCACTCTTTTGCTGTCGCAATTTCCGCTCATACCGGTATTGGAACATTACCAATACTTTACTATGGCAATGAAGAACAAAAGAAAAAGTATTTACCAAAATTAGCAACAGGCGCATGGAAGGCGGCCTATTGTTTAACAGAGCCGGATTCAGGTTCAGATGCGAACTCGGGAAAAACAAAGGCCGTTTTAACTGATGATGGCAAGCATTATGTTATC
This sequence comes from Fulvivirga sp., assembly GCF_040220315.1. Classification (GTDB taxonomy): domain Bacteria; phylum Bacteroidota; class Bacteroidia; order Cytophagales; family Cyclobacteriaceae; genus Fulvivirga. The sequence continues at coordinate 15,772 of NZ_JAVJUY010000250.1, forward strand.
AACGGACAGAAAATGTGGATAACAAATGGTGGTTTTGCTGATGTATACATCGTATTCGCCAAAATTGATGATGACAAGAATCTTTCGGCTTTTATCGTAGAAAAAGATTTTGGTGGAATTACCATGAACGAAGAAGAGAAGAAGATGGGTATCAAGGGATCTTCTACTCGTCAGATTTTCTTTAATGATTGTAAAGTACCTGCTGAGAACTTACTTTCTGAAAGAGAAAATGGTTTTAAAATAGCAGTAAACATTCTAAACATTGGTAGAATTAAATTGGGTGTTGCAGCTATTGGCGGTAGTAAGGGAATTATTAGCGCAGCTGTTAACTATTCCAACGAAAGAAAACAATTTGGAACTTCAATATCCAATTTTGGAGCTATTAAACATAAGATAGCCAGAATGGCCACAATGGTATTTGCATCTGAGTCGGCCCACTACCGTGCCGGACAGAACATTGATGATGCCTATGATTCATTAATTGCTGAGGGTATGGATGAAGCTCAGGCGAAACTAAAGTCTGTGGAGGAATTTGCAATTGAGTGTGCGATATTAAAAGTTCATGGTTCAGAGGTACTGGATTACTGTGCAGACGAAGGCGTTCAGATTTATGGTGGAATGGGCTTCTCGGCAGAAGGCCCGATGGATCGATCTTATAGAGATGCTCGTATTAACAGAATCTTTGAGGGAACCAACGAAATTAACAGGATGCTTTGCATTGATATGCTGATGAAGCGTGCGATGAAAGGAAGCTTAGACTTAATGTCACCTGCCATGGCTGTACAAAAAGAACTAATGTCAATTCCTGATTTTGGAGCTTCTGAAGATGATGCATTGTTCGCTAAAGAGAAGAAAGCTCTTGTTAACCTTAAAAAAGCAGGGTTAATGGTTGCTGGTGCGGCAGTTCAGAAATTCATGCAAAAATTAGGCGAAGAACAAGAAATTTTAATGAACATGGCTGATATGTTAATTGAAGGTTATGTGGCAGAATCTTGTTTGCTAAGAGTCGAAAAATTAGTTTCTCAAAAAGGAGAGGAAGCGATGGCTCCTCAAATTGATATGATGAGAGTATACTTGCACGAAGCGATTGAGAAGTCAGCAGCAGCTGGAAGAGAAGCAATTAACTCTTTTGCCTCTGGTGATGAGCAAAGAATGATGTTAATGGGACTGAAAAGGTTTACAAAAGTAGAGCCTATTAATATGAAAGAAACTAGAAGAAGAATAGCAGATTATGTTATTGCTAAGAACGAATATCCTTTTTAATCATTACTAGTTTTAAGTTTGGAGTCCTGGCATCACTGTCAGGACTTTTTTTATGCTATTGATTATAAGGAATGCTTAACTTTAGCCACTTATTAAAAAAAATAATGATGAAAAATACTCTTTACAGCTTTTTATTAATCGCTCTCATATTGGTTAGTTGCAAAAAAAGTGAGGAAGACCAGTCAGCTACTAGTCAGCCAGGACTGGCATTTGGTGAATTGCTTCAGAATTACCATGAGCAAAAGCTAAAATTATATCCAATCGATGCCACTTTCGCTGGAGATAACAGATTTAATGATCTACTTCCAAACAATTTAACCTCCGAATTTAGAGCCACCCTTTCAGGTTTTTATAGTTCTTATTTAGAGGGGCTTGGAAAATATAATTACGATAGCTTGGCCGATGACCAGCAAACTAGCTATGATGTATTGAAATGGGAGTGCGAAATAAATCTGAAAGATTTGGACTACCCTATGTATTTGATGCCAATAGATCAGATGTGGTCTATGAACTTGATGTTCGGTCAATTGGCCAGTGGTACATCAGCTCAACCTTTTACTACAGTGGAAGACTATGAAAATTGGCTAAAAAGAGTGGATCAATACATCGCTTGGGGCGATACTGCAATTGCCAATATGAAAAAAGGGATGGAAGAAAATGTCGTTCTACCTAAACCATTGATTAAAAAGATAATTCCTCAGATAGAATCTTTGGCTACGGGCGACTATCAAACCCATTTGTTCTATACACCAGCAAACAACTTTCCAGACACGTTTACAGCAGAAGAAAAAGAAAACCTTTCTGCTAGCTATCAGAAAATGGTGGAGGAGCAGATCAAACCCCTTTATACAAGAATGAGCAAGTTTTTGAATGAAGAGTACTTGACATCCGGTCGTGAGTCAACAGGTATTGATGCGCTTGCATTTGGTAAAGACTACTATCAGCATCAAATTAAGAAGTATACTACTACTGATATGACGGCAGATGAAGTGTTTGAACTCGGTAAAAGTGAAGTGGCTAGAATTCTGGCTGAAATGGAAAAGGTAAAAGAAGAAGTTGGCTTTGCAGGAGACATCAAAGAGTTTTTTAGTTATGTAAGAAATAAACCTGAGCTAAAACCTTTTAAAAAGCCGGAGGAGGTGATCGCCAATTTTGACGCCATTCATGAAAAGATGAAGCCTCAACTTTCTCAATTATTTGATAAGACACCAAAAACACCATTTCAGGTAAAAAGAACAGAGACGTTTAGAGAAGCTTCAGCTAGTGCAGAATACAATCCCGGTTCAAAGGATGGCTCGCGTCCGGGAACATTTTACGTGCCCATTCCTGATGTTAAAGCTTATAACATGTATTCCGATGAATCATTATTCCTGCATGAGGCAATACCAGGGCATCATTATCAAATTTCCCTTCAGCAGGAAAATGAAAATTTACCTGAGTTTAGAAGAACATTATGGTACAGTGCATATGGTGAGGGGTGGGCTCTCTACTCTGAATCGTTAGGTAAAGAATTAGGTTTATATACAGATCCTTATCAATACTTTGGAATGTTAGGGGCAGAAATGCACAGGGCAATCAGGTTGGTGGTTGATGCTGGTATGCACTCGCAGGGCTGGACTCGCGAACAAGCCATCCAATACTCTCTTGAAAATGAGGCTGAAAGCGCTGAATCTATTGAGCGAGAAATAGAGCGTTATATGGCTAATCCGGGTCAGGCATTATCGTATAAGGTAGGTCAATTAAAAATTATTGAGTTGAGGAAAAAAGCAGAGGAGAACATGGGTGATAAGTTTGACATAAAACAATTTCACAATATTGTTTTAGAAACAGGCTGCATACCTTTAAAGCTTTTGGAAGAGAAAGTAAACGACTGGATAAATCTATAATTTAAAGGGGGGCTTAGCCTCCTTTTTTATGCAATATGTTGTTTGTTATAAAAACGATCCGGTCTTCGCATGCGCTCGATTTTTATAAGCATTTGATAGGTTGAAAGATCTAAAGAAAGATCATTTGATCTTACTTTTTGATTATGCGTATATGATTGACCAATAAACATCAAGAAAACGAGTAGTAGTATGATTCCAAAAGTTTTCATAACATGTACTTTTTACGTGAAACATCTGTATTAGATTAAACAACAGCCATGCCAAAAGATAAAAAACACACTCTATTCGTTGGTTTTCAGATACTTACAGCCTTTGTTTTGGCGGGAATAATTACTTCATGTAATCCAAAAAGGGAACCAATAAAGGCAAACGAGCCTTTGATGCAACAGGATAGCAACAGAGAGTTTATTACATATTATCATACACCTTACGATTTTACATTGTCTCTTTCCATGGATTCTGTGAGCCGGGTATTAGCATTTCGTAAGCATGCGGATTCTGCTTCATTTCAGTTTATGAACTATCAGTTTTCTAATCCGAATCCTGCTTTTCTAAAATCTGAAATTAACTACATAGATTACCTCTGGAAAAAGGCATTGGATAGTATTTCAATTGACTTGAAAGGAGCGATGATAGGCTATCCTTTAGAATACGATGACATATTAATGAATCATATTAATGCAGTAAGGTCTAATAAATCGCTAGATATGAATGATTATTCTGAATTAAGGGAAATCATGTATCAAGCAAATATTTATAAACCTTTTGATGGACTTTTAAAAGAACATGGATATACACTAAATTCCATCTCAACTGAGAAGCACGGTCGTGTTCCCAAGGAAAACTTATTAAGACTAGGCTATCAGGACACACTTTTGATACCAGTACCTTTTATGGTTTGGTTGGATGTAAAAAAAGCCTCTGAGTAGAGGCGTTTTAATTATTACTGGATTATCAGTTTTTGTTTGTATGTCTTTTTAGATGACATGACTTGTAATATGTAAGTTCCTGGTTTGATGTCATGAACGTTTAATTCTATTTGAGAAGTGGTATTATAAATCTGCTTATTCAAAACGAAAGAACCATTTAAATCAATAACAGTTACACTTAATGATTTTTCTAATTCGAAATTACCCGAAATTTTGATTACTTCATTTGAAGGATTTGGGTAAACTGTAATCGATGTTTGATTTACCTGTGGCTCTACAGAAGTCACTAGTTTGTTAAAGTAGTTATCAGCCAATTGAAATGCATCTTGTGCAATTTCATTACCTATAATTCTCCCACGAATATCATCAGCAGGCGGGTGTATACCACCCCATATTCTTGACAAACTCGTTTGGTCAGAGGCATCTCTATAAGTTGCCCATTGAAGTGTAACATCTACACTAGGACCATCTTCAAAAACCAAAAATTCATTCATTGGTGCTTCAAACTCACCTACACCTCCTGGGAAATACTCATCCCCAGTTAATAATGTTAATACCTCAGCAGCAGCTCTTGAATAAGTCGAATGTCCAGAAACATACCCTGCAAATGGGGGAGTTATAAATGAAGGTCTTTGATAAGGCCACCAGTTATCGGCAAGAATCCAATCAACACCAGCAACATCTACATCTGGGTCTGCAATAAAATCAGGGCCTTTCCATGCGTAAAGTTTGATTTTACCAACATTCTCATTACTAGCCCCTGCCAAAGGATCACCAGCTTCTACCAACTCTATAAACCCTGGTTCTAGTGGTATTCCCTCTGGGTGATAACTTGGTAAGTTTTCATCTGAGATTTGTCCCATTTCTGCAATATAACGAATAGCAGAAATTGGGCGCGTGTAATCATACCAACCTTTTATACCCCACGCACTTATTGCACAATCATGCATGGCTCCGCCTAATAAAAAATATGCTTTTACATCCCATTCCAGATCTGGAAGTTCGGGGCCCTCACCCCTGTATTTTCTTTCAAAATCAGGATGATCATGTACTGCTTCATTTAAAATGGTGAACCAATGTCCCGGAGGAGTTTCTGAGTCAGGTCCATCGGCGCAAAACTCAGCCAAAACTCGCCCATAATCGCCACGAGGCACAATATTCTCAGGATAAGGATGACCTGTTTTTGGGTTAATTGATCTTCCGGTTCCGGGATCACCACCACCGAATGTGTCATAAAAATCACGATAATCTTCCAATTGCTCTGGGAATGTAGAAATATCCACATTTCCACTAGCACCAGGAGATATATCCCACATTACACCATCATCTGGATCAAGGTGACTCGACCAAATAGATACAAGCGAAAAAGTCCATTTGTACTCATCAGATAATCCACTTCCATCGCTTTCAAGGTATGGAGGATCAGATGGATCATGGTAAACCCAATACTCTCCGCCATCTCTTTCATATATGGTCAAATCTTCTTCTGTAAGTGAAAAAGGAAAAACCTGTCCCCATTCAGGACTTAAAAAAGCTGGAGTTGCGCCTGGGATTACATTTCCTCCTTGATCAATAAATACTTCTAAAGTGAGAGGCTGCCATCTATTTGGATCACTCATTGTAGAGTTTCCCGGTTCGGCCGGGGCTAATGGGTCATTAACAGGTTCATAAAATAAGTTTTCATAGCCATTTGCTTCATTAGAACCATCCATAAGGCCGTATTCTATTATGCATTGTGCAATGTAGTTTCCTAACGCTGCAGGTTCGCTAAATTCAAGGTTTGTGAATTCGAATGAACGATCATATCCGAGATCATCCATCAAACCGTCTATTATCGACATTACTTCTTCACTACCAGGTGAATTAGCAAATCTATGCTGCATAATACGGTAAACAGCAAAGCTAATGGCTTCTTCTTGCGCGGCTTGTTTAGCTGCAGGATCTGATGGGACTTCAATTGCGGGATAAACACATTTGTAGCCGTTCAATGTTTTGCCTAGAAGGTAGAACTCGCCAGTTCCTTCAAAGGCATTCCAAGCATCGTACATGGCCACGGATGTATGAAAAAGATTTCTTGCATGAACTGTTGGCCTGGCAAAGTCATTTCTAATTCCTTCAAGTACGGCTTCATTCCATTGTCTTGCAACCGAATGCTGTCCGAAAGAAGTAGAAACAGCAAGAAATAAAAATAGGGTTAATAGGTATAGGTTTTTCATAATATTAAAGTGGTTTTTCAGGCAATGTGTGTTTTCTTCCGGTATTTGCTTCTTTTAAATACTCTGTAAGCGGTGAAAAATAATCGAGCATGGCTTTAGCATTTAGCTCTTCCCCTGTAGTTTCTTTTAGTAAGGCTCTCCAATCTTTCGTAGCTCCAACTTTCAACATGTCATTTAAAAATGCTCCTACTTCTTTATTTCCATAGTAGTTAGTGGCTCTTGGGTCTTGATTTAAAATGTTTTTGGCAATGTGATTATGAACTTGAAATAACAACACATAGCTTAATGCATAGTCATAATATTGAGCAGCATCATTATTAATATGTGTTTTTGAAGTAGCATCTGCATATTCTTCACCTCTTTCAGATGGTGGAACAATACCCTGAAAGGATTTTTTCATATCCCACCAGGTTTTGTTATAACTGTCGTTAGATAAATTATTGACATATAATTCCTGTTCAAAGTGAGTCATAACACCAGCCGAAAAAGGAATGAACACCACATAATTTAGTGCTTCCTTTAATAAAGCTTGTGTTTCATCTGTTTCTACGTCTGCAGGAATTAATTCCAGATTTTCAAGGAAAGGTTTCTGCATAGCGGCTAAGCCCAGCATGCTGCCAATGGCCTCATGAAAACCTCTGTTGGCACCGCCTCTCAATAAAGGCGGAACATCTGGGTTAGTGTAAGATACATAATAATAAATGTGGCCAAGTTCGTGGTGAGTTGTTTCATACCATTCAGCAGTGGGCACCACGCTCATCAAACAACGAATATCCTTTTGCAAGTCCATATGCCAGGCAGAGGCATGATTATTCTTTTTGTAATCAGCGCCTTCGGGAGCGGGGTACATGCTAGAGCTATCATAAAAGCTTTGAGGAAGTGGTTCAAAACCTAAACTCACATAGAATCGTTCTGCTTGTTTAACCAACCACTCACTTCCTTTTTCTTCTAATTTAGAGTCTAAATCAATTCCCTCAACGTCTACTAAACCAGACCAATCCTGACCCCATCTGTTTGGCAGCCAGTGTGCCGGAAGCATATCAGGCACAACCTGACCATATTTCTCTGCCAATTCATACCTTGCCCAGGTGTGGAGCTCTCTATATAATGGCCAAACATCACTAATCAGTTTTTTATTCAATTGAACCATTTCCTCAGTGGTCATTCCATAATCAGAAACCTGATAATTAAAATAATCCTGATAACCGAGAGCCTGAACGGTTTGGTTTCTTAGTTCTTTTAATTCCGCCAGACCGTCTTTAAGCGTTTTGCCCACTTCTTTGCTTGCCTCCCAGGCAGCCTGACGTTTTTTAATATCAGTCTCTTCACCTAAAATTCTATCAATTTCATTGGGTGAAACGGACTTTCCATCAATTTTAAAATCAAAACCGAATAACTTCTCATTCTGTACAGTTTCGGCTTTTATTCGCTTGTTCACAATTTCTTTTGCTGTAGAAGGATTATTAGCAGCTGCGTATAAAATAGCTTCTAATTGTTTTATTTGAAGCGCATCTAGTTCTTCACTCTTATCTAAAAAAGCACGCGTGCTTGTTATGATTGATTCGCTTCCTGTAAATTCGGCCAGTGCTTCATTTGCAAGTTGGGTGTTATATGCGTTCAGCGTATCACCTTCTACAATATGAGTGTTAGATCCCCATTCAGCTTTTGCAGAATTGTAATAGAGCTTAAGAAATTCCTGAGTGTAGTTATCAATAAATTCTTGTGCATCGGCCTTAATTGTTGACTCCTTTTTTTCGGGCTGGCCACAGCCTATGATAAAACCAATAGATATTATGGCAAGTAATTGAAGTTTAAACATGGTTGCTGAGTAGTTATAATTAATTCTGTAAACGAGTCTCAAATATAAGTATAATCCAACAATCAGTTACGAATCAATTCATTTCGCAAATTAATAATATAGTTAGCTAATCCTTCTTGCCAGGTATAACCGGCATCCCAACGCTTTCCTATAAAGTTCTTTTTAGAATAGATATGTTTAATGTAGAATTTAAAAACGCTTGCATTTATGTTTTGAGAAGTGATATTAGATTTTCCATCAGTAATGGTCTCACTTACAAAAGCAGTGGCATTTTGATTGTATTCATACTCCAGCATATCCTTAACTGATTTTGCTGATGAATGTGTATAATATAGTACATATTGATAACCCTGCTTTCTAATTTCATTTTCATCTTTATTTTCCTCAACAAACCCCCATTTGTATGGATATTCTCTCATTACATTGCTTATTTCTGAAGTATCTGCAAACATCGGAACGGCTAATTTTTCCGAAGAAAAATTCAGGTCATAGAAATCAGACCTTCTACCTTCAAGCACCTCTACTATTTGTCCATATTCAGGAGTTTCGATTATTAAAAGATTGGACATCTCTAATTTAGAATTTGCAGCCTGTCTGTATAAGTCTTCCATCAAGGGAGCCAGTTTAGGACCTATAATTTGCCAAGCATCTTGATTTTCTTTGAGGAGAAACTGTCTATCCTGAAGCTTTAGTAAGGTCAAAATATAGTTGGCTCCATCAAATTCGATTATCGCAGCGTGTGATAAGTTTCTGTCATCAAAGGCATCTAGAAAGGCATGATATGCTTCCGGGCCACTCATAATATCGTCTATATAGTAGTAGGCTACGGCATCTACACCAGACTTTCTAAATCCTTTTTGTGCTACCTCCGCTATCGAATGCCACTCACCCCGAACCTCAGGTGAAGTTGATACATAAGGCACTTTTACGAGCACAACAGTTTTTGAAGTGAGAAGGTCTTTTGGGAGTGTTTTAGTAATGGTAAGGCTCTCTAATCTTTTAAAAAACTCTCTTTCCTGTGTTTGCCCGCAAACAACAACAAACAGAAGAATAAAAGATGTAAAAAAGCCGTTTTTAATCATGTTTATAGAACGCTATTCAGTGGCAAATATTTGACTATTATCTTTAAAGGCTTTGAATTCAAGGGCATTGCCACTTGGGTCTAAGAAAAACATTGTGGCCTGCTCACCCAGTTTACCTTTAAAACGAATCTGAGGTTGAATTATAAACTTAATGTTCTTCGATTTTAATTTTTCACTCAAAGCTTCCCAATCTTCCCAATGTAATATTACTCCGAAATGTCTTACCGGTACATCTTCACCATCAACACTATTGGTATTATTCTTAGATACTTCTTCAGGCTTTAAATGGGCAACAACTTGATGACCGAAAAAGTCGAAGTCTATCCACTGGTCTGATGACCTACCTGTTTTGCAGCCCAATACTTCAGTATAAAACTTATGTGCTTCGTTCAGGTCATTGACTGGAAAGGCTAAATGAAAGGGTGTTAAGTTTTCCATACTATAAAGCTAAATAAACGCCATCTTCTTTGATACGAACCGGGTAAATTTCTAAGTCACTACAATTGCTATTAGCCTCTCTGCCATCAAGTAAATTGAACCGATAACTATGCAATGGACAGATTATTTCCCCAAAATTATTTACACTACCTTCGTTTAATGATGCGCCACTGTGAGGACACTTATTTGAGGTCACATAAATTTTATCTTCTAATCGAACACCACAAAGCACTGTATCTCTTATTGTTATTTTCACAGGCTCGTTGTGATTCATTCGTCTTTTGGCTTCATCCAATGAATCAAAAATTTTAACCCAACTCATACTTTGAGTTTCTTAAACTCTTTTTTCTTTAACTCTAATTTACTCGGCCTGGCAAAAACCATAGTATATGCCTCCTTTAATGATTTCGAGTTTTTAACGTCTTTAACGATATCAGCCCATTCGTGAAAACACAAAGTGATAGGATTATAAGAATTTACAGGCTTAGTAATCCCATAATCTGCTTGCTCTTCTTCGGGCTGAAATGTGCCGAATATCCGATCCCAGAAAATGAAAGTAGAGCCGTAATTTTTGTCGAGATACTTTTCATTTCTGGCATGGTGCACTCGGTGGTGCGATGGCGTTGTAAATATATACTCGATCGGCTTGGGCAGTTTTCTAATGTATTCAGTGTGTATCCAAAACTGATAAAGCACTTCTATTTGGTGACAGATGAAAAACACTACCGGGTGGAAGCCAACAAGCACAACAGGAATGAAAAATACAATTTTGATGTGCTGTGTCCAGCCTAACCTAAATGAAACAGACCAATTATATTTTTCCGAATTATGATGTGTGACATGTGTTGCCCACCAAAACCGATTTTCATGAGCCACTCTGTGCGCCCAATATCTCCAAAAATCTATCCATATTAAACACAAAATAAACGACCACCAGGTAGGGGGTATAGACCAGGGAACAATATTGTAAAAATACAATATGATGCTAAAGGTAATAACCTTTATGGCGGCACTGATTCCAACATTTACAAGGCCAATAGTTGTAGCCGCCAAGGTGTCTTTGGCGTCATAAAAATTTTGTTTCTTTTTAATACTGAAATACCACTCTAAACCTACCAATAGGAACATCACTGGTGCCGCATATAATATGATATTTGGCAAGTCCATATTTAAAACCTGCTCTAAGGTGAATTTTTCTTTTTGCATGTCGTAAATTAAGCTTCGAAATTACCCATTCGTCAAACGAATTAAAAATAATAGTAAACATGAAATTTCTTATAACAATAGCTTTAATTGTACCATTCAATTTATTAAATGCCCAATCGGAGCTAAATCTCACAGCGGAAGAAATGGCTTTTGAAACCGAAACTCAAATGATAGAATGGCGAAGGCACTTTCATCAAAACCCGGAGCTTTCCAACAGAGAGGTGAATACGGGTAAAAAAATAGCTGAAGAATTACGATCAATGGGCATTGAGGTGCAGGAAGGTGTTGCAAAAACTGGAGTAATAGGCATTTTAAAGGGCGCAAAACCTGGCCCTGTTGTAGCATTAAGAGCCGATATAGATGCACTACCAATTACAGAACGAACATCTCTACCTTTTGCATCTAATGTAGTAACAGAATTTAATGGTGCAAAAACCGGTGTAATGCATGCCTGTGGTCATGATTCACACATGGCAATAGTATTGGCAACGGCATCTGTGCTTAGTAAAATGAAGGAAGATCTTTCAGGAACTGTAAAATTCATTTTTCAACCTGCCGAAGAGGGACCACCTCCGGGGGAAGAAGGTGGTGCAGCGCTAATGATTAAAGAAGGCGCACTAAAGTCACCAGATGTGGATGTGATTTTTGGATTACATATTGATGCAGGCTCACAATCAGGACAAATAAGTTATAAGGCAGAAGGTATTATGGCAGCCTCCGATCGTTTTGAAATTAACATTAAAGGCGTTCAGGCACATGGTTCTACACCTTGGAACTCGGTTGATCCTATTTCTGTAGCAGCTCAGGTGGTGAATGGCTTGCAGTATATCATATCTAGAAATGTAGAACTTACGAAAGAGGCCGCAGTGATATCCGTAGGTATTTTACAGGCCGGGGTACGGTTTAATATCATTCCTGAAGAGGCAAAAATTGTAGGTACAATAAGAACGTTGGATAAAGAAACCCAAAAAATGATCTGGGAGAAGATAGAAACAACAGCAAAGAATATTGCGGCCACAGCGGGGGCTACAGCCGATGTGGAAATTGTTAATAATGCCGCTCTAACATACAATGATCCTGACCTTATGCAAAAGATGTTACCGAGTCTGGCTCGATCTACTACTCCTGAATTACTGTTCAATACCAAAGCGGTAACTCCCGCAGAAGACTTTTCCTTCTTCCAGGAGAAAGTGCCGGGAATTTATTTTTTTGTAGGTGCTGCCGGTGATAAAGGCCCAGGAAGATTGTTAAGTCGACATCACACACCCGAATTTGAAATTGATGAGAAAGCATTTATGACAGGCCTAAAAGCGATGCTTAACCTCACCTTGGATTACATGGCAATGCATAAAAATTAATGCTAAAAATTTATCAGGAACCCATCACACAAAAAATTGAAGACCCTCTTCTTAATGAGAAGGGGGTTTCACTTTTTATCAAGCGGGAGGATTTGATTCACCCGTATGTTTCAGGTAATAAGTGGCGAAAACTCAGGTACAATTTAATAGAAGCAAAGGAAAGAGGATATTCCAGGCTGTTAACTTTTGGTGGAGCATTTTCTAATCATATATATGCTACTGCAGCTGCAGCAAAAGAGGCCGGTTTTGAATGCATAGGCCTTATTCGTGGAGAGGAACTTGCCACAAAACCGCTAAATAAAACGCTGTCATTTGCTAAGGAAAAGGGAATGCAATTGCACTTTGTAGAGAGGGAAGTTTACCGTGAAAAAGATGACCCGGATTATCTTTTCGAGCTTATTCGTGAGTTTGGAGAGTTTTACTTACTACCCGAAGGCGGAACAAATAAATTGGCAGTGAACGGCTGTGCTCAAATTTTGGATATCAATACTAAATACTATGACATTATTTGTTGTTCGGTGGGCACAGGAGGTACCTTAATGGGTCTCATTAGTTCTGCTGAGAAACAGCAGCGTGTCATCGGGTTTTCGTCACTTAAAGGCAACTTCCTGGAGAATGAGATTCAGTTAAAAATGAAAGCATTCGGCATAAAAACAAAAGTCTCTTGGCAAATTGAAGATCATTATCACTTTGGTGGATATGCTAAAACAAGTAAAGAACTCATCGATTTTATCATCAATTTTGAGCGAAAGACCAACATTTTACTAGACCAGGTATACACGGGTAAAATGATGTTTGGAATATACGATTTAATAAGAAAAGGGAATTTTAAGCAAGGCACCAAAATTCTGGCCATACACACAGGAGGCTTACAGGGAAGAAGTTCATTACTTTCTCCTCACTGAAGTTAACCAGGCACCAATTCCTCTGCGGCTTGGTTTCTCCACCATCAGCCCAGCCTCACTCGCGCTTTTAACCGACTCAATGGTATAAAAAGCTTTAGGTAAATGTTTACTGATTTCATCAAGCAAATAAGGCACATGGTCTCGCTTTAGCACAGCAAAAAGCAAGCTCTCTTTCCCTTCATTACTTTCAGCGGAAACAATAGAATACCGAAATTGATGTTTATTTAAATAAGCGATAATTAATTCCAAATCTTCAGCGGTTATTATTCTAATAATCACTTTACCTAGCGCAATTTTTTCTTCAATTAGCATTCCTATTAAAATACCACCGGCAAAACCTGCAGGGTATGCTATATAGCAATAGACATTATCCATGTGCTTAAAAATTTGGCCTATAGCCAGCAGCCAGATCAGTGATTCAAGAAAGCCCATCACGGTGGCAATGTATTTCTTGCCACTCATAACAAATATTATTCGTACCGTATTAATGGAAACATCTAATATCCTTGCAAGGAAGATAAGGATGGGCACGACTATCAACCCGAAAGTGTCGTTATCTATTCCTAAAACCTCGAAAAACTGCTGCATAGTGATTAACCAAATAGTTGTGTAAAAACATCATTAATTTTAGAACAAGATACAATATGAATGTTAAACCTCTTTGTATCCAATCCTTTTAATCCATATTTAGAAATATAGATTGTTTCAAAGCCAAGCTTTTCAGCTTCACTAATTCTATTTTCCAATCGATTTACTGCCCTTAGTTCACCACCTAATCCCACTTCGGCTGCAAAACAAGCCTTATCTGAAATGGATATTTCCTCTAAAGAAGAAACAATAGAGCAGCATACCGCCAGGTCAATAGCAGGATCTTCCACTTTAATTCCTCCTGCCATATTAAGAAACACATCTTGTAACCCAAGGCGAAATCCGCATCGTTTTTCCAGAACGGCTAAAAGCATATTTAATCGCTTGGCATCAAAGCCAGTAGAACTTCTTTGAGGGGTGCCATAAGCCGCAGTGCTCACCAGCGATTGTATTTCAATCATTAATGGCCTGTTACCTTCAATGGTGGCCCCAATAGTAACGCCACTTATATCTCCCTCTTTTTGTGAGATTAGTATTTCCGAAGGGTTGCTCACTTCACGTAACCCGTTGCCCATCATTTCATAAATACCTAATTCAGAAGTGGATCCAAATCGGTTTTTAGTAGTTCTAAGTATACGATAAGTCAGGTGCCTGTCGCCTTCAAACTGTAAAACGGTATCAACCATATGCTCCAGTACCTTTGGGCCTGCTATGGCGCCATCTTTGGTAATATGGCCTACAAGAAACAATGGGGTAGCCGTTTCTTTCGCAAACCGAATTAATTCAGCGGTAGCTTGCCTTACTTGCGAGACACTACCAGCTGCTGATTCCACCTGATTAGAGTGCAATGTTTGAATGGAGTCAATAATCATTAATTCTGGAGCAAACTCCTCCACTTGCTTAAATATATTTTGTGTGCTTGTTTCTGCCAGAATAAAGCAATTTTCTTTGATTTTTTCGGTCATACGATCAGCACGCATTTTTATCTGCTGTTCGCTTTCTTCCCCGGAAACATAAAGCACTTTTGCATCAATAGACAGGCCTATTTGTAGCATCAACGTTGACTTACCAATACCTGGCTCGCCTGCAATAAGAATTACCGAACCGGGTACTACCCCACCCCCAAGTACTCTATTTAATTCACCATCGGTGGTATTAATGCGCTGACTGTTTTCAGCAGCTATCTGATTAAGAGCCCTGGGTTTTGGTACGCCCTTTTTTTCAGAGGGGCTCCAATCATTTTTCGTAGCTTTTTGCTGAACCTCTTCGACAAAAGTATTCCATTCATTACAGGATGGGCATTTACCCAACCATTTTGCTGATTCGTAACCACAGTTCTGACAGAAAAAGATTGTTTTTGTTTTAGCCAAGTTAAATTATTTAAGTGATCAAAATTAGTCAAAAGAGGGTATTAGTTGTTAGCCAAATGAAAATTCACGTCTTTTGCCACTTTAAATGACCTGCGATGAGTAAAAAAGTACTTCTAATGATTTTAGATGGTTGGGGATTGGGTACTAACCCAGACATTTCTGCCATTGCGAAAGCAAAAACACCTTTTATCGATTCCCTGTTTCCAAAATACCCGAACTGCAAATTGCAAGCATCAGGGATGGCCGTTGGATTGCCAGAAGGGCAAATGGGTAATTCTGAAGTAGGCCATATGAATATTGGAGCAGGTCGCATTGTCTACCAAGATCTGGTAAAAGTAAACCTAGCGTTTGAAGAGCATACCATTGATGATAATAAGGTAATGAATGAGGCGTTTGATTATGCGAAGCAAAACGGCAAAAACATTCATTTTATTGGGCTTGTTTCAGATGGTGGTGTCCACTCTCATATTAATCATTTAAAAGGCCTTTGCTCTTTGGCACATAAAAATGGACTGGATAACGTGTTTATTCACGTCTTTACTGATGGGAGAGATACAGACCCAAAAGGAGGGGAAGGATACATTCAGGATTTAGAAAATCACTTATCAAAAACCACAGGAAAAATTGCATCTGTAATTGGCAGATATTACGCCATGGATAGAGATAATCGATGGGAAAGAGTGAAACTAGCGTATGACCTGTTGGTTAATGGCGTTGGAACTAATTACTCCCATGCCATTGACGGTATAAGAACATCTTACGAGGCAGGAGTAACAGATGAGTTTATTAAACCAATAGTAATAACAGATAAATCGGGAAGGCCTACTGCTAAAATTCAGGAGGGTGATGTGGTGATGTGCTTTAACTTTAGAACTGACAGGGGCAGGCAAATCACGCAGGCGCTAACGCAGCAGGATTTTCATGAACAGAATATGCACAAGATGCATTTGCACTATGTAACCATGACTAATTATGACAATACCTTTAAAAATGTAAACGTGGTTTTTGGTAAGGATAATTTAGAAAATACATTAGGCGAGGTATTGGCAAGGAATCATAAAACTCAGGTAAGAATTGCAGAAACCGAAAAATATCCGCATGTAACTTTCTTCTTTTCAGGAGGGCGAGAAGTAGAGTTTGATGGTGAAAGAAGAATTCTTTGCCCATCACCAAAAGTGGCTACTTATGATTTGCAACCTGAAATGAGCGCACATGATATCAAGGATAAAATCATTGAAGATATGGATGCCAACAAGCCAGATTTTATATGCTTAAATTTTGCCAACCCAGATATGGTTGGCCATACCGGTGTATTTGAAGCAGCAGTAAAAGCTTGCGAAACAGTTGATGGTTGCACAGAGGCAGTGGTAAAAAAGGCGCTAGCGCATGATTATATGACCATCATTATTGCAGACCATGGAAACTCTGATATAATGATTAATCCGGATGGCACACCAAACACAGCTCACACTACTAACCTTGTGCCTTGCATTTTTGTAGATAGAGACTTTAATCATGTGGTGAAAGATGGAAAGCTGGGTGATTTGGCGCCAACGATTTTACACCTAATGGGCATTGAAAAACCCGAGCAGATGTCTGGAGAAGTATTAATTAAATGAGAAACCTGATAATAATAATTTTATTTTTGGTCGCCTGCAAAGAATTAACACCCAGGGAGACATCTGCTTATTTTTCACTGGATAGCCTTATTAACGAACAATCCCAAATACTTGAAAAAAGTCGGATAAAATTAAAAAAAAGAGCGATAGCTGGTAGCGACACGGCAGTGAGTGAAATTACACCAGACAGTTTGGGTTGGGCAAATGAGTTTCAGTTTATCAGAGATCTGGACATTAACAAACCTGCATTAATAGGACAGTATACTAAAAATGTTGTTGATGATCCCTATAGTAACTTAAAGGTGATTGACTATTCTGCTGACGAAGAATCCCTGAGAATAAAAAATTTTAGAATATACTATCTGGACAACCCAGATAATATTAGAATTATTAGTGCATTAAGTAGTGAATCCAACAGCATTTTTCAATCGTCAAAAAAAATAAAGTTAGAGTTTGATGTATTGGATGGGCAGACGGTACTAATAGCCTATGCACTTAGCGGATATCAAAAGATGATTTTACAAGATTCCGTAAAATTTAAAATAGATGCCCGACTAAAGCATTAAATTCTAAGCAAAGCATCTAAAATACCTAAATTTTGTTTTTTGTTTTTTACAACTAATACAGGTACATCACCCTTTCTCATCAATACCTTATCTGCAATACTTCCTAAAAGAATATTTGCTAGTCCAGTTCTCCCTTTTGATCCCATTACTATCAGGTCAACGTTGTGCGAATGAGCGTCCGCATAGATTTTGTCTGAAGGTTCATCATCATTATCTAAAACCAACGAAATGGTATAATTAACATTATCTTTCGCCAATTCTTTCAAAAATCTTTGGGCGTCTTGCTCAGAATTATTTTTCATAATCGATGCAAACTCCTCGTAACTTTTACCTGTAGAATGGTAGCCCCAGGGTACTTTATACGTGTTGTGCAATATTACGGTGGCTTTGGACTTTCTTGCCAACTCTAGCGCTTCTGTTAAGGCAAACTTAGAAGAAGTAGAAAAATCAACAGGAACAAGAATTTTAGAAAGCGATGTAGGGGGCATTTTTTCAGTAACAGCCAGAAGCGAACAATGGCCTGCTTTTGCCAATCTATTGGCAAGTAAGCCACTGCCTTTTAATTCGTTCTTCTTGCCTACAACAATCAAGTCAATTTCTTTGATGTCAGACCATCTGAGTATTTTGTCTTCTGCATTTCCTTCGTGAACTTCTACAACCGTATCAGCTTTACCTTTAAAGTATTGTTTTAAATTATCATTTATAATACCTTCTAGCGATTCATCTGCAGGGGCGATTAAATCTGGATATTTTTCTATTATGTCTTTCGGAAGCTCTAGGTTTTTTGCAATGTGAAAAAAGTATACTTTATCTATATCCAATATATCAGTTAATAGCGAAGTATAAGAGATCACATATTTGTCGATTTCCGTTAAATCCAGGGCTACAAGTACTCTTTTAATAGGATGCATAAATCATTATTATTTCTCTAAAGATAAATGAAATTATAGTAAACGATAAGTCGAAAGGTCAAATCTGAGAATTTTGATAATAATTAGTCTTTCAGCTTCAATGTAGATAAATTTGCCCTTTCATTTGAGCGCATCTATGGCAAAAAATAGACGGAGTGAACCACTTGAAAAAGAGGAGAAAAGAGCTCTTACTAAACAAAACCTCAACAGACTTTTTGGGATATTCTCTTATATAAAACCATATAAGGGTAAGTTCATTACAGGAATGGTTTGTTTATTGTTCAGCAGCACAACGCTGCTCGTTTTTCCTTTTTTGGCCGGCAAGCTAATGGACGTTGCATCTGGCAAACCCTGGATTATCAAATCAGTAAATCAGATAGCCATTGCTCTTGTCGGAGTACTTTTGTTTCAAAGTATATTCTCATTTTTTAGAGTATATCTTTTTGCCCAAGTTAGCGAGCGATCTATGGCAGATGTTCGCCTATCTGTATTTAGCAAAATGGTTATGCTACCGACTACTTTTTTTGATAAGCGAAGAGTTGGGGAACTTATCAGCAGAATTACATCAGATGTATCTATGCTACAAGATACTTTCAGTACAACATTGGCAGAACTATTTCGCCAAACGGCAACATTAATTATTGGGGTTGGGGTTATATTTTACATAGCTCCGAAACTCACTCTTTTTATGCTTTTAACATTTCCTGTATTAGTACTAAGCGCCCTAATTTTTGGAAAATCAATTAGAAGACTTTCGAAGCAAACGCAAGATAAACTAGCCGAAGCCAATACAATTGTTGAAGAGTCGTTACAAGCCATTCACGTGGTGAAGGCATTTACGAATGAGCTATTTGAAACAAAACGCTATTCTAAAAACTTGCAGGAAACAGTTGCCATTGCATTAAAAACGGCCACTTACAGAGGAGCATTTATTTCATTTGTAATTTTTGCGTTGTTTGGTGGAATTGTGGCGGTCATGTGGTTTGGTGCTACGTTGGTTCAAAGCGGTAGTATGAGTGTGGGCGATTTACTCTCATTTGTTTTGTATACTACGTTTATCGGTGGATCAATAGCAGGCCTGGGCGATATTTACAGCCAAATACAACGAGCCATTGGTGCTTCAGAGAGGGTATTGGAAATTGTTGATGAAAACCCAGAATGGGCGGTAGCTTCAAATGAAACGAAGAGGCTAAAAGGTGAAATTTCTTTCTATCGAGTACAATTTTCTTATCCCACCAGAGAAGAGCTAAGCGTGCTCAATGGTGTAAGCTTCGAAATTAAAGAGGGTAAAAAAGTGGCTTTAGTAGGGCCTAGCGGTGCTGGCAAATCAACAATTATACAACTGCTTTCAGGGTATTACAAGGTGCAATCGGGCACTATCATGGTGGATGGTAAGGATGTGAATGATTATCCTTTGGATTATTTGAGAAGCAATATTGGCATGGTGCCGCAAGAAGTAATTTTATTTGGGGGTACTATTAGAGAGAATATAGCTTATGGGCGACCATCCGCTTCGGAGGAAGAAATTATAGAAGCGGCCAGAAAGGCTAATGCTATGGAGTTTATAGAGAGGTTTCCAGACGGAATGGAAACTATCGTGGGTGAAAGAGGAGTAAAACTTTCCGGTGGGCAAAGGCAGCGGGTAGCTATTGCACGTGCCATATTAAAAGACCCAGCAATTTTAGTTCTAGATGAAGCTACCAGCAGTCTGGACGCAGAATCTGAGCATTTAGTGCAACAAGCCTTGGATGAGCTCATGGTAGGCCGAACAACAATTATAATAGCCCATAGATTGGCCACCGTTAGAAAAGCAGATACTATTTTTGTACTACAAGGAGGGCAGATTATTGAGAGGGGCTCACATGATGAACTTTACTCCAATAATGATGGTGTTTATAAGCATCTTTCCAAATTGCAATTTCAGTTGAACTAGAAAATTCTTTACTTTTAAAAGATGGAGGCCAGAGATGTTTTAGGAAGTTACAATTTGAAATCTACAAACTGTCGTAATGAGGTATTGAACTTACTTTTAAATTCGCATCAGGCGTTAGCGCAATCAGAAATCGAAAAACAAGTAGATTATTCACATGATAGAGTAACTGTTTATAGAACGCTGAAGACATTTTTAGACAAAGGGCTGGTACACAAAGTGCTTGATGACGAGGGAGGAACCAAATATGCCCTTTGTAATGAATGTGCAGAAGACCACCATAATCATGAACATGTACACTTTAAATGTGAAAATTGTGGCCAAACCTTATGTTTAGATAATATAGCAATTCCCACCATAGAATTGCCCAAAGGCTACAATATCAGTGAAAAAAACCTGTTAATTCAAGGAACCTGCAAAAATTGTAGTTGATTTTTAGGTTACTTTTTTAGCCCAACGAGTAATAAACCACTCATGTAAGCTTTCAGCTAAAATTTAATTTATTATTTTTACGGGCTGAACAAAGGTGATTGCCAACTAATTTACCTTGCAACCAAAAATTTATTTAATAAATTGAAACGAATTGTAATGAATAGTTACTGCCTTTGATGCTACTAATCTCTCTTTTTAATGGTTCTCACGATACCGTGCTTTTTACCTTATTTGGGATAATTATTGTCGTATTCCTTATAATTGATTTAGGGGTATTAAATAAAAGTGCTCATAAAATCTCTACGAGGTCAGCGCTTTATCAATCTATATTCTGGGTTGTTATCTCAGTAGCTTTTGGATACCTAATCTACATTTATGGCGATGGGGCGGATGCTTCACTCACTTTTTTTACAGCGTATCTTACAGAATATGCACTATCAGTAGATAATATCTTTGTCATCCTGCTCATTTTAAGGTATTTCGCTGTAAAGGATATTTACTATCATAATATTCTTTTCTGGGGGATATTAGGTGCACTGGTATTCCGTGCAATTTTCATCTTTTTAGGAGCCTATTTAATTAGTCAGTTTTACTGGATACTCTACATATTTGGAGTGTTTCTTGTTTACTCGGGCATAAAAATATTTTTTGAAGAAGAAGAGGATGAAATTGATCCTGGGAAGAACCCTATATTGAAACTCGCAAAAAAGTACCTGAATGTAACTGAAGATGATCATGGTGGCAGGTTCGTTGTTGTCGAGAATAAAAAACTCCTCTTTAC
>NZ_JAVJUY010000251.1:0-13874 GCF_040220315.1 Fulvivirga sp.
TGCATTATTGGGTTTCTTGCTGCAGTTGGGAAGCTAGATCAAATGAAAACAGAAAAGGAAAACCCAAAAGATGACGAATAGTCATTTTTAAAAATATTAAAAAAGGGATTCAAATTGAATCCCTTTTCTTTTTTCTGAAAGTCCAATACACTAAACCAGCAGGGAAGTTTATAAACACAATTTACTTTGAGTTGTATGATTAACCTTACCAAAGTTTATAACCTTAGTAAGGTAGGTTATGCGCACTTTCATGGCTGTTGATGTACTCTGTATCTAAAGTATTTATAAGCTCTCAGATAATTTTACAAACCAAGTACTTCCACTCCTTGCTCAAAAACAACATCCACTGGAATTCCTGCGGTTGAAAGTCTATCTAAATCTCCCTGAAGTTCTGCTCCAATAAGTGCTTTCTCAGCAACCAGTTTTCCTACACCTTCATAATCACCATTACCTTGTAACATCAGTATCTTTTCAGATAATGCATTCATAGCCTCTGTCATCTTATCATAGTTGATTGTATAAAAGCCATCTTCACCTCTTTTAAAGGCTCCCATTTCTTTGAAGAAATTAAAGCGAATCATGTTTGCTTTGCCATGTGCACTTGATGCTCCAAATCTTACTGAACGGAAAATACTTGCCATAAACGTAGTGTAGTAGTCGTTCAAATCGCCTTCTACTTCACCTTGCTCGTGTAGTTTGGTAATCATATATAACCCAAGAATATCGGCCTTTCCTTCCTCAAGGGCAGATGCATTTTCTTTTAATGCTTCACGTACCGTTCCTTTATCGTTAATGGTGTTTTTAATGCCTAAGCCATGCGCCACTTCATGGAACATGGTATTCGCAAAAAACGCATCGAATGTAATATGTTTTCTCTGCTCTTCAGCAATAAGCAAATCCGCTATGGGGACTAAGATTTTATCAAACTTAGCTTTCATCGCATTCTTAAGCTGAGATCTTCTAGTTCCTTTCTTCAACTGTACTTCTTCATCATTAGGCAAATTCACTGCAATGGTCTTACTACCAGCATTACAATCACCAGCATAATAAATCACATCAAATGCAGCCAATTGAGAATCTGTACCAGGAGTTTCGGCTTTGTATTCTTCAGAAACAGGAAGTCCCTTCTGTAACTCAGGAAGTAACTCAGCATATTTGGAAAGCTTTTTACTCCACTCCATATCCTTTACTAAAATGTAGGCCTCGTGAGCAGCTTTATAGCCAAATAACTGATCTTCATACGTTTCAATTGGTCCAACAATCATGTCTAATTGGTTGGTTTTCATGTCCATCCAGGCGATATCTGAGTTGTAATAGTCATCCGTTAACAATGCTTCTGCTCTTAAAGCCAAATACTTCTTTAATTCAGGGTTCTCGGCAATCTCAGAGCATTCTTTAAGCAATTTGGCAGCTTTTTCTACCTCTTCCTTAAACATCTCATGATATGGAATTGCCATTAATTTCCCTTCCTCGTCTCTTCTGATGAAGGTATAAAGTGAGGCTTTGTCCGCAACATCTGAGGCTTCAAACTCCTCTTTAGTCATATCTAACGGATAAAAATTGGCACCGGCCGGTTTAGGTCCAACGCCAGGAATAAATGGCTCATTGCCATTCAATCTATCCCAAGGGCCGTAATTTATTGCAGCAAATTTGTAAGCTGCCATGGTTGATGCATCGTTGCTATGCCCAATCATGTTCTTAATTGAATCATTTAATTCGTAGCTACCATTTGCCTCATACGAAAAAAGGCCATCCATAATTTGAGCCACCTCAACCAGCTTAGGTATCATTTGCTTATGAGCATCTGACAGTTGAGAAAGATCTGTGGTTAACTTTACAGTTGTATACTTAGATAAAAGCTCTTCGTACTTATTAGGTTGCACTTCTGCTACTTCCTCTTTTTTCTCAGCAGGCTGACAAGCTGATACTAAAAAGGCAAAAGCTAAACCTTTCACTAATAATTTATGCATAAAAAAAGGGTTTGGTTAAAATCAGCTTGAAATTAACCAAATCCCTAAACATTACAGTAAGCCAACGCCTAATTAAGACGCGTAAAAAACTATTTTTTGTTGGCTCTTATAAATCTCCAAAACTGATCTGGGTCAGCACCACTTGTAGAAACCATATCAAATTGATTTCTATCTAACGATAAGCCCGTTCCTAACGAAAGCGAACTCATTGTATAGAAATTACCATTAGCAAAGCCAGGAAAAGTAACTGGCGTAAACCTCCAAAGCTGTCCAGTAAAGAATCCACCACCTGAAGGCAAAGTTTGCATATAGGCTGGATTTCCATCGTTAGGACTTGCAGCTTCTAAATATCTATTATTAGCACATTGATGCGTAAAGGTGAAATAACCATTATTTTGTTTTTGAATTGTCCAATATACGTTACAAAAGTTTCCTGTGGTTGCATAAAATAATTGGAAAGCGCCATCAGTTGCAGCCGCTATATCAATTCCATCTCCCAATGAAGCATTTCTAAAGCGATACCAATATAAGTCACTCAAGAAAACCGTTGTAAACTCAAATTCTATAGGATAGTCATATTCATAAGGGTTTCCATTAACATCCTTTATTGCAGCCCCATCAAACCACATAGAATAAAGCTGCTCAAACTCTTCTAAAGGTGTTGATGGAGTGAAAGTAATAGTTGGTCCCTCAACAGATATTGTGCCATTTATAGCAGTGATTCTTTCCAATAATATTTTAAAAGTGTTTGAATTGACAGTGCTTGGATCAATATCAGCTTCAAAAGTTATTGAAAATGAAATATCATCAATTTCCATATCCTCGGCCTCATTTTCAAATGATGTACTTTGGATAGAAAAAATTACTGATTCAGTAGTAAATGTATTTTCAATATTAGAAGGTAAGTTATTGCCAGCTAAATCGGTAATTCCTGTTCCTACAAAAATGGAATAGGTTGTAGCACCGGCAAGAGGCTCATCCAACGTATAAATGAATGAATTTCCAGAAAATGATCCCGAGCCGTCCAGACTTCCACTTTCTCCACTTTTACGGATTTTAAATGTTTCAAAACCAATGTTTTCTACTGGTTCTGAAAATTCAACAGTAATTTGAGTATTCACTGAAACATTGGAAGCCCCATTTGATGGAGTAATACTCACCACAGTTGGAGGAGTATTATCAGGCTCAATTTGAGTAGTAAAACGTGTGGAAAAATTAGATGTCAAGCTATTTCCTGCCAAATCTGTTAGTCCAGTGCTTAATCTGAGTAAATATTCTTCCTCAAATTCTAAATTTTCTGTAGGATCTATTGTCATCGTGCTACCGGAGATAGAAACATTTGCTTGCACCGAATTGGAAATACCACCAGACAAAATAACTGATGAATTGGTAACAGACTCTATATCTATTGGTTCTGAAAAAGAAATAGTGATAAATGAGTTAACACTCACATTTGTGGCGCCATCTACAGGACTTACACTTAACACTGATGGTTGAATCTCATCTACTGAAGTTCCTCCACCATTGTTGGTTCCTGGGTCTTCTTCCTCGTCACTTGAGCAGCCAACTGTAATTAGTAAAGCCATGAGAAAGAATGTTGACAATGAGAAAGCAAGTAATCGTTTCATAGTATTAGAAATTAATTTTTAAATTATTAATAGAAGGAATATCGTGCGGCACGAACATTCGCGCTGGATACACAAGTTTGAGTACCGGTAACAAATTGTGTAGCCTCAGGACAGCTTATGATTGTAGAATGCCAATAATACTTAGCATTAGTCTGGCCTCCGGGAAAATTACCAAGCTCTTTTTTAAATACATTGGATCTAAAGTAGCCCAACTCAGTTTTACTCGGTAAAAACCAATCTGAGAAACCTCCGGTGGAAAAAGAATTACATAATGCGGCAACATTTCCAGTGCTACCGAGTTCACCTATAATTTTATCTGTATTGCTTTGTCCTTGACCTGCGTTGGACGAAGTTGAAGCACTCAAACTAAAATTACCACCATCTGAAAAGGCTACTTGATCGGCAATATCTACCGCGGCACAAATTAATACCAGCCTGTTGCTTTCGTTTATATAGGCAATGTAACCTCCTTCATAAGTTTTGCCATACAACTTTGTTTTACTGTTTGAGTCTAGTATTTCTTCGAGAGAAGTTCCATTGTTCAAAGCAGTTTGAATTGCAGCATCAGCATTATTGTTAATTGTGGGATTTTCATCCTCCTCTTCTTCGGAACACCCGGTATAAAACATGGTAATTCCAAGTAAAAAGGCAATAGTGCGACAGCGTAACAATTTTTCCATAATTTATTTTTCGTACAATGTATCATTTAAATGCTGAATTAATCAATTGACTGTGACCAAGCGCAGAATATTGTTGATGAAGCGCTAAAAACAGGAGTAGGAAAAATTTTGAATCAATAATCAGGATGTAATAATTATCCTCTATAATTGATTATATTTCATAATTACAAATTATGAAACTTCGAATCATCATCTTCTTTTGTCTTCTTTCCTCTATTTCATTCAACGAAATGAGAGCTGAAAATCTTGATAGCCTTGAAAATGTCCTAACCAAAACTTCTGGGATTGAGCGTGTCCAAATACTCAATAAATTAGGATTCGAATATGCTTTTACATCACTTGAAAAAGCTAAAAAATATGCGTATTTAGGCTACAGGGAAGCTAAGACAATAGATGATTCCGGACTGTTGGTTTCCGCCTTAATAAATGTTGCCTACTCTAATTACGATTACAATAAAATTGATAGTGCAGAATATTATTTTTTACAGGCTGCAGATTTAGCAAGATCGGTCAACGATTTAAAGGGGCTTGCCAATAGTTTAAATGGACTGGGTACCGTTTCAAAGCGCAAAGGAGAACTTGCCTCTGCTATAAAATACTACAAAGACTGCCTCTCAGCTCAAGAAAAAGTAGGTAATACTACCGGTATTTCTGCAGCACTGCATAACATCGGAAAGGCCTTAAATGATATTGGAAGTTACGAAGAGGCCCTAAAGTACTACCTAAGAGCATTAGAAATTA
The DNA here is from genome assembly GCF_040220315.1 of Fulvivirga sp. GTDB lineage: Bacteria > Bacteroidota > Bacteroidia > Cytophagales > Cyclobacteriaceae > Fulvivirga. The sequence goes on from NZ_JAVJUY010000251.1 coordinate 5,020, forward strand.
ATAAAAACAATAATTACACAGCCAAAATTGCCCTCAACTTATCGAATTTAAGTTTAGTCCACATTAACCAAAGAGAGGAACATTTGGCACTAAAGTACTTAGAGGAGATCTTGGAACTTCCATCATTGCCACATAAAAGCTTGGCAAGCGCCTATAATGATTTAGGGCTGGTATATAAAAAGAAAAAAGAGTATGTGGCAGCTTTGAATTACTTTGATAAATCACAAAAATACTATGACAGTCTGGGATACCAGTCGGCTCAGGTGCTACATAATATTTCTGATACCTATTTAGATAAAGGGGACTTTACTTCAGCAATTACCATAGCAGAGGAAGCGCTTGATCTAAAGAGAAAACAAAATAATCCGAGTTCCCAAGTTTTTACACTCAATTTATTGGCTGATATCTATTTACAACTGGGAAATGCCAAAAAAGCCCTTGAATATTCAGAAGAAGCGCTGGCCATTTCGATTAAAATAAATAGTAAGGATCGGGAAAAGCATACCCTTAAATACATCTCTGAGAGTTACGCTTTAATGTCCGATTTCAACACAGCCTGGCAATACAGATTGAAATATGAAAGTCTTAAAGACAGTTTATTCAATAGTCAGAAATCAGAACAACAAGCTGCAATATTGACTTTGTACGAAACAGAGCAAAAGCAGAAGAAAATAGAATTACAGGAAGCCAATTTGGAGAGTCAGGAAGCTAAATTGGCATTGGCAGATGTTACCAATAGCAGACTTCTAATTATTATATCGGCCATAATACTATTGAGTATTGTTTTGCTCGGTGCCTTCATTAATAAAAACAGGATTTATAAAAAATTAGAACTTCAAAAGTTGGCCATTGAGCAAAAAGACAAAGAAAAAGCAGTTTTACTTAAGGAAATTCATCATCGTGTTAAGAATAATCTGCAAATAATTTCCAGCATTCTTAATATACAATCTAGAAAACTTGACGATGATGTGGCCAAAAAAGCTGTAGATGAAGGACGAAGCCGAATAAAATCAATGTCTTTAATTCATGAAAGGCTTTACAGCACAGATCAAATATCATCCATTAACATGAAGGAATATATCCATGAATTAAGTGAATTTCTTTTTTCTACATATAAACCCAATTCTGACATATCTAAAAATATAGAAACCGGTGATTTAGAATTGGATATTGATACAGCTATACCTGTAGGGTTAATTTTAAATGAACTTATAACAAACTCATTGAAATATGCTTTTTCTAATAACCCGACAGGATCATTAGACATCCGTTTGTCGCAGGATAATCAGGAGTTTATATTACAATTGAAAGATTCCGGGCCCGGTTTACCTGATGGTTTTGATGAGAAAAAGAGCATGGGAATGAGGTTGATTAGAACCCTTGCACAGCAATTAAATGGCTTAATAAATATAGAAAATAAAAATGGTGCTGTTGTAACACTAACCTTTAAACCAGTGTTAAGCACAACATGAAGCGCTATAAATTAAAACCTGTCCTTCACTTTTGATGAATAAGATTAAAATTTTAATAGTTGAAGACGAATTTATAATTGGTGAAGACCTCTCTGATATGCTTGATGAATTGGGCTATCAGGTTGTTGATTTAGTTGGGAATTTTAATAATGCAATAGATTCAATCCAAAAACATTCTCCAGATCTTATTTTATTAGATATAAAAATCAAAGGCGTTAAAGATGGTATTGATTTGGCCGGTGTAATAAAAGAACAGTTCGATTTACCTTTCATATTCATTTCATCACATTCTGATTCTGAAACAGTAAAGCGAGCCGCTGATGTTAATCCTTATGGCTATTTAGTTAAACCATTTGAAAAAAGTGATGTTGGCGTTGCCATTGAAATTGGCCTGAGTAATTACGCCAAACAGAATGATAAAGTTAAAGATGAATTTATACTGAATAATTGCCTGTTTGTTAAGTATAATAATGTTTCAGTGAAAGTACCTTTAACCGAGCTTTTATACGTGAAGGCGGAAGGAAACTATTCAATTATAAAAACCATTACCAAAAGTTATACGCTGAGGTCTACCTTAAAAGATATTCAGGAAAAACTTCCAGATAAATTATTTTTCAGGTCTCACAAATCCTTTATCATTAACCTGGATCATATAAGTGCGATTAATTCAGAATCTGTTTTTATTAACGATGAAAAATTACCGATAGGCAGGGAACAAATGCACCAACTTCAGGAAAAAATTAATAAACTGTAACCTACTCAGTTAATTTTCTACCTCTTCCTGATACAGAACTCACATTAAAAAAGCCGATCACCTGCACATCGGGGTTTTCATTCATCATCATAATATTGGAAGAAACATTTTCTAGTGGTTCTGCAAATATTTCATCGAAACCGCCATCGCGCTGGGTTTGTATTTGCACCTGCTGAAGGAAAGTAAAAGCTTCATGCGTAATTGAATGTATCTCTACATGCAAAGAATCACCTAACTTGTAAGGAACGATCTCATCTAAATCTTCATTCAAAGGTGTTACGGCATCTTGTATGGGCTGAATAAAAACTACCCCATCGATGTTTCCTCCTTCATTAAAACCGGCATCATAAGCAATATTTAAATCAAAAGGATTGTTAAGCGGTATACCGTTTTTTATTGCTTTAATCCAATAAGTATCTCCGGGGCCAACAGGGTCGGTTGCAAGGAATTCAGCATAATACCCCTCTGGTTGAAAAGCATTTCGCTCTTCTTTAAATGTAAATTTTATTGAATCTACGGGAGGAACCCTTCTTAACTCTGACTCTGCCATAAATTCGTTTCCATCTACATTAACTGTGAGCGTATACCTTGAGCCAACCGTTTCAATTCTATCGGTAGATGTTGCAGGATCCCAGGTATAAGAACCTGATTGTGACTCAGTAAAGCTAAATGTTTTACCTTCCGATGTTACGGTTACTGTTGCACCCGTTATCGGAGTTGGTTCACTGGAATCAAAATAGGGTTGCGTTAGTGAAAGTTGAATTACCTGCGTTTCCATTTTATCATTAATCCAGGCATCAACAACATAAGCTGGTGGTGCATCTTTCAACTCAACATCAATTGTTTCCTCGCAGCCAAACAAGAGACAAATTGAAGCCATATATAAACTAAACTTTCTCATATTAAAAGCTGAAATTATAAGATATAGCAGGTACAGGCGCCCCAATTATTGAAAATTGATTTGCAACGGTTTCAGTAGGATTACCCGGCACTACCCTACCATCTTCCTGAGAAAAGAATATTGAAAAAGGATTTCGATTACCATAAACATTATATATGGAGAAAACGAAATAATCGTCTACTTTTCTTGCACTTCTGTTTTTTCCTGGCAGCCATTTCACACCTATATCTAATCTATGTGTTGCAGGTATTCTCAGGTTGTTTCGCTCGTCATAATAATCGTAGGGTATTGTTATACCCTGAATTTCAAAACGGGAAGTTGGAGCCGTTACAGGTGTTCCGGAGACGTACGTAAAGTTGGCCGAAAGCGATGTTTTTACAGACAATTTGTACTCTCCAAAAAGCTTCAAATTATGAGTTTGATCAAACCTTGTAGGGTACCAGTCGTCATTATTAATGCCAGCTGTCTTAAGTTCTGATCTACCTAGTGTATAACTCAACCAACCATTAATTTTGCCGGCATTTTTCTTAATGCTCAACTCTATTCCATAGGCTCTGCCTTCTCCACTGATTAAGTCGCCCTCTAAAAACTCATTAATAAATATATCTGCCCCACGCACGTACTCCACTTGATTGTCTGTAGTTCTGTAATAGCCTTCAACAGACGTTTCAATAGCATTCCCACCTCCAAAATTTCTGAAGTAGCCCAATGCGTACTGATCGCCTACCTGTGGTTTTATATTATTGGTACTGGGCGTCCATAAATCAATGGGTGTTGGTGCTGCTGTATTGGAGACTAAATGGATGTATTGTGCCGTTCTGGTATAACTGGCTTTTACAGAACTCAGGCCAAATGAGTACCTAATAGAAGCCCTGGGTTCTAAATAACCGTAATCTGCAATAACATCATTTGAACTAACTTCTTCTGAGCCAATCAACTCTTTGCGCTCACCCAAATTAGGATATGCAAATTCGTATCTGGTGCCTTCGCCTAAATATTGGAATGCTGAATAGCGTAGCCCATACCTGAGCGTAATTCGATTATTTACCTTTTGAGTGTTATCAATGTAAACTGCACTTTCCAATGCGAATTTTTTATTCAAACTAATGTCTTGTGTTACACCATCAGAAACACCAACAGCTTCGGCAGGATTGAACTTATAGTAAGTGGCTTCTCCACCGATTGATAATTCGTTATTGGTGTTTATAAAGTAATTGAAGTACGGTTTAAGGGAATAAGTAACAATTCTTGAATTCCAATCGAATTTATCAAGATCATTTTCTCCGAAACTAAAACCATAGTCGAATGTGCTAACGATAAAAGAAAAATTAGAAAAAAGGCGGTCATTAAATAAGTGGTTCCATCTAAGGGTTCCTGTTGTATTACCCCAGTTAAAACCTTGCCTTTCATCAAATCTAAATACATCTCTACCAAAATACCCTGATAAATACAGTCTGTTTTTATCGTTGATGTTGTAGTTTACTTTGGTAGTGAGGTCATAAAAAAAGAGTGTTTCACCGTTTTCAAGAAATGGCCTGGCAAGAATATCTATGTACGACCGTCTGCCTGCTACAAAATAAGAGGCCTTATCTTTTTTAATAGGTCCCTGAACGGCCAATCGACTGAATACTGTGCCTACCCCACCAGATATTACTCTTTTTTTAGAATTTCCTTCCTTCATTCTAACATCTAAAATGGAAGAAAGTCTGCCCCCATAATTAGCCGGTATGGCTCCTTTAATTAGTTTTACATCTTTAACAGCATCTGGGTTAAAGACAGAAAAGAAACCGAAAAGGTGTGAAGAGTTGTAAACAGGTGCATCGTCCAGCAAAACAAGGTTCTGTCCAACTCCGCCACCACGTACATTAAAACCAGAAGATCCTTCGCCTACTGAGCTTACGCCTGGCAGTAATTGAATGCTCTTTAACACATCTACTTCACCAAGAAAGGCGGGTATCTTTTCAATGGTTTTAATATCCAGTTTTTCGGCACTCATTTCTATATCTTGCACATTGGCGTCAAGGGCTTCATCCGTGATTACTATCTCCTCCAACTCCGTACTTTCAGGGGTAAGCTCCACATCATTTCGAGTGCTTGTCGTGAGTGTCATCATTTGAGTGAGCGTGTTAAAGGTAATGTAACTGTATTGGATGGTATACTCACCTTGAGGCAGCGTGATAGAATAAAAACCGTACACGTTAGTGGATGTGCCAGTCTTCAGTTCTTCAATGTATACCGTTGCACCTATTAACGCCTCACCGTCATCAACGTTTGTTACATAGCCGTTAAGAGTTACTTTTTCCTGGCTCTTAAGTGTTATTGCTGACAATAGAAATGCCAAAAGAAACATACATTTTCGCATGCCGCTAAGTTATTCTTATAATTAGTTGTAAGACAGTTGAAACTGGTTAATTGTTTATTAATTAATCAATTAATCTGTTACTTCTATTGTTTTGAAAACCATGGAGCTGCATTGGAAAAACCCCAACGCTCCGCCAGAGATATTATTTCTAGGATTAACAGGCGGAGAACCAAACATTCCACCATCACTCTGTAGCAGGTTAATTAGGTCGTTGTAATAAATAAAACCTGCATTGGATATGCTGTACATTTCTACTCGTCCAATGTCGCCAGGCTTATAAAAGCCAGCCGTTGGAACCCCATTAATCTCTTCGGCAATAAGTTTGTCATCAGAAAAATAGATATCCGTTGGCCCGTCTAATAGCAGTGTATCGTTCCTGTAAAATTTAAATAGATAAAAATCTTCTGTTTGTTGTGGCTCTTTAGCATAAAACAATACTTCGTAAAAATAACCTTCTTCTTCAGGGTCTTCAAATTCTTCCTCATTTAATCTTACAGTCAGGGAATCAATGGCTGTAACAGGAAACAATTGATCGGTGGCTGTATATCTGGTTCCATGAACATCTGCTACAAGTGTATACGTTTTGCCTGCAACACCACTGAATGAATTGGATGAAAAATAGTATCCTTCGTAAGCCGCCTGATCATTAGGGTTATGTTCAAAGGTATAGGTTAGCACACCATCTGTTACATACACATTCGCATCGCGAATAGGCTCTGAAGAGGTTTCTGAATAAAAATTAACCGATTGACTAATTTTTACATATTGCGTTGTTTGCCTGTCAAGAATTAAACCTTCAATCACAACAACAGGCTCTGTTGAATCAATATCCAATCGAACAACCTCCTCGCAAGAGGCAATAACTATTATGCTGAGTAAACCAAAAATTATCTGTTTCATGTTAAAATCTAATGTTGTAAGTAACTGATGGTAGTATAGGAAATAATGAAAGCTCTACAGCTTCTTTTTCTGTGCTGTAATCCCCATTATCGAGCTCTTTTAATCTAGTATAAATGGTAAATGTGTTTTGCCTGCTGTAAATATTATAAATGGAGAACACCCAACTACTTTGCCATTTCCTTCCTTTATTTTTCTTAGGCACGTAGGTGGCTGAAAAATCTAGCCGATGAAAGGCCGGTAATTGATAACCATTACGCTCAGTAATATAATCCACCTGATAGCCATCATATTCATATCTACCAGCTGGTACAGTTATAGGCCTGCCTGTAGAATAGGTAAAATTACTGCCAAACTGCCATTGTTCGTTTAAATCATATGTAGCTACTAAGTTTAATGCATGTCTTCTATCATAGTTGGCCAAAAATGTGGCGTTATTATTTACTCCTGGCACGTCTCTTTCAGCTTTGGATAATGTATAGCTTACAAAACCTGTTAAATCGCCCTTCTTTTTTTGTACCATTAACTCCAACCCATAAGCTTGTGAAGTGCCTTGTCTGTATTCAGTAACCAAATCTCTGTTAAAGAAAAGCTGCGCATTGTCTGCAAAGTCAGTAACATTCTGAACATCTTTATAGTAAACTTCTGATGAAAATTCATAAGAATTATCCTTGAGGTTTCTGAAATATCCTATTGCCACCTGATCAGCTAATTGTGGTTTTAAATATGGATTACTCGGACTCCAAGTGTTGAACGGAATAGGCACTGTGCCACTTGAAATAAGATGTGTATTTTGTACCATTCGATTATAGGAAGCTTTAATAGAACTGTAGGCGTTCAGCATGTATCGCGCTGAAAAGCGCGGTTCAAGATTTACATAGGTTTTAATATTCTCAAATGCACCGTAAGATACACTGTCAATTCGGTTAGGATCTATATTATCTTTAGGGTTCTCATAGATATAAACTGTCTGATCTCCGATATTCTGGAAAATCGAGAGTCTTACACCATACCTCAATGTTACCCGATCACTAACTTTTTGCTGATTACCAACATAAAAGGCGTGATCTAACGCAAACATTTTATCTAACTGTTGTCTGGAGAAAAGTGAGGTCTCAGAAGTAGGTTTTAAATCGCCCGGCTCAAATCTACGGTAGGTTACATGGTAACCAAACTCCATTTCATTTGAAGGACTCAGAAAGTAATTAAGGTCTTCTTTAAATGAAAATTCCTGTAGGTTAGATCGCCAGTCAAACCCCTGTGCCGGATCATCAAATTTCAGTTGATAGTCAAAGTTGCTTGCAATGATTGATGTATTCGAGAATAGGCGCTCATTAAAAAGGTGGTTCCATCGGAAAGTACTGGTGGCATTGCCCCAGTTAAATCCAAAGGTATCGCCAAAATCAAAAACATCCCTGCCTAAATAAAGTGCGAAAAAGAATCGGTTATTATTATTATGCTTCCAATTTACTTTGGCATTAACATCGTAAAAGAAGACTGTGTTCTCTTCGTCAGCAGCTTTAAGAAAAAGGTCTACATAAGACCTTCTGCCCGAAACAATAAATGAACTTTTGTCTTTTTTAATAGGTCCCTCAAGCATAAACCTGCTTGCTAAAAGGCCCAATCCGGCTGCTCCACCTAATTTTTTATTGTTTCCATCTTTCGTTCTAACCTCTAAAATGGACGACAACCTGCCACCGTACTTTGATGGAATACCACCTTTATACAATTCCGAATCTTTAATAACATCAGCATTAAAAACTGAAAAAAGGCCGAATAAATGTGAAGGGTCATAAATAGGTGCTTCATCAATGAGTATTAAATTCTGATCTGCCGAGCCACCTCTAACAAAGAAACTAGAAGTACCTTCTCCTGCACTAATAACACCCGGCAATAATTGAATGGTTTTAATAATATCTGGTTCACCAAATAAGGCGGGCAGTTTTTTTACCTGTTTAATATCCAGGTCATTTTTACTCATTTTAATGTCAGAAACATTCGCATCTAATGCTTCATCAGTAATTATTATTTCATCCATTTCTGTTGCCAGCACCGGCAACTCCACATTCAATTCAGTGTCGGAAGTAAGTGATACTTGTCTCTCAACAGTTTGATAGCCAATATATGAATATTGAATAGTATATTCTCCCGTAGTAAGACTAATGGCATAAAAACCGTAAACATTGGTGACCGTTCCTGTGGCTTTTTCTTTAACAACCACTGTTGCGCCAATTAGCTCCTCCCCATTTTCTGCATCTTTTACATAACCATTAACGGTATATTTTTCTTGGGCAACTGCCTCTTGAAAGGCAAAAAAAATCGTAGTTAAAATTACTACGAAACAAGAGTATTTCATTTTAGTTGGTTTGAGTTTCAGATTTTTGTCACGAAATTGACTTCAAAAGGTTCTGATTTATCCGAAATTTTATTGAAATGTTAATATTAGACGCGAAGTTTAATATTATTACC
>NZ_JAVJUY010000252.1:0-2365 GCF_040220315.1 Fulvivirga sp.
TGTAAGTTATGTACTTGCCATGGAAGAGCTGTCCAAAGTTGATTCTTCATGTTCAGTAATCATGTCGGTAAATAATTCATTGGTTTGCTGGGGGTTGGAAAAATACGGCAATGAAGAGCAAAAGCAAAAATATCTTACCAAATTAACTACCGGTGAGCACATCGGGGCTTTTTGCCTATCAGAACCAGAAGCAGGTTCTGATGCTACCAGTCAACGAACTACGGCTGAAGATAAAGGTGATTATTACCTGTTAAATGGTACTAAGAACTGGATTACCAATGGTGGTACGGCCAATACGTACATTGTAATAGCTCAGACCGATCCGGAAAAAAGACATAAAGGAATAAATGCCTTAATCGTTGAAAAAGGGATGGAAGGATTTGTTGTGGGTAAAAAAGAAGATAAGCTTGGTATAAGAGGATCTGACACACACTCGCTTATGTTTACTGATGTGAAGGTGCCTAAAGCTAATAGAATAGGTGAGGATGGCTTTGGATTTAACTTTGCTATGTCAACGCTGAATGGTGGTAGAATTGGTATTGCTGCGCAGGCGCTGGGCATTGCATCTGGTGCCTATGAATTGGCACTTCAGTATTCTAAAGAACGAAAAGCATTTGGAAAACCTATTTCACAGCACCAGGGAATTCAATTTAAACTATCTGAAATGGCAACCAATATTGAAGCGGCCAGGTTATTGGTTCTTCAGGCGGCTGCCTTAAAAGACCAAGGTAAAAATTTTGTAAAAGAAGCCGCTATGGCTAAACTATTTGCTTCGAAAGTTGCTATGGAAACCACAGTAGAAGCTGTACAGGTTCATGGAGGTTATGGTTTTGTTAAAGAATACCACGTAGAACGTTTGATGCGTGATGCAAAAATCACACAGATTTACGAGGGTACTTCTGAAATACAAAAGATTGTAATTGGCAGAGAGATATTAAGAGACTAGTTAATTATGATCTGTAAAAATTTATACTTTTCTTGAAAAAGTACACTTCTATTTCTATTTTAATTTGTATTTTTGAGTTGATTTAATACACCTCGATAATGGAAGATTACAACAAAATAATTGAGTCACTAGGTATAAAATACTTAAAGTCCAATAATATAAAGGTTTCAACCCCTTTTACCCTCAAAGATTACGAGGAGACTGAAAATGCAATTTTGTTTCTTAAAAAAGGGATTATTCGCTTTGGTAAAGATCAGGATCTTCTTAAAGAAGGCAATGCAGTGTTTATACCAGCGAATAGGCTAACTCCTTTATCTTTTGGTGAGATCAACGAAAAATCAACCCAACTAAACTTAGAAGAGTTTGGTTTTAAGCAGTCTGAATATTTTAGATCTGCAGATTCTAGTGATGTTTCAAACGTGGTGGCTGATTTTACAATGGTTGTATTTGAAACGAAAGTTTTTGATACTGTTAATTTCTTTACCACATTAGACATTCCTGCTTTCTCACTTGAAAATAGTGCTGTAAATAACAGTATTTATGATATCGTGAAAGAAACCCAGGAGGAACGTTCCGGTAATCAGAGGGTGATTAAGCTTAAAACGGAACTATTGGTTATTGAAGTTATACGACATATACTTGAACGCAGGCTGTTTGTTGAGCAAATGGCTACGAATAGTACGTACTTCAAAGATCCTAGACTCATTAAGTTGTTTAAGTACATTAAAGATAATTTAGGAGGTGAACTAACAAATAAAGCACTGTCTGATGTGGCGGATGTTTCTGAAGATTATGTAGGCCAGTATTTCAAAACACTTACCGGCATCAATCCTCAGGATTATATCGAATACCAAAGAATGGAGTATGCAGTTAAACTTCTAAGAACTACAAAAATGAGTATTCGAGATATTGGTAAGAATTGCGGATACAAAGATACAGCTTATTTCTGTAGAAGATTTAAAATGATGTACGGTATACCGGCAGGTAAAATGAGAAAGAGAGAGACGTTAATGAATGTTTAATGTCTTATTAAAGTCATAAATTTTTTCAGAAACCTCAATCATCAGATTGGGGTTTTTTTCTATGGCGTTGCCAATAACAATAATATCGGCACCAGCCTTAAGAGATTCATTAGCGCTATTGCCGTTTCTAATACCACCTCCAACAATTAGGGGAACAGTAATAGATTCACTTACTTTTCGAATCATCTTAGGTGTAATACATTCTTTGGCACCGCTGCCAGCATCAAGATAAATCATTCCCATGCCCAAAAACTCACCTGCCAGTGCTGTTGAGGAGGCAATGGAATACTTATCTGCCGGAATAGGCACCGTATTGCTCATATAAGATGCAGCCGAATTGTTTTCAGAGTTAATTAATAAATATCCGGTAGGAATAATTTCTAAGTTACTGCGCTTT
>NZ_JAVJUY010000253.1:0-4006 GCF_040220315.1 Fulvivirga sp.
GTTTTAACCTAAGTTTAAGTCTGCTGATTTTTGTGGCCACATTGGTTTTTGTAATTCCCAATATTTCCGCCATATCATCGTAGGATTTATCTTCTAAATACAACAGCATCAGTGCCTTGTTCAATTCATTTAAATCATTAATGAATCCGTGTAACCGTTTTATATTAAGATCCAACTCCGGATCGTACTCATTATCATCCGATACACTAAAAATTAATTCTTCGTTGTAGAAATCATTTTTAGCAGGCCATTTTTTCTCTATTCGATAAAAGGATATAGCAACATTGAGGGAAATTCGATACATCCAGGTAGAATACTTATACTCAGGATTGTATTTGTCAAATGAATTCCATAATGAATGATTATCTCTTGCTCCAAATCATTCCTGTCTTCTTTATTTCTGCAATACGAATTGACGACTTTATAGATGATTTTTTTATGTCTATCTATAGTTGCCAGGAATTCGTCTTCTTTACTCGCCTTCATCGATGGCATTATTCTTTAATGTAATTTTTCATGGCTTGAACTTTGACGTTCAGATTATTATTCGCAGAAATTCTAAAAAATCACACTTTACAAAATCTCAATATTTGATTTTATTTAATTCCAAGAATCTGAACTGTCATGAAATGTTGGGAATGACAGCCAAACCAAATATGGCGCTGTGGCCTCTAAGCTTAACTAAGGGTGATAAAAGTAGTTTATCTGTCGGTGCATTCAAAGCCAGGCCGCCGGGAGGCAGCTATCAGATTGGCACTGCGTAATGAAGATATAAGAAAGCACTTCAGTTTCCTGGTGGCAGATAAGCTGGATATTTTGTAGGCTCTTTGCAGATGGCTAAGTAAGGCCATGCGCCATCATCGTTTGTTTGCGACAGATTTATTGCAATTCAAATTTCATTGGAATAGTTACCCCAATATCTTGACAGACATGATGTGCTTGTAAGTTCTTCTTTGCGAGTTCGAGTTTATCAATGAATTGATCTTCAATTCCGTAACCAAGTTCGTTAATGAGTTCATAGGTGAGATCACAACCACTAGTCAGGTTAATCTTAATGAAAAGTGTTCCTTCAATCTGATTTCTTCGTGCTTCGGATGGATAAATGGCATCACAGCTAGTGTTAACATGGGTTGTGTCAATGTTTCCATTAGAGTCTTGAGTTACCAGAGTGTTCACTGAAAATATCCCCAGGAATATATTATTAATTGACTCAGTTTTGAAAATAACTCGATTATCTTGATACTCAGTTGAGGAGATTAAATATGGTTTGTTACACTGGTTCAGATCATAGGTTTTCCATGTTCCTAACGACTCTCCATTCTTGGTTTTTTGGATTGATTTTAGTTCTCCATTCGTAAAATAAACATTGGTCGTTAAAATAGAATCTTTCAATTCCTTGAGCACTTGTCCTTTGGTGTCGAACTTAATATAGGATGTTTTAACCCCATATTCAAAGTAACCTTGCTCGTCTATTTGACCGTTCGATCGATATACCTCAAATGCCCCATGATAGATTTTTTTCTCGGGTTTGATTACAAAATAGTGACTCTTGATCGTTTTGGTATTAGGATAGCGTTCCGTTACCTCCATCAACTTTGGTTGTCCAAGAGTTACCAATGGAGTAAACCCGATCAATATTAAAAGTAGCTGTCTCAATGTGGGATAGTTGTTGCTAACAATCAAAATAACCCTATTACTGTTATTCCTTATTCTCTTTTTTAAGATAACTAACTCTAAATCCATGCTTTACTCATTTTTAAGCGACAATCAACGTTTGAAACGAGTAAATGCAGATGCGTTATCTGTATTATCCATCTAAGATACGGTTTTTTGTGATTTGAAAAATATTTTTTGAAGATGATGGTTTTGCCTATTTGAAGGTGTGATTTAGGTTTCCAAACAGATAGTCGAATCTACAAATAGACACTGTACAAAATTATCCCAAGGATAATCAAAGATCCAATCAGCACTAAAATGATTCTTGAGCTGGTTTCCCACCTTTTTCTGGAAGCATACATTTTATGGAACTCATTGAAATCCTTATGTCTGCCCGAAATCCCCTGCTCAAACAGGTTTCTTCTTATGCTGAATCTATACCTTCTCATATGCTTCTTCCATTAACGTTTTAATTCTCTCCAGCAGACGATATAGTCGCATTTTGATGGTTCCTTCTTTTTCTTTTAGCAGAATGCTTATTTCTTTAAATCCTTTGTCTTCAAAAAACCTAAGCTCGATCAGTCTTAGTTCCTCGGGACTCAGTGTTTCAAATAGTTTAATCAACAGATCTTCACGTGGGTCAACTTTGATGCCCAGGTCGGGGACCTGTCGAATTTTGTCCAGTTCAATGATAAAATGAATGGGCTTATTCCTGAAGTGTTTTCTCAATTCATTAGTTGCGATTGTATAAAGCCAGGCACCAAAGGGTTTATTTTGGAATTTGAATCGCTTAATACCGGAAAGTGCGTTGTAAAAAGTCTGCGAACATAGCTCAGAAGTCAACGTCACGTCTTCTGTCCGTCGGTAAAGGAATCTAAATATCTGTTCATAATATTTATTGTAGAGTGGTTCGAAAGATTTAGGATCCTTCTTAGCCATTTCTATCCATAAAAATTCCTTTTCGAGTTCGTTATCATCATTTTCAGCAGGCAAAGTGTTTTATAATATATAATGAGAAAACGTATAAAAAGTCACATATGGTGTTGATGAGGAGAAAGATTTTGTGACTTTTTAGCCTGATCCGGATTATCCTTATAAAAAGCCATGAAGTTCACCAAGTCCAGAGAGGTAAGTATACCCACTAGTTCAATGGCAGATATTGCCTTTTTATTGCTCATATTTTTTCTTGTTTCTACCACCCTACTTCAGGAGCGAGGTTTGATGATGAAGTTACCTCCTGAGCCAGAGGAACAGTCCATGATCAGGATACATGACAGGAATTTATTTAAAGTACTTATCAACAGTCAAAACAATTATTTGATCAATGATGAAATACGACAGGATCTCGCAGGAGTAAAAGAGGAGGTCAAAATGTTTGTCTTAAACAACGGAAAGAATCAGAAGCTTTCTGAGAACCCGGAAAAGGCTGTGGTTTCAATCAAAACCCAAAGAGGCACGCACTACAAGTATTTTATTGATGCATTGGACGAAGTGAAGGGAGCCTATTATGAGATCTATGGTGACAATGTAGGATTAACTTCTGAAGAATTCCGCAGCTTAAACAGCCAATATCCTAATCAGGCAGCATTAATGGAAAAGGCGAAGGCCGGTATTCCAATGAATATTTCGATTGCAGAACCTAATTGATACTAAGATGAGCAGATTCAAAAAAACAGTCAAGAATAAAACTGAAATCACAACCGCATCATTACCGGATATTGTCTTTCTATTGCTTTTCTTTTTCATGGTATCAGCTACCATCAAGACCAAAGATAAAATGGTTGAAACTCAGTTGCCGGAAGCCAAGGAAATGACCAAAGTGGAGATGAAAACTCTCATAAGAGAAGTATCGGTTGGCAAGCCAGTGGCTGCTGATTTTGGAAACAATCCTAAAATATCAGTCGGTAACAGACTGATCGAACTCGATGAGATTGTTCAATGGGTAATTGCTGAGAAGGAAACGTTACCAGAAGCATATAAAGACCAGATAATTATACTTCTAAAGGCTGATGAGGAGGTACAAATGGGGTTGATCTCAGATGTTCAGCAAAAATTGCGCAAGGCAAATGCTCGAAAAATACTTTTCAGAACTTTGGATGAGTAGTGTGGGATTGAGGTAGGGCAGGCATAGATACAGGTAGAGGAAGAAAAATTCAAATCGACCGGAAGAAACTTCCGGACTAGAAATGGGAGGAACCAGGGTGATCAAACATCAAAATCGTCATTCTGAACGGAGCTACTGGAAACGTTTTACAAAGGAAAGCTTCCAGCAGTTCGCGTAGATCATGAAGTGAGACAAGTCGATTGTGAAGTGAAGGATCTTAGCAATTTAGATGGAACTAATTCTAGT
>NZ_JAVJUY010000254.1:0-2924 GCF_040220315.1 Fulvivirga sp.
TACCTCATCCATTTTATCGAGGTAGGGCAGTTCTTTTTCTCTGATAAGTTCATAGCCACCATTGTTGTAGTAATCGAAATTAGTATCACCAATACGAGCGCGAAGTTTTTTTAATCCTTCCCAACGCTCATTTACAAGCTCAAGAGTTCCTGACTCGCCAATAGTATTTAAATCATTAATAAGTTCAGTAAGACTACCGAAGCAGGCAAAACCTGCGTTTTTAGTGCTGGCACCAGTGGGTAATAATCCTCGTTCCAAAACCAATACGGATAGGTTCGGAGATTTTTCTTTTAAAGAGATAGCAGTTGATAAGCCAACTATTCCACTTCCGATAATTACGGCATCATACTCTATGAACGATTCTTTTTCCCAATAACTGATCATTTGGCTAAATTGCCAATGATTTGCCAATATTCATTCAAAATTCGGCAGTATTCACTATCTTTTCACTCCTAAAACTCAACCTATGAATACTACCAAGATTGTTCAGAAAGCTAAAACCTCTTCCTTTTATTTATGGCTTCTGAACGTTGGGCTTACCAGAATGATACCATTTAATAAACCTCATGGCTTTAGGGTGTTAGAGATATCAGATACTAAAATTCGGACAAAGCTGCCCTATAAATATTTGAACTTTAATCACATAAAAGGACTTCATGCTTGTGCGCTGGCTACACTTTCTGAGTTTTCAACTGGTTTTTTAATGATTTCCAGGCTCGATCCGAAGAAATACAGAATTATTTTAAAAACATTGGAAATGGAGTACCATTATCAGGGAAAAATGGATGGTATTGGCACATTTGAAATAAGCGATGAGTGGCTTGATACCAACGTCTACCAACCTTTGGAGAGTGCAGATGCCACTGTAGTAATTTGTGAAATAAAGATTCACGACACAGAAGGTAATCTACTTACAACAGGCAAAGTACACTGGCAGGTGAAATCGTGGGATAAAGTAAAAACCAAGGTGAACTAAGTTGATCAATAATTAATATATCATGAGACGAATTGATGAGTTACTTTCTGAATATGGTGAAAGTCATCAGAATGAAACAAACAAACTAATCCATTGGATTTGCGTACCGGCTATCTTTTTTAGCATTGTTGGCCTTATTTGGTCTATTCCCAGCGGTTTTTTACAGAGCAATATAACGGCCAGCCCTTACGCTAACTGGGCGACTATTATTTTGGTTGTGGTGCTAGCCTATTATATTGCACTGTCATGGCCTTTGGCTATCGGAATGGCAGTCTTTTCTTTCCTCTGCCTTATTGCAGCTAATGCATTGGCACAGGCAGCTATAGCACCACTATGGGCTTTATCGCTTGGTATTTTTGCGGTTGCCTGGATCGGCCAGTTTTATGGGCACAAAGTGGAAGGTAAAAAACCTTCTTTCTTAAAAGATGTTCAGTTTTTGATGATCGGCCCAGCCTGGTTAATACATTTCATTTTCAAGAAAATAGGCATTCGATATTGAAAGGGTGGAGGTTAAAGATTTTGTGCCTGAGGGGTATCATTACACTTTTGAGGAATACGTATTCAATACACATGCGCATCGGTTAACACAAGCACAATCAAACTGGAGAAGTTTTTACCTGCTTGATGATAACCATAAGACAGTTGTAGCTTCATGGCATGTTCATGTTAAAGATGGACTTGCAAAAAGCCCTTACAGAGCTACATTTGGTGGCCCTGATTTTTCTGAAAATCTAAGCATAGAATCATTGAATTTCTTTGTTCGCGCTGTGGAAGAGGCTGTATTGTCAACAATAGAAGTTATTCTGCCTTCGGAAAACTTAAATCTTCAGAAATTCACTATCGCAAAACAGGCATTTACAGAAAATGGATTTAAAGAGGCTCGATCTCAGGTCAATGCAACGATTCCCATAACAAATAAACCTTTTGAGCAGATCATTCATAAAAGTGAAATAAAGAAACTCAAGAGATCATTACAGGCAGGTTTGATCGCTAAAAAATTAGGCATTGATGATTTTAGTCAAGTTTATAATCATTTGAAAGAGAGTAGAACGGAGCGCGGTTATCAACTTTCAATGACGGAAGCTCAGCTGCTATCAGTAGTTGAAAAAATGCCTACGCATTTTCACTTATTTGGAGTCTTTGATGCAGAAAAAATGGTGGCCTCGGCCATAACAATAAAGCTCTCAAAGAAGGCACTTTATGTTTTTTATGGGGGTCATTCGAAGAATTATGATCGGTTGAGTCCGGCCGTTTTGCTGCATGCAGAAATATATGCCTTTTGTCAGAAGCAAGGAATGCAGTATCTTGATTTGGGCACTTCGTCTAAGGGTGAAGAAACTGATCATAATCTGCTTGACTTTAAGAAATATATAGGTGCAGAAACAGGTTTGAAACTTACTTTTAGAAAATCATAATGGTATGAGCAAGCCATTGGTTTCCATTGTTTGCTTATGTTATAATCATAAGGATTATGTGGTAGAGTCTGTTATTTCATCATTGAACCAGTCATACGAAAACATTGAAGTAATTGTCGTGGATGATTACAGTACAGATGGCAGTCAAAAGAAGATTGCGGAATTGAAGGAACGATTTAATCAATTGAAAGTAATCTTTACTGAGAAAAATTTAGGTAGCACTAAAGCCTTTAACCTTGGTTTGAAGTCTGCAAAGGGCGACTACGTTATTGACCTTGCCACTGATGATGTGTTAAACAAAGAGAGAGTCACACGAGGAATTGCAACCTTTGAAAAATATGATGATAAATATGGAGTAAATTTTACCAATGCTATTAACATCGATTCGAACGGAAATGAACTGAACCATCATTACGCAATTACAACTAATGTCACAGATATTCAGCCGCCACCAACTGGTGATTTATTTGTTGATTTGATTCAACGATATTTCATTTGTGCACCCACAATGATGACCAAAAAAATCGTTTTTG
>NZ_JAVJUY010000255.1:0-11382 GCF_040220315.1 Fulvivirga sp.
TAGATATCAATATCCCCATCAAGGTCATAATCAATAGCCGATGCCCCTGATCCGTGTGCATCTGCCATTTTAGTTTTTTCAATGCCGCTTGCACTGGTTACATCTTCAAAAACCACCTGACCATTCGCCTCTAAAGCAATGAAAAATAAAATGATGATTTTAAATCTAATTTTCATTCCACCTCAAACTAAGTGAATAAATAAAACAAAGAGCGTAAATGGTAGTTCATAAAATTTATTCTTTTACTATCTTACAATTTCAATCGAAAACGCAATCGTTTGCGGCATTTTTTCTTCATTTAAGCTACATTTTTAAACAATATTATCACTAATTTGATCATCGTTTGCGTGAAAAATTCATGCAGATTAAGCGAAATTCAGACTTAATTGTGATGATAGATACACCTATTTCCACTCGAAATAAATCCAATAATTCTCTCGGGAATTTAAAAGAATATAGAACGTCAGAAGGGCTACTAGAATGTGTTCTTGACAATGCTTTTGTCCGCATTTCCGTTTACAGTGCCAGTGTAATTAAAACGCATATTAGCTTTGACGGATATTGGGATCATAACCCTTATAGCGTAATACAAAACCCGTCTAGTAATGAACTCGACCTAAAGGATGAAAACGGTTGCATTACATTGAGTACTGCCAACGTTATTCTTGAAATTAACAAAGCACCATTCAGACTAACCTTTAAAACAGTAGAGGGAAAAGTGATTAATGCAGATGATGAGGCCTTTGGAACCGCCTCTATTGGAGAGCAAATAACCGCGTACAAAAAATTGCAAGCTGATGAGCGATTTGTAGGTCTAGGTGAAAAAACCGGCCCGCTCGACAGAAGAGGTAGCGGTTATCAGAACTGGAACACAGACCATTTTGGTTATGGCCCGGAAAGTGATCCGCTTTATTGCTCTACACCATTTTACATTGGACTACACAGTGGCTTATCGTATGGCATTTATTTAGATAATTCACACAAATCTCATTTTAACTTTGGCGCATCTAACGACCGTTTCAGCAGCTTTTCTGTCGATTCCGGTGACATGTGCTATTACTTCATTTATAATAACGATGTTGCTGGCATTTTAAACTCTTACGCAGAGCTTACTGGTTACATGCCCCTTCCTCCTATCTGGAGCATCGGTTATCAGCAATGTAGATATAGCTATTATCCTGACAAGCAGGTATCCAGACTAGCTGAAACGTTTCGTGATAAGGATATTCCGGCAGATGTAATTGTACTGGATATCCATTACATGGAGAAATACAAAATCTTTACCTGGGACGGTGAAAAATTCCCCGATCCAAAAGCCTTGATCAACCATTTAAAGTCACTAGGGTTTCATGTGGTGGTCATGTGCGATCCGGGTATTAAAATTGAAGACGGGTACGAGGCCTACCAGAGCGGTATGGAAAACGATGTGTTTGTTAAATACCCAGACGGATCCAATTATTCAGGCTCTGTCTGGCCTGGCTTGTGTCATTTTCCGGACTTTACCAATGAAAAAACCAGAAACTGGTGGGGTGAGCAAATGAAGTCTTACACAGACCTTGGCGTAGATGGATTCTGGAATGACATGAATGAAATTGCTACCTGGGGACAGATGCTACCAGAACTTATCGAATTTAAATTTGAAGGAGATAAGGCTACCTCCCGCAAAGGAAGAAATATCTATGGCTTTCAAATGAGCCGTGCTACGTATGAAGGCACCAAACATAACCTCAACGGTCTAAGGCCTTTTAATTTAACAAGAGCAGGTTTTTCAGGCATTCAAAGGTATGCCGCAGTTTGGACTGGCGATAATGTAGCTAATGACGAGCACATGCTATTGGGTGTGAGATTGGTAAATAGTATGGGTCTTGCTGGAATTGCCTTTGCAGGCTACGATGTTGGCGGATTTGTAGGCAATGCCAATGAAGCATTATTTGCCAGATGGGTGCAAATTGGAGCCTTCTCTCCTTTTTTCAGAGGTCATTCAATGATTAACAGCAGAGATTCCGAGCCTTGGTCTTATGGCGAACAAGTGGAAGAAATCTCTAAGAATTATATAAGCCTGAGGTACAAATTAATGCCGTATCTGTATTCTTCATTTTATGAAGCTACACATTCAGGCTTGCCGGTTGCACGCAGTTTGGCAATAGATTACTCATTTGATGATAAAATTTATTCTGAAGAGTACCAAAATCAATACTTATTTGGACAAAGCATTTTGGTTGCCCCGGTAGAAAGCAATAAGCATCTAACAAAAGTGTATTTGCCTGAAGGCGATTGGTATGATCTTTTAACTGATGCAAGGTACAAGGGTAATACAGAAATTGTTGCTGAATGCGGAATTGAGCATTTACCAGTGTTTGTAAAGGCATCTGCCATTATCCCAATAACGCCTCAAGCTAAAACTAATACCCAAAATTTAGGTGATGTATTGGAACTTCATGTTTACAAAGGTTCTGAAAACAATTCCTTCGTTTATTATGAAGATGACGGAGAAAGCTTCGCACATGAAGCTGGTAGCTTCTATAAAAGAACAATCACTTACCAAGCAGATGAAAAACAACTAATTGTAAGTGATGTTGAAGGTGCTTATGATTCAAAAATCAAGCATTTACATATCTGCTTTCATGGGTTTGAAGATGTAAATGATTTTAAAATCAACAACTCAATTGCAATAGCAGAACATCACTCTTACAGATTTATTAATCCTATTTCAAACTTTGACCCAATTGATAGTGAGGTTTGTGATGGGCTTAAAATTGAACAATTAGCAACAGTAAAAACAAAAAATTTAGGTTCGGAAATAGTTATTAGCTGGTAGAGATACCAGCTATTTTTTTACTTACAAAGTCTTTAAAAATGAAATACAGAATATTAATCGCCACTTTAATTGCTGTTATAGCAGTAGCATGTCAATCTCAAAAATCAACAGAAGAGAACTCCTCTGAAGAACAAGCACTTAAGTTTCCTGAAAAGGCGAAGGACATGAACATTTATGAGGTGAATATCAGGCAATATACACCCGAGGGAACCATCAACGCTTTCAGGTCGCACTTGCCTAGGCTACAGGAAATGGGTGTTGATATTTTATGGGTTATGCCGGTTCAACCCATTAGTGAAAAGAATAGAAAAGGGCCTCTGGGCAGTTATTATTCTATACGGGATTATACCGCAATAAATCCAAATTTCGGAACTGAGGAAGACTTCAAAAGCTTGGTTGATGAAGCGCACAAGCTAGGAATGTACGTGATTCTTGACTGGGTGGCCAACCATACCGGCTTTGATCATGCATGGGTAGAGAAAGAAGGGTATTATAATACAGACTCTTTGGGCAATGTTACCTGGCCAAAAGGTACTGATTGGACAGATGTGGCAGATTTAAATTATGACAATCAAGAAATGAGGCAAGAAATGATTTCAGAAATGGATTGGTGGCTAACTCAAATGGATATCGATGGCTTCAGATGCGATGTGGCAGGTGAAGTGCCTCAAGATTTTTGGACTACCGCCATTGATTCTCTCGAGCAAACGAAGGACATATTCATGCTTGCAGAATGGGATGAGCCTTGGCTACACGATGCTGGATTTCACATGACCTATGCCTGGGGGCCGCACCATTGGATGAATGAAACAGCCAAAGGCCACATTGATGCAGATTCACTGGAAGCCTTAATTCAAGGAGATATTGAACGATACGGCAATGATGCAATTAGAATGATGTTTACCACCAATCATGATGAGAATTCATGGAATGGAACTGTTTTTGAACGCTTTGGTGAAGGACACAAAGCCTGGGCAGCTTGGGCATTTACGGTACGTGGTATGCCCTTGATTTATAGTGGTCAGGAAGCAGGATTAGACAAGCGATTGAGGTTCTTTGACAAGGATACAATCTCGTTTGACACTATTCCGCATCAGGAGTTTTATTCGAAGCTTCTGGAACTTAAGCATTCCAATGCCGCATTACACAATGGTAAATGGGGCGGCAATCTATCATTCATTGAAGACGGTAACAACAAGGTTTCAAGCTTTATCCGTAAAGGCGAAAACAACCAGGTGGCTGTTATTACAAACCTTTCCAATGAAACTCAAACTGTAAATCTTCAAGCTATTTCTGACCAACCTACCCTAACGGATTACATGACTGGAAACGAGATAAAACTCAATGAAGATTCAACACTCGAGTTAAGTGCTTTCCAATACTTAGTGGTAATACTTAACTAATAATTACAGGAGACAATTTTTTAATACGATGGATAACATTTCACTAAAATCAGAAAAACCAAGGCTGAACTTCTGGCAAATTTGGAACATGAGCTTTGGGTTTCTGGGCATACAATTTGGCTTTGCTTTACAAAACGCCAATGTGAGTCGTATTTTTGAAACGCTTGGCGCTGATGAAGGCAACCTGGCCATCCTGTGGTTGGCAGCCCCAGTTACCGGACTTTTAGTGCAGCCGCTTATTGGGTATTATAGTGATAGAACCTGGCATCCAAAATGGGGTCGTAGAAGACCTTTTTTCGCAGTTGGTGCTGTTCTGGCATCCATCGCGTTAATCATTATGCCCAATTCTACCATGCTTTGGATGGCCGCTGGCACCCTGTGGTTGATGGATGCCTCCATTAATATATCCATGGAACCATTCAGGGCATTCGTAGGCGATATGCTGCCACCTGATCAGCGTACAAGAGGCTTCGCCATGCAGAGCTTTTTTATTGGCATAGGTGCAGTTGTAGCTTCTTTTTTGCCCTGGATATTTACTAATCTTATAGGCTTGAGTAATACTGCACCACATGGCGAAATTCCTCCTTCTGTTAAATGGTCATTTTATGTTGGTGCTGCTGCATTCTTTATCGCTGTTATGTGGACAGTTTTTTCAACAAAGGAATACCCGCCTGACGAAGAGGAAGATGATCTATTAAATAAGCCAATAATCATCAAGTATCCACCAAGTACATACTTATCCATTGGCTTGGGAATATTAATACTCACAGCAGCCATTGGCTACTGGTTTTATTTTGCGCAGCTCGATAAAAAGTTATTTGTACTATGCGGTATACTCGGAATATTCGGTTTGGCCTATACAGTTTCTGCTTTGTTTATGCAAAGAGATAAGTATAGAAATGGATTCGTACAGATTGTACGTGACTTTCAGAACATGCCTAAAACGATGATTCAATTGGCATTCGTACAGTTCTTCTCATGGTTTGCATTATTTGCTATGTGGATTTATACGACCTCAGCGGTTACCAGCCACATCTACAAAGCCACTGATACCGGTTCAGCCCTTTATAATGATGGCGCAGATTATGTAGGCATTCTATTTGGTGTTTACAATGGAACCTCAGCCCTTGCCGCCTTACTCCTTCCAATACTGGCAAAATACACGAGCAGAAGAGTCACGCATATGATGTCACTAGTAGTTGGTGGATCTGGATTATTATCTTTCTACTTTATACAGGACCCTACCCTCTTAATAATCTCCATGTTGGGAGTAGGTGTTGCCTGGGCAAGTATTTTATCTGTTCCATATGCCATGCTTTCATCTTCTATTCCTTCAGACAAAATGGGGTACTATATGGGTATTTTCAATTTCTTTATTGTGATACCTCAGATAGTTGCTGCAAGTATTCTGGGTTTCTTACTCACGACATTCTTTGAGAATCAGTCTATTTTTGCACTAATCATTGGCGGATCATCTATGATTTTTGCAGGCTTTTTAAGCTTATTGGTCGATGATAAAGATGAAGTACACATAGAGCAAAATGCAGCATAGATTCATAATCTTCCTAACTTCTATCGTACTATGGAATTGCTCTCCTAAAGAACAGGTAGAGGACAATTTATTCTACCAACTTCAAAGTGCCATTGAAAGTCAGGATGAGAAGTTGGTAGATGTCCTTTGGGATTCACTCCAGCAAGAAAACCAACCATACATCTGGAGCGATTCAGTGGCTTTCATTTACAGAGGTGAAGCTTCCTCAGTAAATTGGAATGGGGATTTTAATGGCTGGGGTGGTGATGCTTCATTTTACAATAAAGGTTCTCGCATTGGAGAATCTAACTTTTGGGTATTGAAAACAAAGTTTCCTGAGGATGCACGCTTCGACTATAAGATTGTTGTCGATGGAAAGTGGATGCTAGACCCAGCGAATAAGGCCATTCAAATGGCTGGTGTGGGTGGCCTCTCGCCTAACTCAGAAATAAGAATGCCCAAAAGCATCCCATCAAAATGGACAAAAGATACAGCCAAATCAAAAGGGAAGCTTACTGATTGGATCACTCACTCTAGCGATAATTTGGGGTACGATATTAATTATAAAGTGTATACGCCACATAACTATGAGCAATTAGATTCACTACCCGTTATTTACAGCACTGACGGTAATGAGTACACTCATCCCCAATTAGGAGCTATGATCGAAATTCTTGACAATTTAATTGAGCAAGAACAGATTAAACCAGTGCTTGCCGTTTTTATTGATCCTCGTGAGCCAGACAATCCTCAAAATAATAGAAGAATGGAGGAGTTAAACCTCAATGAAAAATTTAAGGATTTTATCACGAGTGAGCTGGTTCCCAAAATAGATTCATCCTACAAAACAGCAAATAATCGAGCAAATAGAGTAATTATGGGCACCTCCATGGGTGGATTAAATGCTTCATACATTGGAGCAAAATCAGCAGATATGTTTGGTAAGGTTCTTATTCAATCACCTGCATATAGATATAACCCAACCATTTATGATGTTGTCAATGAAAGTGATCAATGGCCTTTAAAAGTGAGTATTTCAACCGGTGTTTTTAACGACACTCAAGCGGCCGCTCTAAAAATGAAAGCTATCTATGAATCGAAATTAGACGCTATTCAATACATAGAAGTAAATGAAGGACACAGCTGGGGCAATTGGAGAAATACTTTAGACGATCAGCTCATCTACCTTCTCGGTAATTAATAAAGTTCTTTGAGTTAATTATTTTTTTTAGTTAGTTCAAACTATGCGAATTCTACTAACTCTACTTTTTATCACCATATTCTTCTCAGCACAAGGCCAGGAAACCATTTTTACAGACCGCCCAAATGTTACTGATGCAGTAAATGTGTTGAATAAAGGAACTATACAATTTGAGGTAGGCTATCTGAATACCACTATTGGTGACGGTGCATCTGAAGTTACCTTTAGTACCATTCCCAACTTTTCATTTAAGTATGGACTAACAGATAAAATCGAATTACGGCTTTTGACTAATTATGCAGTCCTTGATGAACCAGGGCAAGACAATACAAGTGGTTTAACTCCGATCACATTTAGTCCAAAATTCTTTATTGTAGAACAAGATGGCATTATTCCTAAAACTTCGTTAGCTACAGCCATCACTTTCCCCGATACTGGTGAAGAAGCGTTTCAAGTAGAAGATTTGAACTATAATTTTAGGGTCTTATTTGAATATCAATTCAATAAATTAACCTGGACAAATTCAGTAGGTTTTGATTTTATTGATAATGATGATTCTGTGTTAGGTTATACTACAGTTTTAGGTTACCCAATAACCGATAAATTAGGGTCATTCGTAGAACTATACGGTTTTGGAGAATCAGATAATAACCAAGATGCGCAAAACCTTGACTTTGGCTTAACCTACCTTGTAAATAACGACCTGCAGGTGGATGTAATCTATGGTTTTAATATAGATGATAACGAAGATACCACTATTTTTGGGTTTGGCTTCGGCTACAAAATCAATTAATCGATCTTATAAATATTGGCAGTCTGATCCCTGTGAATTCGTGGATTAAAGAAGTGCAATAGCCTGTCAAGCGCGGAAGGTCTGACAGTCTTTTCAAAAACTAAGTCCTTTTCAGGAAACAAAGATTTAACTAATTCTTTCCTGACATCCAACTCCTTTATTCCTTGAAAAACAATGTAATTAGGTCGTTTCTGAGCATCTTTAAATTCTGCGATTAACTCTTCAGATGTCTTTCTTGGATCGAAACTAAACACCACTTTATGAGATTTATCCATTTTCTCATCATTAGTGAGCCCTAAAATGCCTTTATCCCATTCGTTATAGTCTGAGGTATTCTCTCCCAGATAATATACAGGTGGTTGTTTCACACTCTTTTCATTTTCAATCAACACGGCCTCCACATCTTGCTTTTCAAATAGATAATGCAATGGCTCTACCCTGTCCCTTTTTGAAAAAGTAAATGCCATAAACAGCCCTCCAATGATATTTACCGTCCAGAAAAACTTCCAGGAAATTGATGGGATGATGTTGTACTTATTCCACCATTCAGAATTATCAGCCCAATTTTTCCAGCCGATGGTACCCATAACAACCAACAACGGAAACATGGGAAGTATGAACCGTTCCTGCTGATTTGGAAACGCAGAGTGGAATACGAAAAAGACCAGTACTGCCCCAAAAATTAAAGGTTCTACTTTAAACGATCTCATAAATCCTATCATTAAAAATACACTAACCGGGGGTATTAAAAATCCAAAAGTGGTAAGCGTAAATTTAAATGGAGACCCTGCTATAAAATTATTGGCATTAGAGCTATTGTAAGCAAAGTATTCAACAATAGAATGAAATGGATAGTCAAAAAATATAAGATCTATCATGCCTACCGTGAGGAATGCAGCTACCAAATAACCCAGGGTGAATAGAATGCTTCCTGTCCATTCTTTACGAAACAGCAATACAAGCCCAAGACCTCCGGCAAATAAAATTGTTTGGTATCTAAAGGCAAAGGCCAACCCAAACAACAAGCCAGCAAAAAGCCATGGGAGAACTTTTTTAGTCTCTTCCTTTGAATTCTTCACCAAATAATAAAAACCAATCATTATTGGTGGAATACATACCATTTCTACCAAAAAACGAACACCCATAAATGGGAAAAACCACAATAAAGCAAGAATCCAACCTACGAGCTTTGCCTTCTTTTCATCAGATAGTAATAATGTAAGCCTATAGCCAAAAACAACAATCAGCACGGAGTATAGTGCATGAATAATTCGTAAAAAGGTAGTTTTAATATAAGGATCAGAGGCTCCGAAAAACTCTGCTATCCAAATAAGCCCTGCATTAATACCGGCATAAAACATGCTATGCTTAGGTGGAATGCCAGACTCCAGCCAGTGAGGAATTCCATTCGCCCAACTTTGGGCTACTCGGGTAACATCAAAATGATCATCATGAAAGGCATAACCTTCAGAAAAAAAAGCCGCTAATAATCTGGCTATTACAGCTACAATTAGAATTGTTTTAAATGGATATTGAGCGTAATACGCTTGAGCTCTTTTATATAGGGTCACAGAGAAGGCTTTATTGTTGACTACTTTGATTCCTCGGCATCTCTGAGTTCTCGCCTGATAATTTTACCAACATTCGATTTTGGTAGCTCATCTCGGAACTCGATGTATTTAGGTCTTTTATAGCCAGTAAGGTTTTCATCACAGTAAGCATCCACTTCTTCTTTGGTTAATGAATCATCACTTTTAACGATAAATACTTTAACCGCTTCTGTAGATTTCTCATCAGGTACACCAATGGCCGCCACTTCCAATACTTTTTCATGGTTGGCAATAACATTTTCCACCTCATTAGGATAAACATTAAAGCCCGATACGTTAATCATATCTTTCTTTCTATCCACAATTTTGAAGAAACCCTCTTCATCCATCATGCCCATGTCACCTGTTCTAAACCAACCACCTTCAAAAAATACATCAGAATTGTCTTTATTTAAATAGCCACTCATAACCTGCGGGCCACGGGCACAAATCTCCCCTATTTCACCTTGCGGCAGCTGATTTCCCTGCTCATCAAAAATGGCCATTTCCGTACTTGGGGTGGGCAAACCAATAGTTCCGCGTTTGTGAGTACTATCGAGAGGATTACAAGATA
Organism: Fulvivirga sp.; assembly: GCF_040220315.1. Lineage (GTDB taxonomy): Bacteria > Bacteroidota > Bacteroidia > Cytophagales > Cyclobacteriaceae > Fulvivirga. The sequence continues at coordinate 9,910 of NZ_JAVJUY010000255.1, forward strand.
ATACCGGAGAAGTTTCACTTAACCCATACCCTTCAACTAGTGGAGTGCCTGTAACTTTTTGCCATTTTTCAGCCACAAAATCCTGTACTGCCATTCCTCCACCAATGGTTCCTTTCAGACTGGAGAAATCAATGTCTTTAAAATCAGGCTGATTCAGCATTCCGTTAAATAAAGTATTCACCCCTGTTAATAATGTAAACTTATTTTTCTTCAAGTCACCCAGGAATGACTTCATGTCTCTTGGGTTGGTGATCAGAATGTTTCTTGCTCCAATCTTTATCATAAATATGCCATTCACACTTAATGCGAAAATATGATAGAGCGGAATGGCTGTAATCATCGTTTCAGTTTTACCTTCTTCTAAATACGGATGAAACCAATGGGTAATCTGCTCGGCATGTGCCAGCATGTTTTTATGAGACAGCATCGCACCTTTTGAAACACCAGTGGTGCCTCCTGTATATTGAAGGAAAGCACAATCTTCCTGACCAATAGTTGGCTTATCAAGTGATAACTTCGCACCCTTTGCCAATGCAGTTTTAATAGGAATTGCACCTGGCAGGTTATATTTTGGCACCATGCCCTTCACATACTTCACTACAAAATTTACGATACCACCTTTAAGTCCACCGAGTAAATCACCCAACCCGGTAACAATCACATGTTTAATCTGAGTTTTTGATATAACTTTTTCCAGATTACAGGCAAAATTTTCAACAATAACGATAGCCTTCGCCTCAGCATCTTTGAACTGATGCTCCATTTCTCTTGGCGTATAAAGTGGGTTGGTATTCACTATTTTTAAACCTGCCTTTAAACCACCTATCAGGGCTATTGGATATTGCAGGCAGTTAGGCATTTGAATTGCCAATGTGTCGCCCTTTTGCAGACCACACTCTTTCTGTAAATAAGCAGCAAAATTATCTGACATCTCATCAACCTCATTATAGGTCAATGATTTCCCCATATTATAATAAGCTTCCTTAGAACCAAACTTTTTAAAGCTTTCATCAAACAGCTCTACCAATGAATTATGCTTTAATTCCTCTATTTGTGCAGGTATTCCTTTAGGGTATCTTTTTACCCAACTAAATTCGCTCATTATCTGTGGAAGTTTAATTGTTTCAAATGGTTAAAGATATTACTATTCCTCAATCCCGACAAATAAAAAAAGCGGTTCCATCAGAACCGCTTTATAGCAACAATTAAACTTACAATACTAGGCTGTAGGAGAAGGATTCGAACCTCCACGAAGTGGTTAGTCAGCCGAGCGGCCAATTTATCCCAAACTCTTCACCCCCGAGACAGGAGGGCTTGTCTGCCTGTTTCAACACCCTACAGTATATTCGTCAATTTTAACTTGGCTGTGTGTGCTGAGACAGGAGTCCCGATAGTTATCGGGATGTCTGCCTGTTTCAACACCCTACAGTATATTCGTCATTTTTAACGTGGCTGTGTGTGCCGAGACAGGAG
>NZ_JAVJUY010000256.1:0-31770 GCF_040220315.1 Fulvivirga sp.
CCCATGTGAGTATCCCACGGGGACAGCAGCAATTTTCATGTCTTGTTGTGCTAAAAAACTGGTGCCATACCCTATGAATTCACCAGTTTTCACGTGCTTGACACTCATTATAGAGCTTTTCCAGGAAATAACTCGTTTTAAAGGATCGTGGCGGTCTGGGGTTTTAACCTTACTGATGTAATCAATAAAAGTCTCTTTACTGGGCCAAAACCCATACTGTAAAATACCTATCCTCACCATATCCATACAAGTTTTTGGATATGACATTGCAGCTGCTGAACAGGCAGTATGTCTTAGTTCAGGCTTGATACCCTTTGATAACAAGAATTTATAGTGTTTGTTGAATCTTTTAATCTGTTTTTGAACTCGAACATGGTTGGCCACACTTTCAGCCCCGGCAAAATGAGTGCAAATTCCTTTAATGGAAACATATTCTTCTTGTTTAGAAAGTATGTCAATCAAGCTCTTCAATTCAGACTCCTCAAAACCCGTTCTGTTTAGGCCTGTTTCCACTTCTATGTGAATTTGAGCTACAGACTTCAACTCTTTGGCAACTTCTATGGCTTCAATAATCCTGGAGTTTTCGAATACGAAAAATTCCACATTATTGGAAATTGCCCATTTTAATTGATCATGAGATATTTCTCCCATAATCATCACTTTTGCCTCACCGTTACAGGCTTCAACTACCTCATACGCTTCATCAGCGCTAAACACAGAAAAGTGATCAATCCCACTTTTTCTGGCTATTTGTACAAATTCTTGTATGCCGTGGCCATAAGCATTGCCTTTAACTACCGATGAAATTATTACATTTTCACCTACTCGAGCACGTACAAAATCAATATTGTTTTTGAGTGCAGAAGAGCTTAAATAAATAGATGATGGTCCTTCAATCATTTATTTAGTAACTGGTTAATTATTTGTTTATACATATTTAGTCCAATAGGAATTAATTCATCGGGAAAATCATAATCTGGATTATGCAAATCAGGGGTGTTCATTCCAGCGCCTAAACCAAACATGGCTCCTTTTATAGTTTGCGTAAACACACCAAAATCTTCACTCCACCGGAAAGGATTATCGGCCATCATGGTGTCGTAATTTAAGCTTTTCGATGCTTCCATGATCTGCTGGAAGCAATTCATATTATTAATAGTAGATTTAAACTCCTCTTTCTCTTCAAATGAAATTTTCAGCCCATGGGAGTCTGAAATCTCATTAGCCACAAGTTTAGCCTTATTCTCAATCAACTCTAAATGATCATCGTTATAAGCTCTTAACGTAGCCATAACAACTCCGTCACCAGGAGTAATGCCAAAAGATGGGCTACCTAACTTAGCATGAACAATTGTTGTTATGGCAAAAGAATTAAGTTCTAGTTTCTCGTAGTTCAACTCATTCCACGATTTGATGATTTCAGACATGGCAAGGGCCGGACTCTTTCCGTTTTCCGGCTCTGCAGCATGTGACGTTTTGCCCCTTAGTTTAGCAATTAGCCCTTTAGACGCTGATGCAAACACACCTTCTTTAGATACTATAGTGCCCAATGGAATGCCCGGAAGGTTGTGTAATGCAAAAATGTAGTCAATTTCTAAAGATTTAAATTTTGGGTCATTGAACATTAAATCAGCACCTTCTCCAGTCTCCTCAGCAGGTTGAAAAAGCAACACTACCTTACCTGTTTTTGGCCTATTATCTTTTAAGTAGCTCGCAAGACCTGCCACCATGGTCATGTGCCCATCATGCCCGCATTTATGACCTACTCCTCGGTTCACTGACTTATAACAGAAATCATTAATTTCCTGAATGGGTAGAGCATCCAGTTCTGCCCTAAATGCAACAGTAGGGCCTGGATTTTCGCCATTAAACACAAAAATAACGCCTGAACCTCCAACCTCATCAATAATCTGATCAGGATTGTAATTCTTAATAAATTCTCGAATAGTAAGAGCTGTATTCAACTCTTTATGAGATACTTCCGGGTACCGATGAAGCTCTTTTCGTAGAGCTATAAGTTCTTCCAAGATTAGTCAGATTATTTTTTTAATCTCATTTCCAGGTATTTGTTTGTAAACCCTAACTTTTCATATAGAAACTTAGCCGGGTTGTTTGGCTCAACATGTAAAGCGATATCCCCATCGGCATTTTTAATTGCTTTCTGCATAAGGTTTTTGCCAATTCCGTGCCCACGGTAATCCCGGTGCATAGCAATGTAAACCAATATGTATTCGGGAATATACCCTTTCATTCCAGTTTTGTTCATCACTACAGCACCAACAATTTTCCCATTGTCTTTGGCTGTAACAACAAATCCGCCTGGCGTTACACCTGCATTCAACGCGTAATCAATGGCCTTTGCTATATCTGCTTTATCATCACCAAATTCATCTAAATGCTCATGAAGAAATGAAGCCACTGCATCTCGTTCTATCATTCCTACAGTTTCAGCAGGTTGTAATATGTTATATTCTATTGAAATCTGAGTATCGTTCATTTTATGTTTTATTAAGTTTTACAATTTTATCTGTTATTATAAACGTAACCAGTGATGCCATAATTCCATAAATGTTGGCATCCAGGCCTAACGGAAGCTTAACTCCTACTAGAATTAACGTTAACGTTGTTGTGCCACCTATGAGCATAGATAGAAAAGCAGCTTGCGAACTACCTTTGGGGTAATAGAGTGCCGCAAGAATAGGCACAAATAATCCTGATACCATAAAGGCATAGGAATATAACATTAATTCCAATACATCTGTCATATACAACGCTAGCATCAGGGCTACTATTCCAATGGTTAGCGTTAACCACTGACCATACTTTAATATCACTTTCGTTTCTTTACCCGTGTACAGCCATCTGCCAAAAACATCGGTTAATAAATTCCCTGAGGCAGCCATTAAACAACTATCTGCTGTAGACATAATCGCTGAAAAATAAGCTGACATCATTAATCCGAGTAGTCCTACAGGTAGAATTCTACGAAGTAGCAATGGTAAACCTAGTTCAGCATCTAAATTACTCACATCGGCATAGCCTAATACTTCAAACATTCCCTGATCAGCGGCAACTCTACCAAAAAGCCCGAGCATAACGCCCATAAGAGCCATAATAGGCCACTCAAACAGTCCGGCTATAAACCATGCCTTCTTGGCCGTTTTTTCATCTTTACAAGAGTAAATGCGCTGATAGAGGGTCATTCCAACAAACCATATAGGAATGATTGTTATCGCCCAATTCACCAAGGTTTGCCATTTAACATTGTTAAACTGTAAAAATTCCGGTGCTACCGTAGCTTTTATTGCCTCATAACCTCCAATTTCTATGTAGCCAATGGGAATACCAATAAAGATTAATCCGCCCATAAGAATAATCCATTGGATGGTATCTGTGTAAATCACTGCTTTTATTCCTCCCATTACAGTATAAACAATGGCAATAACCCCCATAATAAGCAATGCAGTGTTTAAATCCAGATCTACAAATGAAGCTGATGCCAATTTAGCCCCAGCTAAAATTTGTGAGCTGGTAAAACCAATATACCCGATAGCCGAAATAATGCCGGCCAGCAGCGCCACTTTACCATTATAAAAGTGAGCAAAAATTTGAGGAAAAGTAAGTAATTGCACTTCACCTGAAAGTTTATGCACTTTAGGAATGAGAAAAACTGCAGCCAGCCATGCACCTATTAAACCAGTAAAAAGCATCCATGAACCCGATAAGCCCATGGCAAAACCCAGTCCACCAAGACCAATAGAAAAACCGCCACCAACATCTGTAGCTACAACTGAAAGACCTATGTGCCAGGCCCCCATATTTCTTCCTCCAACGTAATAATCATCCGTGCTTTTGTTCTTTCTGAGAAAGAAAAATCCCACCCCCAGCATTATAATCATGTAGACGATGAAGATCGTCAGGTCTATTATGTGCATAAATTAGTTTCTGTAGAAATTAATTTTGGCAAAACTAACCAAAGCAATACTAATAATCCATTTTAGATAGTTTTAATGGAGATTTATTAAATAGTTTGTACTGAACAAATTATGTATTAAACTCATCAACAGTAATTACCGGAGAGGCTTCCACATCTTTAATACCCATAAATTCAACGACTAACCCAAATGCTTTTTCAAGCTCCATCACTTTCTGCGGATCGGTAGTCTCTAACTTTTGAGCCAAACGTTCATGCATCAATTTGGGTGCAGATTTTAACAATTGTTGGCCCAATGCTGTAAGTGTGATAAAGCTAACCCTTCTGTCTTCAGGTTTTGTTACCCGCGCAATCACGCCTTTCTTTTCTAATCTTGACGTTATTCCAGTAATGGTAGAGGAATTTAAATTCAAATAGTTAGAAACATCTTTATGTGTGGCCTTGAAATCCTTTTGTTTGCTTAAAAATGTTAGTAATAGTAATTGAGGAATACTAATGCCATGTTCTTTTTGAATGCGTTTAGATTCCAGGTTAACAGATCGTAATATTTTCCGTATGCTAATGATAATACTGTCGGCATCCATAACTCAATTTTAATGAAAAATGTAGTTTAATCTAAAGTTTGTCGGTACGATTCCTATTTTTGAATACCACATTATGAAAAACATTTTTGCAATTCTATTGGTCATATTGGTTTGTAACTTGCAGGCTCAAGACAGATTAAAACTGGCTAAACTTAAATATGATGGTGGTGGTGATTGGTATGCAAACAAAACAGCACTTCCTAACCTGGCAGAGTTTTGTAACCAGCATTTAAACATGAATCTCGATGAAGATGACGAAAGTGTAGATGTGAGCAGTCCGGAATTATTTCTATATCCTTATATATATATGACTGGGCATGGTAATGTGGTATTCACAAACACAGATGCTGAGAATTTGCGTACTTATTTGGAAGCTGGGGGATTTCTCCATATTGATGATAATTATGGGTTAGACCAATTCATACGTCTGGAAATGAAAAAGGTATTTCCTGAACTGGAGTTTGTTGAATTACCTTTTGATCATCCAATCTATCACCAAAAATTTGATTTTAAGGATGGTTTACCAAAAATTCATGAACATGACGGTAAACCTGCACAGGGCCTGGCACTCATTTTTGAAGGCCGGGTAGTTTGTTTTTACAGTTATGAATCTGACCTAGGCAATGGTTGGGAAGATCAATCCATACATAACGATCCGGAAGAAAAAAGACAGCAAGCACTGAAGATAGGTGCCAACCTTATCTCCTACGCATTTACACAATACAATAATTAGTAATGCCAGCCACGTAATTTTGTAAAAGAAAAATCTTTTAACTAATATTATAGTTGATAAACTATTTTGTTAGTATGAGAGAACTTACAAGAGCAGAAGATCAAATAATGCAAGTACTTTGGCAATTGAAAAAAGCCTTTGTAAAGGATATTATTGAAAAGCTTCCAGAACCAAAACCAGCTTATAATACAGTTTCAACCATCGTTAGAATATTAGAGCAAAAAGGGTTTGTGGGACACCAGGCCTATGGAAAAACACATGAATACTATCCTCTAATTCAAAAAGATAAATACAGCAAATTCTATCTTAACAACTTCCTTGGCGGCTATTTTGGGGGTTCTTTTCAAAACCTGGTTTCATTCTTTGCTAAGGAGAATGATATGGATATTAATGAAGTTGAGTCACTTCTAAAAGAAGTTAAGTCTAAGATAGACACCAAGGACAATGAATAATCTGTTTACATACTTCGTGGAGGCCAACATCTGCCTTGCCGTATTTGGGTTACTCTATATCGTCCTTTTAAAGAATGAAACTGATTTTAAGTTTAGACGGAACTTTATTCTTATAGCTAGTTTGATTGCCCTTATTATTCCGCTATTCAAATTAGGGTCTTTCAATAGCGACAATACCTTGGTGCAATCTATCCAAACTACAATACTTCCAGAGTTAACCATTGGCCAGTCAGTTGGAGTTGGTGAGACATCCGCCTCTATTAATTGGTGGTATTACACCAAACTGATATATATAACTGTGACCATCTTATTAAGTCAGTATTTCTTATTTCAGTTAATGCAGGTGGCTTGGTTTTACTTCTCAAATCGAACAGAAAAATTGAGAAACAAGCACTATACATTAGTTGAGACAAATGGAACCTTACCAACTTTTTCATTCTTCAACATTCTGTTTTATGATAATTCTATTGAGTTAAGTGATACAGATAAGAGCAAAATCATAAAGCACGAGTTAACTCATATTCGTCAAGGGCACTCATTGGATATTATTTTATTAGAGCTTACAAAAATTGTCTTTTGGTTTAACCCGATATGCTGGTTTTTAAGAAATGAAATACAGGATGTGCACGAATATCTTGCCGATGAAAGTGCCATTGAAAATTCAAATGCTGACGACTACGGTAGTCTGCTGGCGCAAATGGCCTTAAATAAGGTTCATTTATCAATAGGCCACCACTTTAGTAAATCAAAAACATTGAAAAGGCTTGACATGATTAAAAGAATGAAACGAGGTGTGAATAAATGGAAATCAGCAATGATAATACCTGTAGTATTACTAACGGTTGTAATCATTAGTTGTAATGATCATTCAGTTGATACACCTAAAACAATAGAAGAAAAGTTTACTGAAGGAAGTGTATTTTACAAAGTTGATGAGTCTGCAACTCCAGTAGGCGGTTTTGATAAATATTATGGGCAAATAGCAGCGAATTTAAAGTATCCAATTGAAGCAAGAAAAAAAGGTATCCAAGGAAAGGTTTATATACAATTTGTGGTTGATGAGAAAGGAAATGTTGGCGATGTAAAAGCAGTAAAAGGCATCGGGCATGGTTGTGACGATGCGGCAGTATTGGCAGTTCAAAATTCAGGTAAATGGTCTGCCCCTATATTAGACGGGAAAGCTGTTAAACAACGGATCATTCTTCCTATTACTTTTAAACTGGATGATGTTGATGAAACTAAATCCTCAGATAAAAAGGGTAAATTCTTAGAGATTGAAGAGGTGTGATACGTAGTAAAAATATTCAGTAATAACAAAAAAGCAGGCTAAAAGCCTGCTTTTTTGTTATTCATTTAATGAAGCATTAATTGCCTCTCACCTCTAAATTGTCAATAGACCAAGCTGCCGAAGCTGAACTCGTACCATTCACATATTGAAATGCCACATATACACTGCCACCTGACATATCACAAGGAGCAGTTGAAACAGTAGCAAACTCTCCAGCACCTTTTGTTGGTAATTGGCTTTCTACATTCGATAACTCAGTCCAAGTAGCAGCGTAAGGATCTCCACTTCCACTATAATCTGAGGAATAAAGAATCAATAAGTCTCCAGGGCCATCAAATGGAGACTGTACATCAACCGTTATACTTACTTCAGTAAATGCAGATACATCAATTGGATTCATAATCAACCAAGCATCATCAAATCCTTCTACACCTCCAAAAGCACTTGCTCTTACACCTCTAGATCCATCTGTTCCATCATTTCTACATCCCCAACCTCTATCAGTTTTTGAACCAGGCCCAAATACTTCTGTAAACCCGGAAGGGGTAGAAAAATCATCAGTACAACCCTCAAAATCGTGGGCAACAATTACAGTTCCTGCACCTGTTAAGTTACAATTTCCAGCATCAGTGGCATTATTACCACCTCCTCCGCCACCGCCACCGGTGCCAGAGGTTATAGCAATATTATCCAAATTAAAATCTACAGAACTAGCATTAGTAGCTCCTGTAAATTGAAAAGCAACATAGGCTATTTCTCCTACTGCATCTGCCAGATCAACAGTTAAAGTGCTAAAAGACACTGACTGTGCTGGTAAGGTAACTGCTTCTACTAGTGACCATGAAGCTAATGAAGGATCTCCATCACCTTCATAATCGGTAGACCATAGAATATTTAAATCACCATCGCCATCCGCATTAACTTTTACATCAAATGAAAGATTGGCTGATGACACCGTAGACAAATCAAAGGCTTTCGCAGATATAAGCCATGCATCAACCTCTCCGGCTGATCCACCATTAGCAAATGCCTTAAGCGCCTGAGAGCCACCATCACCATTTCCATCACAATACCAACCTCTATCTGTTTTAGAACCTGGGATTCTTTCTTGAATAAAATTGCCCGGAATGGCAAAATCGTTACAAGAATTTAGGTCATCTTCAAATGGTAAGTTGAAATTAGGCCCTAAAGTACCTGTTTGGCCATCATCTACCATAAACTTTAAATTGTCCACACTCCAAGAACTTGAACCGGAAGAAGATGCACCATAGAAATGAAAACCGAAATAAACCTCTTCGCCTTCGGTTATACAGGGCCCAGAAATAATTTGATTAAATCCCTGCGACCCAGCGGCAGGCAATTGATTTCTAACATCGCCCATTCTAAACCATGCCACACCCTCCTGATCTGGCTGACCTGTACCTGGATATGAGCTACTATATACAAGGTCAATAGTTCCAGGACCCGCAAAAAATGATTCTACTGAAAATTGAATAATTATATTGCCAAGCTCATCGATATTAAATGGCTCATTTAATATTAACCATGCATTGTCGTCTCCTGCACTGCCTCCAAAGGCACTCGCCTGGATTCCCGGTGTGCCAGCTTCACCAAACCTTCTGCACTGAAAACCTCTATCATCTTTAAAGCCTTCGATAAAATATTGGGTAAAGCCATCAGGGGAATCAAACTCAGGACAAGTGTCAAAATCATATTCCCTTATCGTTCTTCCAAACGTAAATTGATTGCACTCCCCTGGGTCAATGTCACTTATTTGTAAGGTATAAGTTCCTTGTCCGATTGACTGAATTCCTCCGCCTAAATCCGCAATCCTAAATTCAATTTCATCACTTGGGTTAATATCAGCATCGTTAGTGATGATTATATTGAATGATGCAACAGTTTCATTTTCTTGGAATTCAATTAAAACTTCGTTATCGACTGCAGCAGGTTCTGTTGTAAATCCATTACCATAAATAACATCGGAAGTTTCAATCTTAACCAACACACTAGATACATTACCCAAACGGGCACTCAGTTCTAAAGATACTGTAATAACTTCCTGTGACCCTTCAACGGGCTCATCAATTATGGTAGCTACTGAAGGATAATATGTAACTGTAGGCTGATCCAATACATCATCGTCATTGCTACAAGAAGCAATAATGAATGCTGCAAATAATATGTATATGTAATAAAGTTTATTCATCATCTTAAAAATCAAAGCTTAAACCAATTGTGTATGTAGTGGGGAATCCATAGGCATTCTGGTAATCACCAGCAAAAAAGCTAGACCACATCACAAATTCTTCATTAAATAAGTTTTGTACGCTTGCCGATAAACGTCCTCTCACCTTATCACTTACGTCAAAGTACCTTCCTGCATAAAGCTGAAAAGTATTGTAGCTAGGAAATGCTTCTTTTATATTCTGCGTTTCTATAAATTCATCAGCCACATCTTCTGGCGTATATCGCACAGAAATTCTGTCGAAATAATTCCAACGAGCACCGATATAAGTATCTCTAATTCCACTGTAGTGTACTCCGATGCCTGCCATTGTTTGTGCACTTGCACCTACCGGAAATCCCTTTAGATTCACATTTTGAGTAAATGAACCTTCTTCGCCATCTTCAGAAGTAAATTCAGTTGTTCTTGAAACATTGTTATCCCAGGCCCAATCACCGTAAGACATAAATCCGCTCAACTCAAGGCTTGGTGTTACATTGTATTTAAAATCTAGCTCAACTCCCTCATGTCTGGAAACTAACCCGCTTAGAATAATCGGAACAAAATCTCCCGGATCGAAATTACCTAACCCAAGGTCTCCACCAGTTACATTATAAACTGTGGTTCTATCCTCCCAAAAAGTGAGGTAATAGTTTATACTCGCTTTAATTTTACTAGTGTTGTAGGTGTATCCGCCTTCAACTGAATTCACTTTTTCAGTTGTTAAATTTGGTCTGAATTCATTACTACTTCGTGCGTCAACAAAAGCATCGGTAAAGAATGGGGGCCGGGTAAATCTGCCAGCATTGGCAAATAGCAAATGTCTGTTGGTAGGCCTGTAACTGGCACCAATCTTGGCGGTGTATGTATTAAATGTTCTTGTCAATGATGCTCCTATTGAGTTATCATTAAAAGCAGGTCTTCCATTCCACATGTAACCATACCTTGTATAGCTAGTATTTGTGCCCGTTATGGTAGCAAAAATAGTAGTTTTATCAAGTGTATACTCAGCTTGCCCGAACAATGCCCCCCAGGTTACAAGACCATCATAATCATATCTGTATTTATCCCCCTGGCGAACTACCTGATTAGGAACTAGTTTGTTAAAATCATCTCCAAAACGCTCACTTCTATTTAGGATGAAATCCCCACCAAACAAGTTGTTTGCTAAGGCATAGTGCTCACCTCTATAGTATCTTAGGTCTATACCCCCTAATAAACTTAGGTTGCCCATCGTTTTCTTAAAATTGGAAATTAAGCCAAACCACTTGTGATTATTATGCCTAGACTCTAAAAAGTAACGCGACTCATATCCCTCTAAAACAGGTGCATTTGGATCCCCATTAGAGAATTCAACTTGTCTGAATCTGTCATCCTGCCTGTTTTGTTCAGCTAAATAATCCCAGTTAATTAGATTAACACCAGTAAGTTCAGGCATACCAGGAGTTCTGGTATTTAAGAACAGGCCTGAAAGACCATCTACAGGTTGTGTTGAATACACATTAGCAAATGAAGCATAGAATGAAGTCGTTAATGAAGTATTTCTATCGATATCCCAGAAATGTGTTAGTGCCATTACTGGTTTGTGGATTTTATTTTGTCTGTGGTTGAATAATTCTCCCTGATAGATACCAATTGAATTACTCTCATTTGGATCATCTAAGTTGAAGGCAGCCCTTGTATTTTCCGGAACTACCCATGCAGTACCTCTATTTACAGGAGCTCCAAAACCCCAAAACATTAATGAGTGCTGATCATTGATTTTTTTCGAAACTGATAAGTAGTAAGACCATGCATCTACAAACGTACCTGGGATAATTCCACCTTGTTCAGATGCTGGCAGACCAGATAAAGGACTGTTTGTAGTAGTTCTTGAACCCTGGAAACTTATTGCCCAACCACCGTCAAGCAAACCTGTATTATAAGAAAAACGTAAACGCTGGTTCCACGTTCCTGTGCCTGTCTGATATTCAATTCTACCTCCTTCACTTCTTTCTGCAGGCTTAGTAATCATATTCACCGTACCACCAATTGAGCTGATAGCCAATTTAGATGCTCCTAATCCTCGTTGAACTTGCAACTGTCGAGTAACTTCACTCAGGCCTGCAAAATTTGACCAAAACATACGGCCATTTTCCATGTCGTTAACAGGTACACCATTCACTAGAAATGCCACGTTTGATTGATCAAAACCCCTGATATAGACTTCCTGATCGCCAAACCCGCCTGCACCTTGTATGGTATAAACACCGGGAGTGCTTTGAACAATATCAGCCACATCTGTACCAATAAACCGTTCATCAATCTCTAAGGCATTGATCGCTGAAACTGCAACGGGGGTTTTTCTATCCTCTACAACAGATGCAAAGATTTCAACTTCTTTTAATCCAACAACGGTGGATGTCATAGCTATTTCTGGTACTTCAACTGTTTGGTCAGCTTGAACTTCCACCTCTTGTTCTATTTTTTCATATCCGATATAGGTGATCAAAACAGTTTGTTTGCCCACAGGAACAGATTTAATTAAATATTGACCATTTAAATCTGAGATGCTTCCTTTATTGGTGCCTTTTATAAGTATGGTCGCACCAATAAGTGGCTCATTGGTATCAGTGTCTATGACACTACCTGAAACACTCCCTGTTTGTGCAAGGGATATTCCACTAAAGCCTATAAATAATAAAAAGAGTAATTGTTTTAACATTTAAAGTGGTTTAGGTAAAAATTTTCGACCGGCAAAAGTACCCTTTCTTCAAACTCTTTCAAAACTTACTTATTACCAAATCGTTAACTTAGTGGTGTTATTTTAATCGGTAGCTTTTTTGTCTTAGAATTGCAGTTCTTAAATTATTAATTCGTCATTTATAATGAGATTTTTAGTTGCTTCTTTATTCATCGTCCTGCTATGTACTAACCTTCTTGCACAAGACACTCCAATAGGTACAATAGGTTTTTACAATCTCGAAAACTTGTTTGATACAGAGGATGATCCTGAAATTAATGATGAAGAATATCTTCCGACTGGGGAAAGGGAATGGACCGAAGAAAGATATCAGTCCAAATTAGAAAACATGTCTCGGGTTATAGCCGATATGGCCTTTGGACCCGACATTGTTGGGTTATGTGAAGTAGAAAATAGGAAAGTAATAGAAGATCTTATTCAAACGGATCATTTAAAACTGAAAAGATATCAAATAGTACATTTTAATTCTCCCGATGCACGAGGTATTGATGTAGCTCTTATATACAAACAAGGCAGGTTTACACCTTTCGATGTGAGAAGTATTCGTTTCAAGGATCCTGCTGATAAAGATTTTAGAACAAGGGATATATTATGGGTAAAAGGACTATTCAATGGAGACACATTACATGTGGCGGTGAATCATTGGCCATCAAGAAGAGGTGGTAAGGAAGATAAAAGGCTAATAGCTGCAGAAATCTTAAGAAAGGCTGTAGACTCTGTTCAAAACATCAATCCGGAAGCTAAAATTGTTTTAATGGGTGACTTTAATGATGACCCATCCAATAAGAGTGTGAAGAAGGTGCTAATGGCCGACAACAAAGAAAAGAAACTAGAAAACGGAATGTTATATAATGCCTCCGGAGATACCTTTAAAGATGGTTTAGGCACTTTGTTTTATCGAGGTGCCTGGAATTTGTTTGATCAAATTATCATCTCTCAATCACTGTTAAAAGGTCAAGCCACCAACTACTATTATATTCCCAACTCTTTCAAAGTATTTGCAGGCGAATATATGAGAGAAACGAAAGGGCAAAATCAAGGTGCACCATTTAGAACTTTTTCATATGGTGTATATCAAAATGGATTTAGCGACCATTATCCATCCATTATTTTTATCGGTACAAAATGATCAGATTACTACTTATACCATTTCTATTAATTGGCATAGGATGTTCTTCAGAGGACTCAACCACCACAATAATTGTTGATAATGCCGTTTTTACGCCAAGGTTTCAACAATCGTTCATTACTATAAATGAAGATGAAGATTTGGAGGTGTTAATCAATTTTAATCAAAAAGTTGAAGAAAGCGGTTTCTTAGAAATTGAGATTTCGGGCAATGCCCTTCTAAGCGAAGATTTTACAATAGATGTAGCAGTAGATGAAAATAATACATTTTCATTACCAGTAGTTAGTGGTGATTCTGCGCTGAGTTTTTCAATTACAGCACTGATTGATGATGACACCGATACCGAACAAATTAAATTCAATTTTTCCAATGCTTCCGGTTTTATCAAATTAGATCGGAATAATGAGCTGCAAATCAATATTTCAGATCCTTCTTCTACACCTACCACTGAAGAAACATTTACCGCTGTTACATGGAATTTGGAACAGTTTCCGTTGGTTGGTTCAACAACTATTAACAGAGTTGTAGATTTAATAAATAGTATGGATGCAGATGTGATAGCATTCCAGGAGATTGACGACATTCCTTCCTTTGAGCAATTAGATAATTTACTATCAGAATGGGAAGGTGATTATTTTGATGTGCGCGGTGGTATTGAACTGGCATACTTATTCAAAACTTCTGAAATAACATCTTATAGTACATTATCAGTAATTTATGCCGATGACAGAGAGGCTTTTCCAAGGCAGCCTGTTTTAACAACAGTTACTCACGTTTCAGGTCTTGAAGTAACATTAATTAACATTCATCTTAAATGCTGCGATGATGATGATAGTCCGGCCAGAAGAGCAGATGCAAGCAATAAACTACAGACTTATATCGATTCAAATTTAAGTTCTGCTAATGTAATTGTATTAGGGGATTTTAACGATGAGCTTGGAAGCGGCTCTCCTTTTAGTAATTTCCTGAATGATGATGAGAATTACTATTTTGCTGACTTTCCTATAGCAGAAGGACCTAGTGCATTTTGGAGTTACCCTAGCTTTGGTCCGGAAGGAAGTCATATTGATCACATATTAATTACTAACGAATTGGTTGACAACTTGATTAGTTCAGAAACCTTGGTTTTTGAAGGAATTAACTATTCAACTACTGTTTCTGACCATAGGCCTGTTAGTGCCACTTTTAGTAATGATTAAGCAGATTTAGGTGGCAAATTAAGATTCATCCATTCACTTAATGAATCTGCTAACTGCTCTACTTCAATTGAGCTTTGTGCTTTTTCCTGTGCTCTGAGAATTGCACTATCAACCATGGAATGATTGATTTCTTCAAATTCATCCATACCTAATCTATCCATCAAAACAGGCAACCTGCCACCACCTAGTTGTTCGAAAAAAGGGTTATCTAAAGATGTGTAACATACAATTGATGGAGATTTTTCAAAAAAAGTGACTGCATCATAAAATCTGGATTTTAAAGGATGAAGTTCACCTAAAATTAATTCTTCAAAACTATTCTCCATTGATATGTACTTTTGTGTAGAGAAGTTAGTAAAACGAATAGTCACATTAGCCGCTTTTAACAACTTATGAAGTTCTTCTTCTGTATCCTTAAAAAAACAGCCCAGTAATACACCTTGATTACTCGATACCCTTAAATATTCAGCTAATGCTTTATATTTCGCCACTTCAGTTTTGTAAACCCTGAAAGTGACGTTTGGTAACTTAGGCTTGCCCTTAAATAATCCGAACATGTCTGTGAGATTTTGGAAAGTAAGTTACAAAAAAACCCTGACGACAATCGCCAGGGTTTCTGTTTTATAGTGTCTGAACTATTTACCTAATCACTATTCTGTGATTGATAACAGTATCAGCGTTTGAAACTTGAAGTATGTAAATACCATTATTCAAATTAGAAACATTCATTTCCGATATAGAACCAATTGCTCCACTTCTAACAATTTTACCAGTAAGGCTCAATAGGTTAATCTCGCCAGCCCCAAATGATTCAGGGATATTGATAAGAAGAACGTCTTGTGCTGGGTTAGGATATACTGCAATACCGTACTGAGATAATTCATCCAAACCAGTTGTGGGGTCTACACCGTTACCGCTAACAGCCAGGTTTTGAGACTCAAACCCCGTTGACGAGTGAACCAAATTGCCACTTACTGAACCAATAATAGTTGGCACAAACTTCACATATACAGTTGCTGTTTCACCATTAATAGCTGTAGCAGGGATATTCAATGGTGTAGTTGAATTACCAAACGTATTAAATCCTTCGTCTAACGCGATCACAAAACCTTCAGGTACAGATACGATCATATCATCTGTTAAGTCGGAAGCAATAAGTGTGTAAGTAGATATTTCTGATTCTTCACCAACGAAGACATCACCAAAATCTAATGAAGTTTCGCTGATGGTTAGGCCTGGAACTACTTCTTCTGGATTAATATCTGATTCTTGATAAACAAGAATTTGATATCCTTCTGTGTACGGAGAGGTATTATCAAATTGACCACCTATACCAACTAATGTTATTCCTGTAGTTTCAGAACCAAATACCTCCTCATAAGTCATCAAATGCAGATCTCCGTCATCTTCGATTCTTAAGACTCCAGAAGAATTTCCTCCATTAAATGTTATATCAAGATTAAATCCTGAATCTGAATAAGAAGGACCCCCAGCCCATTGCTCGCTATCAACAATGGTAACGTCATCTATTTGAATAAGTTCTTGCTCAGTAGTTTCATCTAAACTAGTTACTGATGTTGGGGAAACTCTGCTATTACCGGTTGATAACACTTCAACTACAGTAATATTATCTAACTGTGTTGTACCATTAAAGAAACCAACAGTACCCGTTATTTCAACTTCATCGCCTTCGGTTAATGTTTCCGTTGTAATGCTCCCAGATGTTTCTCTAAGCACAAGTCCACCAGTTCCATCATTTATAGCAATCTGAAAACCAGTCGTTCTACTATTAAACCCTAGTAACGTTCCTTGAATAGTTACAACATTACCAAGTGCTATTGGATTACCATTTGCATCCACAGGCCTTAAAGATGAAATAGGGGTAATATCAGCATTCCCTATTTCAGTTGCTGAAACTGCCACATTCTGCGTTAACGCACCAGAAGATATTAAGGACACGTTGCCACTCTTTAATCCATTAAATCCTGAAGAAGCATTGAATCTTACAAAAACAGTAACCGCTGATACAGTTCCTCCGACTTCATTTAATTCCAAAGACTGGCTAAATGCACTATCATCTAATGATACTTCAAATGAAGAAGGAGCTGTAACAAGAATATTTTCGTTCAAGTCCGTGCCAGATACACTAAAACTCTGGGAAGAAGATACTTCACCATTTAACACTTCACCAAAATCATTCACTGTACCTGATACAGTAATCACTGGAGAAATAACTCCATCAATTGCATGAAAACCTAAGTTACTTATATCATCTTCAGCTAAAACTGTCCATTCTGAATTCTCAGGTGTCGTACCAAAAGAACCAAGTGGAATGGGGTTCCCTGCTGTTATACTAGATTTTCTAATCAAGGTAAAGTTAGCTGTTGCACCGCCATTTGTTACTCCACTTCCACCAGCAACATCCCAAGCTGATCCAGGATCAACTCCTACTTCTCCAAATTCATCAATTACAGCATCCTCCTTATAAAGTCTCAATGCGTCATCACCATTATAAAAAGTGATCTCTGATGTTATGTCAGCTATATCCAAAATAGATTGCATTGCATCCGGATTGGCAATAACTACAATACCACCTGCCGCCAATGTAGGGCTTATATCAGCTAACTCTATGGTATCTGATGCTGTAGTTGAACCATTATTCCATCTCACAATCTTGTAAAGACTTAAATCGGCAGTAGCACCAGAATTATTGTAAATTTCTATAGCCTTATTGCTGCTTGATCCTTCAATATACTCAGAGATGAATAAATCACTTGCTAAAGCCGCATTACCAGTTTCAGTCCCAGATACAGCAATCACCTCACTAGAAGTGCCTGAAGTGGATATGGTAATACTTCCTGATTTAAAACTATTAAAGCCTGATGTAGGAGTAAACCTCGTAAAAATGGTAGTAGTTGATACAATACCTCCAGCCTGCGTTAAAGTAACTGCATTTGAAAATGAAGCGTCATCTGTTGATACCTCAAAATTAGTAGTTGCAGTAATAGTAATGTCTTCTGTTAGATCTGCACCTTCAACTGTAAATGATTGTGACGTAGACGAACTACCATTATCAACAGAGCCAAAGTCAGTTAAAGATTCAGTAACAGTTAAAGAAGGTGAAGTAACTCCATCAATCACATGGAATCCTAAATTGCTGAAATCATCCTGAGCAAAAACAGTCCATTCTGAATCAGTTGGATTTGTTCCAAAGGACCCCAATGGTACTGGATTACCGGCCATTATGCTCGATTTACGTACTAACGTGAATTCTGCTGTAGCTCCGCCATTTGTTACGCCAGAACCTCCGGCAACATCCCACGCAGAACCTGGATCTACACCTACTTCTCCAAATTCATCAATCAGTTGATCTTCTTTGTATAACCTTAGTGCATCGTCACCATTGTAAAAGGTAATTTCAGAAGTGATATCTGCTACATTCAAAATATCAGTACTTGCACTTGGATTGGCAATAACTATAAGATCACCTGCCGCTAGTGTGGCTCCTACATCTGCTAATTCTAATGTATCAGAAGCTGTGGTTGAGCCATTGTTATATCTAACTATTCTGTACAGGGATAAATCTGCAACTGCGCCTGAATTATTATAAATCTCAAGCGCCTTATTACTGCTAGATCCTTCAATATATTCTGAGATAAACAGGTCGCTTACTGGCGCAGCATTACCTGTTTCAGTTCCTGAAACTGCCACTGTTTCATTTGCAGTACCTGTTGTAGATATAGTTAGTTCATCCGACTTAACACTATTAAAACCTGAGACTGGGGTAAATCTTACAAATACCGTAGTGGTAGAAACAGTACCTCCTGATTCAGTTAGAATTACAGAACCTGAGAAAGCAACATCATCAGTAGAAACTTCAAAATTTGTTGGAGCAGTAATGGTAATGTCATCCGTTAAATTAGCACCTGCCACAGTAAATGACTGTGATGCAGAAGAGTTTCCATTATCCACAGAACCAAAGTCAGTTAGAGATTCTACGATTGTTATACTTGGCGGAGTTATTGAAAGTTCAGCATTGGTTACTGTTACATCATCAACAGTCCATCTGGCCGCACCATCAGAAGGGTTTGAATAATACACAAAAGCAATGTATCTCTCGCTACCTGCAAACGATGATAAATCAACTCCTGCTGTTTCTGTCCATACATCAGAGCCCACAGTTGGTAAGGTAGGCGATAAATCAGTCCATGTAGCTAAAGTTGGGTCACCAGTTCCAGAATAGTCGCTTGAAACTTTCACTTCAATAGGTAATCCTGAAAATGCTACTCTAGACCAGAATGTTAATGAAGAAATAGATGTGATTTCTAATGAAGGTGAAATTAACCAATCTTCGTTATCTTGAGCACCACTATTAAAACCACTCATCTGAGCACCATCACCAGTATTCCCAAAAGTTGTGCATGCCCACACTTCAGCACCAATTACACTTTGTGCATTCCAGCCATTAAGATCAACACAACTGCTAAAATCTTCCGTATATGGAGCACCATTACCTGTTTCAGTACCTGTTAAAGCGATAATCTCGTCAGTTGCCCCGCTAGTAGAAATAACCAAATCTCCTCCTTGTACCGAATTAGAACCAGATGAAGGAGCAAATCTTACAAAAACTGTAGTTGTTGTTACTGTACCTCCCGATTGAGTTAAAGTAATAGAGTTAGAGAAAGTAACATCATCAGTTGAAACCTCAAAATAAGTAGGTGCAGTCACTTCAATATCAGTTGTTAAACCTGATCCTTCCACTGTAAATGACTGTGAAGCACTTGTATTTCCATTATCAACGCTACCAAAATCAGTAATTGACTCAACAACTGTCAAAACAGCATTTGTAGAAGTTGTATTGTTACCAATTGCCGGAGCAGTAAAGTTAAAACAGTTCCCTGATGCGTTATATTCAAAAACTGCAACATGGTAGGTTGTGCCTTGTGTTAATCCCGTTACAGTAACATTTTCATCTGTAGAGGCGCCATCAAATACGACTATGTTTCCTGATCCTAAATCAACAATTGCATCCGAAAATATTGAGGTTGCAGTTGAATAATCACTACCTGAAACTGGAGCTAAATCTACAGCGCTTCCCTCTTTCATTACTACTAAAGCCTTATCCCCATCACCGCGAGTCCAATTAATATTCATTGAAGATTCATCTGTCGTCCCGAAATTTACTGCTGAAGTCTGAATTGAAGGTGCAGAACATACAGTATGTGAACCAATGTCTGAAACATCATCTTGATCTAATATTATCCATTCTGTATCCAATGCAGAAGATCCAAAAGAAGATAAGTTTACACTGTTTCCTGTACTAACTCCTGGCTTTCTAACCAATGTTTTGTTTGCTGTAGCTCCAGAAACACCACCCACTGTCCATGAAGAACCAGGGTCATTCCCTATATCACCAAACACGACTATTAGTACTCCATTTTGCAACAAACCCAAGGCATCATCACCATTGTAGAAGGTTATGCTACTTGTAATATCACTTTCAGAGATTATTTCAGCAAGTGATGAACTTGCATTAGATATTACTAATACTTCTCCGTCAGCCAATGTCGGCTGAATATCAGATAGGGTCAAATTATTTCCAATAGTGGCTGATCCATTCGCATAAAGACCAACGACAAATTCTGAAAGATCAATTGTTCCTCCAGATCCATTATAAATTTCTACAGCTTTATTATTACCACCACCTTCAATATATTCTGAAATAAATACACCTGAAACTGGTTCAAACACTTCAATAGTAGCAGATGTTGTTGTGATTGTCGCACCATCAGTTGCGTCAATTGTAATACTTTCTGCAACATCGTATTGTAAGTCAGACCAAGTAAATACGCCATCTGTCATCGCCAACGCTCCAAGTCCTACGCTACCTGACGTTAAATTACCCGTTCCAGCATTTCTGCTAATTGTCACATTTCTTGCACTTAAATCCGCATTTCCATTAGCATCTACAGCTGTTACAGTTAACTCAAAATCTGAACTTACTTGCACACTACTATTAACGTCAAAGCTAAAATCAGTAGCTTCAACTTCAACAGTCTGTAAATTTGAAGTAATAGCTGAAGACAATGTTGTTACAAACGTTGAACCACTTGCATCAGCTCCAAAGCTGTGATTTGTTGGAATTTCAAACTCCAAAACATCTTGATCGGTAACAGACGTAGCTAACCAAATTTGAAGTGTAATTTCCTGAGAGGAGTTATTAGCAACTGAATATTCATTACCTGCTAAATCAAAAGTAATATCTGTTGCATTGATAGTTACACCTGTTACTGTAATATCAGTACCATCACTCAATTTTGCACCTTCAATAACGCCTGACCAATCGGCTGATGTAGTATTAGCACCACGTTCAATAACTATAGAATTAACTAAGGTAGGCTGTGCGTCACCGGAATTGGAGTCAGTTATTGTAAACGTAAACACGTTTACTGCATCACCTGATGCATTTGCTACAGAAGATACAGTACCGGCAGCCACTTGAGAAACGGGTGCCGTGATATCTGAATCCGTATCTAAGGAAGTAGTTGTTGATTGGTTTCCAATTAGACCAGGTATTAAATAACAAACGTCTGTTGTATTGTATTCATAAACAGCAAAATGATAATCTGTTCCCTGAGTTAATCCTGTGAGGGAAACAGCATCTGCATCACCTATATAAACTACAAAATTTCCTGTACCAATTTCCTCACCAGTACTAAATACTGAATTGGCTATATAAGTTGTTCCACTTACAGGATCTTCATCTACTGCACTACCTTCTTTAGCCAATACAATTGCACCGGCATCTCCGTCACCACCAGTCCAACTTAAGTCCATACTATTATTTGTAACAGAAGCGAACATTAACGTTGAAGCTTGAGATGATGGTGCAGTACATGGAGGGGTACCATTTATTTCCCCAGGTGTTGGAGTCTGATTTACAAATGTTGTACTACCATCAAACTCTCTTGACATAGAAAGACCGTCAGAATCTGTAGTTGACTCTTCTGATCCAATTAAAGTTGAAGTAGTATTAGTCGTTTCAAAATCAGTATCAGAATTACCGTTATATACAAACTTGATATGCTGGTCATTGACAGGGTCAAATAGTATAACTACATCAGAGCCATTACTTAAAGACATTGATCCAGAGGCAACAACTACTACATCTCCCGGGATATTGGCAATATCTCCTCCAGCAGAAATTCCAGAAATGACAACAGCATATCCTCCTGCTGGTATTGTTGCACTCGCAAAAACATGCTCAGCGAAAGTATTTCCAGTCCAAATCTCCCATCCTGTAATATCAATTGGACTACCAGATAAATTGTGTAATTCTATAAATTCATCATTGGTGTCAAAAGTTCCACTGCCATCAGTGTCAAAATTATTAGCACCATTAGGGTCGGCCAATACTTCATTAATTATAATTCCTCCACCCAATTGGCTGGTGGTCTGACCGAAAACATTTAACCCTGCAAAAAACAGCAAGAGAATGCATGTAATAAGTTTAATTGAATCGTAAAATTTTATCATAGTGGTTTAATTAGTTGCGGAACAATGTTTTTACAAAGAGCAAAAACGGTTGCAATTTAAACCATTCCCATGTAATATCGAAATACTATAAGGTTACTAAAATGTTAAGAAGCTTTCAACGTATTATTCAATGACTATCAGGCTGGATGTTACGCGTTTAGCTGTACTTAACCTAAGTATGTAAACACCTGATAATAAGTTACTTACATCAATATCTGTCTTATTATTTTGTGAACCAGTGATGATAGTTTTACCTGATAAATTTAGAATTGAATACTCAAATTCTGTGGCTTCTATTTGAATATTAAGTACGTCTGTAGCTGGATTTGGGTATGTAAGGAATGAATGACTTTGTTCACTTTCTACTGTATTAATAACTTCACCTTCAATAAATAGAGTAATGCTGCTATTCGTACCTATTGAATAACTGTTATCTGAAGATGAATTAAGAACAAACCCCATAGATTTTACTGAAGCTTCTGCAAAAAGATTGCTATTAGTAACCTTAAAATCAAACGCTGCGGTTGTTACACCTGACTCCCAGGTTAATTCTACGATACCATTTGTAATGGAAGGTGTGGTCATGAAATCAGATGATGCCATATTAACCACACTATTTTGACTAATAGTTACACTCATATCTTGTGCTGGAGCGACATCTGAAAAAAGTTTTACTTCATAGGTATTGTTATCACGTACAATAAGTTGGTTAAAATTGAAGTTAATTTCTGGTGTAGCAGGTGCGTCTGCTTCTTCTGTTCCTGATACATTAATCACCTGCTCGGCAAGACCTGCACTTGTGTGGGATACTGTTCCTTCAATTAAAGCATTCGTATTAGCAGCAGGTTTGAATCGAACGAATATCACCTGATCAGCAATAGAACCTGATTCTGGAATTATATTCAGCGAATTACCATAATTCTGATCTGCATTCTCTAAACTAATCTCAAAGCTGTTTGAACTTGTGATAACTAAGTCTGCAGTGAGGTCATTAGCATTGATTGTATAAGATTGAGCTGTGGAAGCACTTTCAAACGCTATTGTTCCAAATTCTAAATTGGTCTTAGATAAACTGATTGATGGTGGCGGAACATCAGATTGTTCTGCAGCAGATACATTAATAGTTACATCTGAGGCACCAGTAGAAGAATGAACAATTTGCCCGTTAACAACACCATTAATCTCAGATGTTGGATTAAATCTAACGAATATGGTTTTATTGGTGATTGAACCACTCGTAGGTGTTATAGAAATAGCCTTAGTATAGTCAGCATCATTATCTACTTCGGCTATTTGAAAGTTATCTGAAACTGTAATTTCCAGGTTAGCCGTAAGGTCTGATCCGGAAAATGCATATGATTGTGTGGTTGAAACATTACCGAAGGCAACTGTCCCGAAATCTGTCAAGTTTTCATCGACAGATATTGAAGGTGTTGGGCTTGCACCTCCACAATCACTTTGCCAGATACATGCTACATATTCAGGGTGATCAATAAACGGGTTTCTGTTACCTTGGTAATCATAAATAGCATCGTTTCTATCTATTTCCTTTTGACTCACTGGGTCATTTGAATGCCACTCAATTAACATATTAAGAGCCCAGGTTTCATACACCTGATCTGTTGTGCCATTTAACATTGCATTACCGTCATCATCATTGAATTCCCAACCATCGATTAGGTCTTCATATCTTGTAGCCATATAAAAATAGCCCCTGGCAATATCACCCTTATACTCATCAATAGGTTCGAATACTATCCCAGCGTATCCAGGGTAAATATTGGACCCCAATTTTGATCCATTGCCTGACGTATATGTTGGATTAGAAACTTCTCCATATGCAAAGTTACCTCTAACACTATTTACTTTTTTATCAGTTGGTAAAACATGGAAAGGGTCGTTGCGCATTATGCCAGATCCACCAAACCAACTTTGAGGAAATGTATGTTCTCGGTTAAATTTATCACACTCGACTGTTCCACCAGAACCCTCATCCTGATCACCACCACCTTCTGATGCTTTTCCAAATTCAAAGTCACAATCAGCATAAATATCCCATACCTTACCGTCAGCTCTCACATCTGAAATTTCATATAAACTCCAAAGCGCATTATAACCCTGATCATTATGGTCATCAATGATATTATGAAGTGCCGTTTTTAAAGAATAACCAGTCAAACCTTCAGCATCATTATAATAGCCTGCAGGGATTTGGGCATATGCTGAAAACGAGAATAGAAAGAGAAAGAGGTGAATGCAATTCTTCATTAGTAGTGGTTTACTCAAATCAAACTGCAAACTTAACTATTTCTTGAATCTTAAATATGAGGGAATATTATTAAATTATGAAGTGAGGCTACCCCTCCCCAAAAATCTCTTCCAACTTCTGCTCTAACGCTCTGCCTCTTAAATTCTTACCAATAATTCTACCTTCCGGGTCAAGCAATAGTGCAAATGGAATGGCCGTTATATTGTACGTTTTTGCCGCTGCGCTCTGCCAATATTTTAAATCTGAAACCTGTGTCCAATGAAGTCCGTCCTGCTCAATGGCTTGTAGCCAGTCTTCTTTTTTTCTATCTAATGATACGCCATACACCTCAAAACCTTTGTCATTATATTTATTGTACATTCTCACAACATTGGGGTTTTCTTTACGGCAAGGGCCACACCACTTCGCCCAAAAATCTACCAACACATAGTTGCCTCTTAAAGAAGATAATGGCACCACCTCACCTTCTGGGTTTGGCAAGGCTATTTCAGGAGCAACCTGACCAATGGCCAATTGTTTGCTCGCTTCAACATCTGCAATAAACTGCTGGGCTACCTCCGAGTTTGGAAGCTCAGTTTTTGCTTCTTCAGCAATTTTTATAAACAAATCATAATGCTTGTCTTTATCTAACATTCGGCCTGAACGTAAAACCTCTAATACGCCCAACGTGGCTCCCGCAGAATCAACCATTGCTGCAATTTTCTTTTTGAATTCATCATCCAATGCCATGTACTCGTCTTGTACAGCGGTCATGGCTTCCAAATCATTAGTGCTTCTGGCCTGCGTAAACTTTTGATTGATCTCCTGAACCTCGGCCGAAGACTGGAATTCAGAACTCATTTCTTGCACCTTTTTAATAAAATCATGATCGGACGAGCCGGAAACCTCAGCGAACCCTGCCCTATTATTACCATCTACGCGTACGCTGATATCATCTTCGTTGAGAAGCACATTCACAAATTGAATATTGTAAAAATTCAATCGGTAATATCCAGGTTCTTCTATGTTTACTATCTTTTTAAACGAATAATTTTCGTCAAGCTGAAAGGTATCATATGGCACAGGTTGATTATTCTCGTATTTTTCAAGTGTGA
This sequence comes from Fulvivirga sp., assembly GCF_040220315.1. GTDB lineage: Bacteria > Bacteroidota > Bacteroidia > Cytophagales > Cyclobacteriaceae > Fulvivirga. Next base: position 25,189 of record NZ_JAVJUY010000256.1, read on the forward strand.
TTTCACCGGATTGTGGATACGACACTACCCCAGAGATGGTAATCCCCTCTACCTCCTGATTTTGGCTATTTCCATTGCCAGATGTGCATGCTGTAATAAAGAATACTACTGCTATAATTAATGATATTGCTTTCAAAACTTTTTTTTCTATGATAAACATAATGGACTAACTCAGCTTATTAATTAATAGTTCGTTGGCTATCTTCGGGTCGGCCTTTCCTTTACTCCTTTTCATTACCTCACCTACAAACATACCTAAAAGACCTTTTTTTCCACTCCTGTATGCCTTTACTTTATCAGGATACGCATCCAACACATTTACAACGATCTCCTCTATCGCTCTAACATCACTTACCTGTATCAGATTTAATTCTTTGGCTAGTGCTGCCACAGGCTTTTCTGTGTTTACCAATGCTGGTAACAATCGCTGCGAAGCAATCGAAAAACTAACCTTATTGTCTTCCACCAAAGATATCAATTCTGCCAATTTCTCTGGTGATAATTTCAATGCTGTTATATCAAGACCTTTTTCATTTAAATAGGATTTTACAGGCCCCATCAACCAATTTGAAACTGCTTTAAAATTGTGAGTGTATTTACAAACATCTTGAAAATAAACAGCAGTATTCTTGTCATCAATAAGTACATTGGCATCATACTCCGGTAAGCCGTATTCACCGATAAATTTGTTCAGTAGTTCCCAAGGCATTGCTGGCATCTGTGCCTCTATTTCGGCTAGCCATTCTTCAGAAACATGCACCGGACTCAAATCAGGGTCAGGGAAATAGCGGTAGTCATTCAATTCCTCTTTCGTACGCATACCGGTTGTAACACCCGTTTCAGCATTAAAATCACGGGTTTCTGAAGCAATCGAAACTCCTTTTTCTACAAGCCCGATTTGTCGATCAATTTCAAAATCAATGGCTTTACCCACACTTTTTATAGAGTTCATGTTTTTGATCTCCACCTTCTTTCCAAACTCGGTTGCTCCTTTTGGCATGATAGAAATGTTTGCATCACACCTAAGAGAGCCTTCTTCCATATTTCCATCACATATTTCAAGGTAACGAACCAACCTTCGAATCTCAGTCAAAAGGGCTTGCGCATTTTCAGAGGTGTGAATAACAGGTTCAGTCACAATCTCTATTAATGGCACTCCCGATCTGTTAAAATCAATCAATGAGTCCTCTTCTCCGTCTAAGTGAATTGATTTACCGGCATCTTCTTCAAGGTGAATTCGATTGAGTTGTATGGCGCGCTTTTCGCCAGTGCTCTTAGTTATAACTAATTGGCCACCAACACATACCGGAGTTCTGTCTTGGGTAATTTGATACCCTTTAGGTGAATCGGGATAGAAATAATTCTTTCTGTCAAAAATCATTTCCCGAGAAATGGTTGATTGACAGGCTAGCCCCATTTTAATCGCGTACTCTAAGGCCTTTTTATTCAATTTAGGAAGAGTACCGGGATGAGCCAGCGTTATTTCACTGATGTTTGCATTGGGTTTGTTACCAAATGCAGTAGAATCAGAATTAAATATTTTGGATTGGGTATTCAGCTGGGCGTGCACTTCCAGACCAATAATAACATCATATTTTGCTTTTACGCGATCCTCCATCTAGCAATTAGACCATTTTTAGCGCTTTCTCCACCACTCTGTCTAACCCACTAAGGTCTTTACCTCCAGCCGTAGCATAAAATGGTTGGCCACCGCCTCCACCTTTAATTTCCTGCGCCAACTCTCTGACTATATTTCCAGCATTGAGATTTTTATCCCTAATAAGTTGTTCACCAATAACCACAGATATCTGTGGTTTACCATCAATATTGGCTGCAAGCACCAAAAATAAATTGGAAAGCTCGTTTTTAAGTTCGAATGAAATCTGTTTTAAAGAATCAGCAGAAGGTAAATCTACCTTGCCTATGATTTTTACCAATCCATTTTCTTCTATTTTTGAGTCGAGTAACTCTTTCTTTAAATCACCCGCTTTGCCAGCATGTAGTTTTTGGATTTCCTTTTCGAGTTGATTTTTCTCTTCAACTAATTGCTTAATTGAAGCTTTAACATCTTTCGGAGCCTTCAGAATATTTTTTACCTCATTAATCAACTCCAACTGCTCAGTTACGTAGTCTTCAGCTTTTTTGCCTGTTATTGCCTCAATTCTACGCACACCAGCAGCAATAGAACTTTCCGATACTATTTTAAAAAAGCCGATATTGCCGGTAGCTTTAACATGTGTTCCTCCACATAATTCCACAGAATCACCAAACTTAATCACACGAACAAAGTCTCCATATTTCTCTCCAAAAAGTGCCATGGCGCCCATGTCCTTTGCTTTGCCAATGGGTGTATTCCTTGACTCTTCAAGTGAAAGGTTTTCACGAATCATTTGATTCACCATCTGCTCTACTTTCAAAATTTCTTCATCCGTCATTTTCTGGAAATGAGAGAAGTCGAATCGTAGTTCTTTTTCATTTACCAATGAGCCCTTTTGTTCTACATGGGTACCTAATACTTCACGTAGCGCATGATGCAACAAGTGTGTAGCAGTATGATTACTCATAGTTTCTGAACGCTTACTTTTATTTACAGTCGCTTTAAAGGTTGACTTAACATTAGCAGGCAGATTTTCTACAATGTGAATAATCAGATCGTTTTCCCTTTTAGTATCCAGTACTTTCAATCGTTCATTTTCAGACTCCAGATATCCATTATCACCCACCTGTCCACCACTCTCAGCATAGAACGGTGTTTTATCCAGCACTAGTTGATAAACTTCTTTGCCTTTTTGCTTAACAGTTCTATACTGTATCACTCTAGCCTCTATTGTCAAATCATCATAGCCAAGGAATTCCACTTTTTCTACCTGGTCAAGTACAGTCCAATCGCCTGTTTCCTTCACTGCATCTGCCTTCGAACGCTCTTTTTGCTTGGCCATTTCTTCATGGAAGCCCTTTTCATCAACAGATAGGCCGCTTTCTCTGGCAATTAGCGATGTTAAGTCTAACGGAAAACCAAATGTATCATACAATTCAAAAGCTGTTTTACCATTGATCACTGACTCACCCACAGATTCCATCACTTCTTTGATGGTATCTATCCTTTTTAAACCATTTTCTAAAGTCTTTAAAAATGAAGCTTCTTCCTGCTCAATAACTTTCTTAATGAAATCCTTTTGGGCACGTATTTCATTAAACACATCCCCCATCTGCTGATCTAAAATATCCACCAATTCAAAAATGATCGGTTCTTTAAAATTCAAAAATGTGAACCCATAGCGCACTGCCCTTCTCAAAATTCTCCTGATCACATATCCAGCACCAGTATTCGAAGGCAATTGGCCATCAGCCACCGCAAATGTGATGGCTCTTACATGATCTGAAATTACACGCAACGCAATATCAGTCTGTTCGCTGGTGCCATAATTTACATTGGCCTTACTTGCCAAATAATCTATGAGTGGGACAAATACATCGGTATCGTAGTTGGATCTTTTGTTCTGAATGGCCATACACAGCCTTTCAAAGCCCATTCCGGTATCTACATGCTTTGCAGGTAAATTCACTAACTCTCCAGAAGCTTTTCTATTAAACTCCATAAACACAAGGTTCCAAATTTCCACCACTTGTGGGTGATCATTGTTTACGAGTTCTTTCCCTGGCTTTGCTTTTATCTCTTCTTCTGAGCGTAAATCAATATGTATTTCCGAGCATGGCCCACAGGGGCCTTGGTCACCCATTTCCCAGAAGTTGTCTTTTTTAGAGCCATATAAAATTCTATCTTCTGGAATTATGGCCTTCCAATAATCATAAGCTTCTTGGTCAAGCCCAAGATTATCATCTTTATCCCCTTCAAAGACAGTTACATACAATCTGTCTTTCGGCAGTTTATATTCCTCAGTTAATAACTCCCATGCCCATTCAATGGCCTCTTTCTTAAAATAATCACCAAACGACCAGTTGCCCAGCATTTCAAACATCGTATGGTGGTAGGTATCCAGCCCTACTTCTTCCAAATCGTTATGCTTCCCAGAAACCCTTAGGCACTTTTGAGTATCTGCAATACGAGGATATTTCGATTTTTCATTGCCTAAAAAATAATCTTTAAACTGATTCATCCCTGCATTGGTAAACATAAGAGTTGGATCATTCTTATTTACCAGCGGAGCTGATTCCACAATTTGATGTTTCTTGTTAATGAAAAAGTTTAGAAATTTTTGTCTAACCGCCTTAGAATCCATGGATTATAAAAAAAAATGATAAATTTGCACCCGACTGTAATATTCCAAGAAAAATGAATATATTGCGTTAGTCAAACGGCTTAATTTTTAGTTTGAAAGCGCAATTTTTTAATGTTCTTGATCAAAGAGGCACAAAAGTAAGAGTTTTAGCTTAGATTTTACATGGCGCGAATAAAATATTACTACGATACCGAGACCTGCCGTTACGAGCGAGCGAAAATCACAAAATCCGATGTTATATTGAATTTTTTGGGGTTTTTGGCTGTGGCTTTAGTAATGTCTGTTACTATGGTAGTGATATATAATACCTACTTTGAAAGCCCTACCGAGGCTAAGCTAAAAAAAGAGAATAAAGAGCTGCGAAAACATTATAAAGTGCTGCAAAGCGAGCTTACCGAGGTGGAAGACGTCATTACTGCGTTGAATGAGCGTGATAATAATATCTACCGAAAAATATATGAGGCTGAACCTCTTCCCGCCAGTGTTTTAAATGCGGGACATGGTGGAGCAGTAGAATATAAAAACATAATTGAAAAAGGTTTAAGGGATACAAAGTTGGTTGCCGGTATGAGCAACCAGATAGATAAAATAAAAAGGAAGGCGAGTATAGTTAACCAATCATTTGATGAAATTATGGCGTTGGCTAAAGAAAATGAAGAACTTCTGGCTGCCATCCCGGCCATTCAGCCAATCCATAATCCTAATTACACAAAATTAGCTTCAGGGTTTGGTAATAGAATCAACCCTTTTCATAAAGCAAGAGTGAAACATGAGGGGTTGGATTATGCCGCACCCAGAGGCACAGAAGTATATGCCACTGGTAATGGCAAAGTGAAATTTGTTAAAATCAACAGTTACCTCGAAACCGGCTATGGCAATTATATTGAAATTGATCATGGTTTTGGGTATGTAACACGCTATGCACATCTAAATTCAGTAAGCGTGAACGTAGGGGATGTAATTAAAAGGGGTCAGGTTATTGGAAAAGTAGGCAGCACTGGGGGTTCCAGCGCACCACACCTGCATTATGAAGTTATTAAAAATGGAAAGAAAATAGACCCAATCAATTTTGTTATAAATGGCTTGAATAATCGAGACTATGTTAAACTAACCGAGCTTGCTGCTCGTGAAAACCAATCATTCGATTAATTTTTTAAACTAAGAATCAACAATAAATCATGGCCAAAATCAGGTACTATTATAATACAGAAACGTGCAAATACGAGCCCATCAAGGTTACGAAAGGTGCTATGTTTCTGAATATATTAGGATTCTTCACGGTTTCACTTATTATGGCCCTGGGTATTATCTATGCCTACCGAGTTAACTTCACTCCATTAAAAGAATCTGTTTTATTAGAAGCTAATACTTCACTCAAATTAGATTATGAAGTATTGAATGAAAAGTTGAAAAATGCCTACAGCCACGTTGATGAGCTTCAATTTAAGGATGATAATATTTATCGGGTAATTTTAGATACAGAACCTATTCCTGCAACAATAAGAGAAGGTGGTGTTGGTGGTCATAACAAGTATGAGAAACTGGTTGAGCAAGAATTGGAAGAACCTAAGCTCATTATCACCGCCTATCAGGATGTAGACAACTTAAAGAAAAAGTTATACATACAAAGTAAGTCTTATGATCAGATTTCAGACTTGCTTAGTGAAAAAGAGAGAATGTGGGCATCAAGGCCTGCAATACAGCCCATCAATAACAAAGAGCTAACACGACTACATACTACTTTTGGCAGAAGGTTTCATCCGATTCTTAAAAAATGGCATGAACATGAAGGGTTAGACTTTACTGCCCCTACTGGCACCCCTGTTTATGCCACAGGTGATGGTATCGTCACTGCAGCCTATAGGTCAAGCAGCTATGGCAATGTTTTATTCGTAAACCACGGTTATGGATACCAGACAAGGTATGCCCACCTCACCCAGTACATTGTTTCACGTGGTGAGAGTGTTAAGAGAGGTCAGGTAATTGGCTATGTTGGCAGCACTGGGAGATCAGAAGCACCACACTTACACTATGAAGTACTTTATAATTTCAAACCAATCAACCCCATTAATTTCTTCCAAAGAGATCTTGATAATGAGGAGTATGAGAAATTAATTGAGATTTCTCAACAAGAGACTATTCCATTGGATTAATGTATGCATTGGTCTAGTTGGATAAAAACCCTACTCTATAGTGCGTTAATTGCAGCTTCCTCCATCGGATGTAAGTCATCCATGGTATCGAAAACCAGTGTTAAATCAGATACCACATTACAGAAAATCGACTCTGCATTTGCAGTTGTACAAAAAGACACAATTGTTAAGGTAGTTGCAGTTCAAGA
>NZ_JAVJUY010000257.1:0-21153 GCF_040220315.1 Fulvivirga sp.
TTCATTCGGGTAGGCTCTGCAACTCCATTTGGCTAATTGATTCATATTAACCCAAATATAAGGTCGATCTGATTATAGTTGTTAACTCGAAGGTATTATTCCTACTTTTGCCAAAATTTTGACTATGAATCCAGCTACTCAAGATACAATAGTTGCCCTTTCCACGCCTCCGGGTGTAGGTGCCATTGGCGTTATCAGGCTTTCAGGCACTGACGCTATCACTATTACTAACAAGGTTTTTAAGGGTAAGGATTTATCTAAGCAAGAGTCGCACACTATTCATTTCGGAACGATAAGAGATGGTGAGAAAATAATAGACGAAGTGCTGGTTTCTCTTTTCAAAGCTCCGAAATCATTTACCAAAGAGAATGTTGTTGAAATTAGCTGCCATGGCTCCCCTTTTATTTTAAAGCAGGTAATTAAAGTATTGTTGAGCAATGGCGCACGATTGGCCAAACCAGGTGAGTTTACCCAAAGAGCATTTATAAATGGCCAATTTGATTTGGCTCAGGCCGAAGCGGTGGCAGATTTAATCAATGCAGATTCAGAAGCTTCGCATGAAGCAGCTTTAAAACAGATGCGCGGTGGTTTTTCTGACCAAATAAAGGCATTACGTGAAGAATTAATCCATTTTGCATCGATGGTAGAGCTGGAGCTCGATTTTGCAGAAGAAGATGTGGAGTTTGCCGACCGTGACGACCTGAAGAAGCTCATTAACAACCTGCATGAGGTCATAAACAAACTCATTTCCAGCTTTGACTTGGGCAATGTGATAAAGAATGGCGTACCTACGGTTATTGCAGGCAAGCCTAATGCTGGTAAGTCTACCCTACTCAATGCCTTGCTGAATGAAGAAAAGGCCATTGTTTCTGACATTGCTGGAACCACACGGGATTTTATTGAAGATGAAATTAACCTTGGCGGGATCAACTTCCGCTTTATAGATACTGCTGGGCTCCGAGAAACCACCGACACCATTGAGGCAATGGGTGTGCAACGCACACAGGAGCAAATGAAAAAAGCTTCCTTAATTATCTATTTGGTAGACATGGCCAATGACAGTGTAGTGGAAATGAACAAAGAAATTAATAAACTGGAGAATCTGGGCATTCCATTCGTGGTGGTGGGTAATAAGTCTGACAAAGCCCAGGCTGATATTAAAACGGCCATAAGCAAGATCAAAGGCTCGGTATTGATTTCTGCAAATAGCCATGAAAACCTTGAAGCGCTAAAAGACAGACTTCTTGAGGTAGTTAATCTCGATAATTTTAAATCGGGTGATGTGGTAGTCACTAACATCCGCCATTACGACAACTTGTTAAAAACCCGAGATGCCTTACAAGATGTATTGAATGGCTTAGGAATGAATGTTACCGGAGACTTCCTGGCTATGGACATTCGTCAGTCGTTACATTATTTGGGGGAAATTACGGGTGAGATTACTACGGATGATTTGTTGGCGAATATTTTTAGTAAGTTTTGTATCGGAAAGTAGGATTCGATTGATAAAGGGAATCAACGATTAGACCTTCAACTTTATGCTTATTAAAAGTGAGCCTGAACTTTTCTCAAGAATATTTGAGTCATGGGCTTTGATTTTTTCATTTCTCAATAAATGACTTTTCACAACATTTAAATATTTTGAAGGTACAACTCCAATTTGAGCTCTAATTCGCTTGTCTGGCGCATAAATTCTAACATCATTCCGATTTTCTACAGTCCGAAGATTGACATAGTCATTGACTAATACAGCTTCATAAACGTCTTCTGGTACATCATCGACTCTAAAGGTTACACCTACATTGTAATAATCGATCGGTTTCGATTTTAAAAAATCAAACAAACCCATATAGTAAAATTAAAATATTTCGAGAGTTTTTTGAGAACTTTAGAGAAAGAGACGAGTAGAACGATCTTCTTAGTTTAAACAATCAAATGAATAAGAATAGAAATAATTACTGCTATGGAAAGTATGATTGGTAAGAAAAGATCTGTGAATAACTTCTCTGACCACACATATAACATCAATTCTCTAAGGTCAAACATGGTCAAATATTCTTCCTTTCTAAATTGTTTGAGTTGAGATGTATTTTGAGCAGTTTCACCTGTATTGTAATTAATAATAAATCCTCTCCTGAATAATATTTTATGTTGGTTAAGGTTTATACCGGCTTGAATATTTTTTGCGGTAGGATTGTTCTCACTAAACAACTTAATCATTAATTTTTCATAATGATTATTACCTTTTTTACTTGATAAAAGTCTGAGGTATTTATTTTGAAATTCATAAAATATTGGCTTAACTACCTGCAAAAATTTCCAATTCAAGTATATAAAAAGCAACGAAAGCAAGGCCGTAAGAACATCTGGATTTTTAAGTTTAATACTTGTAAACAAAAGACTGACTTTATTACCAACTTCTACTTCACCATAAATAATTATAAGCCATATGATACTTACAATTACTAGGTTTTTTCTTATTGACATAAAGTCATTATCATCAAATCCTAAAGACATCTATGCAAGATATAATAATCCATCATTTTTACTTCTTAAAACACTAATTTAACGAATGACTATAATGGTAAAACATCCTTCAAATTCCGGCAGTCATTCGTAGATATAGAGTGTCATGCCGACAGAGGAGGCATCTTACTCAGTAGGCTTGATAATTTGGATTCGGTTCTTCATCTATAATAAGTAAGATCCTTCCTGCGTCAGGATGACCCACTAATTAGGTTATCATGCCGAAAAAGGCATCCTAACATGTTCGGTTGATACGATAAATACAAATTCACATTGTGAATAAGGAAGATCTCCAACAATCTTGAGATGACATTAAATTAATTATACGAAATTCGTGCACATACTAATTCAGCAATGGAAGAAGAATACGAAGATATAGACCCGGAAAACCTTCCCATTTACAAGAAAGGCAAGGAAATCCTTGAAGTTGTAACCCAAATCTGCGATTTGATCCCAGATGATAATGAAATGTTGCAGCATACTAAAGCTCAATTGTTTTCAGATGCAGCCATGCTAACTGTGAAAGTGGCTGGGGCTGAAGGTGCTGGTTTGTATGACTTAAAAATGGAAAATGCCACCATCATAAGAAAGGCTGCACGTGACTTAGTGGTACAAAATCATTCGCTTCAGGCTTTTGGGTTTAAGGAATTCAAATACTTTGAAATCGTTCGTGATCTTATTGAAGAATACAGACTGCTTTTCATTGATTGGGTGGCCGGCTTTGATCAATGGGATTACATTATTGACCGTTGGGGGTTGTTCAATCCTCCAGGTGTTGGTCCGTTCGACAAAGACCCGGATGATGATATTCCATTTAATCCGAATGATTTTTTGGAGTGATAAATAACATTCTTTTGTAATGCCGACAGAGGGAGTCCGATAGCTATCGGACATACTAAGTAGGTTCGACAATTTGATTTCGGTTCTTCATCCTTTATAAGGAAGATCCTTCCTATGTCAAGTATGACCACTTAATAGAGAAATCCCTAATTAACTATACCTTTGCGCCCTTTGAAAATAGTAGCACATGATCATCTCAGACAGTAAAATCACCAACATCATTACGCACTATGTTGGCAATAAATTAAAAGATGAAGGTTATACTTTGTCAGAATCAGCGAGTACTATCTCCGAAGAGTCTGAGGAGTATTATTTAAAGTACTTTCTGAGTCAGTTAAAGTCAGAAGAGAAATACCGCTTCACCCACCCTACTGATCTGGAATTGAATGGCGTTTATCAGGCTGCCAAAACTGTATTTGAAGATCGGGATTCATTTATTGACATATCGTACAATCTCGCTAAACTGCTCTACTCCCACTCTGAGCATCCTAAAATTAATGAAGGTGTACTGAACGTAGTTCTATTAGATGGAATTGCCTTTAACGGTCAGCGATGCGCGGCTCTTGGCATCTTTAAATCAGAAACCAATGTTCCATTTCTAAAAGTGGAGCAGGCTAATACCAAATACGAACTCACCCATGAGTTAGGCTATGAACTTAACGGGCTGGATAAAGGTGCCCTCATTGTGCAGCTACAAAATGGTGAAATGGAAGTGGTGGTGTACGATAAAAACGGTCTTCGCTCAGATTCCAAGTTCTGGATAGATGACTTTCTAGGGTTAGAAATCATCTCCAATGAATTCTATCAGACCACCGAGCTCATGAAAGTTACTAAAGATTTCATTCAAAAGGCCGTTCCTGAAGAATTTGAGATCTCCCGCCCGGATCAAATCGATTTGCTCAACCGTTCTATGGATTATTTAAAGCACGCAGAAACCTACAATCAAAATGAGTATGTAGATTCTGTATTGCATGATGAAGGATTGAAAGAATCGTTCAGAAGCTTTACCAGCAACCATATGCAGGAGATGAATGTGCCTGAGAGTTTCGCTATATCTGAAGTGGCCGTTAAGAAAATGTCCAGAACCTTTAAGAGTGTTCTTAAACTGGATAAGAACTTCCATGTGTATATTCATGGAGATCGAAACAAGATTGAGAAAGGTGTGGACGAGAATGGACAGAAGTATTATAAAATTTATTTTGAGCAGGAGAGATAGACAAACGCTATGCAACTATTAAAATCAATAAACCAGCAATTCAAATTCATAGCCCATGCAGAGGGAATTTCGCTGCTACTTATTCTATTCATTACCATGCCACTAAAATATATCATGGAATGGGGCATGCCAAACAAAGTTGTGGGCATGGCGCATGGAATCTTATTCCTCATTTATGTGGTTTTTATTCTTGTATTGGCCATTGATGAAAAGTGGCAAAAGCGTAAACTCTTTATTGGATTGCTTGCTTCTATCCTACCCTTTGGCACATTTTACTTTGTGAAGCGGTGGCTTTGAGACCTTTCTGATGCGTTAGTTGAAAACAGCTATATTTATAGTTGTTATTAATTAGAATCAATCATTAGGCATCATGAAAAAACGTTCCTGGAAATTTTGGATTGGCAGAACTGCCCTTGTTTTACTCACCTTAGGTATCATCTGGGTAGTCAATCTCATCTGGTTCAAGCCTTTTAACATCAGACATTATTACGACCGTATCTTTGTAGAGTTTGTCATAGACGACCCGGAAATGACAACGCAGTTGGGCATTCCTATCCTTTCCGAAATGCACAAAGATGAGCTTACAGATGTTTCCGATGCTAAAAATCGAGAAGATTTCGAGCAATTAAAGGCTAATTATGAGACACTCTTAAGCTATGATTTTGAAAGTCAATCAGAAGATAATAAGCTGAATACAAAAATTTTAAGCTGGTTTTTAGGTAAACAAGTAGAAGGGGAATCTTTCTTCTACTATGATTATCCGGTCAATCAGATGTTTGGGGTGCAAAGCAACTTACCAAGTATGATGGAAAGTTCGCACAAACTGGAAGATGAAAGTGATGTAGAAGCTTACATTGCCAGACTTTCCAAGTTTGACACCAAATTCGATCAGGTCATTGAAAATCTTAGAATCAGAGAAGAAAAAGGAATCATCCCGCCAAAATTCATCGTTGCCAAGGTTCTTAACGAAATGCGTGGTTTCACAGGAGCCAAAGTCGATTCCGCTATCAACCTGGAAGTTACAGATACAGATCCGGTTAAAAGAAACATCTTATACACCAATCTTGAAAGTAAAATTGATAAAATCGAAGGCCTTTCAGACGAACAAAAAGAGCAATATAAAGCACAGGCAAGTGAAGAAATCAGGACTACAGTTTTTGGTGCTTATGGCAACCTTATCTCCTATTTTGAAGCCTTGGATGCCAAAGCAAATACTAACGCTGGCGTGTGGAAATTCCCTAATGGTGATGCTTATTATCAATATCAATTAGAGCAAAATACAACCACCAAATATACGCCTGAACAGGTACACCAAATTGGTTTGTCGGAGGTTGCACGAATTAAGAAAGAAATGTTGGATATTTTGGAAAACGAAGGTTATGCAGACTCAACCAAAACTATTGGAGAGATTATTCAAGCACTTAATAAGGAAGATCGCTTCTTGTATCCAAATAATGATGAGGGAAGAAAACAAGTAATTGCCCGTTATAATGAAATATTGTATGACATCAGCAATAATCTGGATGATGCGTTTGATGTAAGACCCAAAGCGCCTCTGGAAGTTAAGCGTGTACCGGAGTTTAAGGAAGAAGGTAGTCCTGGTGCGTACTATGAGCGCCCGCCTATGGATGGATCAAAAGGTGGCATTTTCTATGCTAACCTTCGTGATGTTAGTGAAACTGTGAAGTTCGGTATGAAGACCCTGGCTTATCATGAGGGAGTGCCTGGCCATCACTTTCAGATTGCAATTCAGAGTGAATTAGAAGATGTGCCTATTTTCAGGACATTTGGTCTGTTTACGGCTTTTATCGAAGGTTGGGCACTTTATTCTGAGCAACTGGCCTGGGAGCTAGGCTTTTACGAAAACGATCCTTTTGGAAATTTAGGTCGATTACAAGGCGAAATGATGAGGGCCGTGAGACTTGTGGTAGATACAGGTCTCCACTACAAAAAATGGACTCGTGAAGAGGCAATCGATTACATGGTAGCAAATACAGGAATGACAACGACCGAAGTGACCACAGAAATCGAACGCTACATAGTAATGCCGGGTCAGGCTTGTGCCTACAAAATCGGTATGATGAAGATTCTGGAACTTCGCGAAAAAGCTAAAAAAGAAATGGGTGACAAGTTTGATCTGAAGCAATTTCATAATGTGGTGTTGAAGAATGGAGCAGTGCCTTTGGATATTCTGGAAGAGTTGATTGATGAGTATATTGCTAGTGGGGTTGGGGCTTAGGGCATGGGGCTAAGCTGAATGATATATCTCCAAGTCATTCTGAATTATTTTAAATGACTTGGAGATTTACAATCCTATTGTAACTACTTCCCTTTCAACCGCTTCTTAATCTTCTGGACATCGCGTACCATTTTGCCAAATTGTCGCTGCTCCTGTTTGCGTTCATAAGCCTTCGTCTGAAAACGTTGCTGCTCTTTCATTAGTTTGATGTAGTTATCGTAGATAACAGCATCAAGTTCACCTGAAGCATAAGCTGCCAATACAGCACAGCCTTCCTCATTGGTATGTGAACAGTCGCTGAATTTGCAATTTTGAGCATAAGTTTCGATTACAGGAAATTGTTGGCCAAGGTCGGTATTCTCATTAACGCCTAGGCCGAATTCACGCATTCCCGGTGTATCAATGAGCATGGCACCATTTGCAAGCATCAACATATCTCTTGTAGTGGTGGTATGCTTACCTTTATTGGTTGACGTACTTATTGAATCTATTGCACGCGCAGCTTCTTTTAGCAAAGCATTAACCAAAGAACTCTTCCCCACTCCTGAAGAGCCAACCAATACTGAAGTGCTTCCGGGTTTAAACAGATTCATTTCAAGCTCTAAAATGCCCTCTCCTGTTTGCGAACTACAGAAAAACACTTCCGCACCTCGCTGCAGTCGTTTGATCTCATCCAAATAGTATTGCTTATCGGAAATGAGATCACATTTTGTGAGCACTACTGCAGGAGTAATACCGCATCCAATAATTTGGACGAGGTATCTCTCCAGTCGGTTCAAGTTAAAATCCTGATCGAGACCTTGCACTACAACAGCGTAATCAAGATTAGTTGCTAAAACCTGCGTGGCATGTTCTTTTCCGGCAGTTTTTCGAAATAGCAGATTCTTTCTAGGCAGTACTTCCGTTATAAATACGCTAGATTCATCCACTTTCATAAATTGAACCCAATCGCCTACTTTAGGTTGATCCTCTTTTTCATAGGCTACAACCAACCGACCTAGAAGCTCAGCCCTTTGTTCTCCTTCACTAGTAATTATGTGGTAATGATGGCCTTTAACAGAAGTAACCCTTCCTATTTGATTGTGATCGTATGAATTTTTTGATGAAGAAATCTTTGGGCTGAAGCTACTCCAGCCATATAAATGTAAGTTGTTCATTTCTGTAAGAATAAAATTAATAATAGATGGAGGAATCCATCAGAAAAAATTAACAGTAAAAACCCTGTGAGGGCTTACAGCACAATTATTCCGGCCGATATATTAGAAATGAATACCATACAGCCTGAATATACGATTATTTCACGATATGGTTCTAACCATTTGGTCAATGAAGCTGTGCATTAGCTATTGTTTTATATTGAATAAAATTAATTAGATTCGATATGCTGGATGATAGCTAATTGCACATGAAAAACATAGGAAGAAACGAAAACTGCCACTGCGGGAGTGGCAAAAAATACAAACACTGTCACTTTAAGGAAGACACACAAAAAGGCAATAGTAACAAGTCTATACTTATAGGTGGTGTCATTATCGGCTTCATTATTCTAGCAGGATTAATGGTTTATGTAAAATCAACACAAAATGGAGGTCGTGGCCCGGCACCTGATGGAAAAGTGTGGTCAGAAGAACATGGACATTATCATTAGAAACATTTTTTTAATCCAAGTTATTTGAAGCTTTTAAAACAATACTAAATTCCGTAGCATTGAGCCCTTAAATTCGACAGAAAACCATGAAATCAAAACTTGGATATATACTGCTTGTTTTCGCAGCAGCCTTAATTGTTCTTTCAATTTTTCAACAAAGTAAAATCAATAGGCTCAAATCGGTTGAAGGAAAATATAAAGTATTGGCAGCAAAATTTAATGATTTGCATTCCAGTTATGAAAGTAATCTAGCGGAATATAAAGCTATTAAATCAAAGTTGGATTTAAACAAACATCACCTGGATTCTCTAGCCAAAATACTAATGTTTAAAAATGCAGAAACAACCACTGAACTGACAGCAGTTAGCATGGAAATAAATAGTGTTATTAATAATATAGATACACTTTCAACAAGATTATCCAAACCTATAAACATCGATAGTTTATTTAACTGATGCATAAAATACTACTGGTCCTTTTTTATACCCTCTCCCTCATTTTAACAAACAACTGTTTGGCTCAATCTGTATTTGACAGTCAAAAAGCATTAAAAGCATCTCTCGGGGACACCATTTCTATCAACAAAAATGCAGTGATAATTGATTCAGCTGAGTTTGAAAAGATCAGGCTTAATTTATTGCATTACACGGAGTTAAAGAATGTATATGAACGAAATTTAGATTCTAATAAGAAACTTGCAAGTCAGCTAAAATCAACTCAGGAAAAGCTGAAAAAGCTTCTGGAAAGTAATGTCATAGAATCACAAGATTTGATTGTACTAAACAAAATTGTTGAAAACCTAAATGCTCTTTCAAATGATATGGGTACTGTAAATGACAATCTTGCTTCAAATAATCAGGATTTTAGTGCAACCATCAACAACCTTGAGTCAACCAATAAAGAGTTAAGAAAAGAGCTCAAAAAACTTCGATTCAGAAACATACGAAACTATATTATTTCCGGACTAATTGGTGCGGTCATTGGCGGAGCTATTGTAGCTATTTATTAAAAATTCAGCTTTGCTGTAATTTTTGAAGCAGTTGCTATACTTACCAGTTAAAACAACAATCATGAAATTAATTGAGAAACTTAGATGCTCTTTTAAAACAAGCTACATGGAGTATTATAAACAATTGAGTGCTGATCAGCTTATTCAGAGAAGAAAATTTTTAAAAAACCAATACCTCGCTCCTGCCATTGCCTGGATATTGTCCTTTGGAATAATCCTTTTTTCAGGATTTGAACTCGAGATCATGATCCTCTTTACCGGATCTGTATTTGGTACTTTAGCAATGTTGTATGAAGATTACAGAAAAAGGTTAAAGTATATTGATGAGATTTTGAAGGGAAATAATTGATTAGCACTAAATTCTAGTAACACTTAATCAAATAAAGGAACTTCTATGTCTTCGTATTCAACTTTTTCATGCGCTTCAGGCACATCTCCCAGCCCATTTTTACCGCGCAATTGGCCTACAGGATAAATTGTCAGTTCTTCTTCCGGGTATGGTCTAATGAGCGATTCAATAAACTTTTTATCGGAATCGTTCTGAATCTCATGAAGCCAGTCAAATTTCATCTCATTCGGTATGATGTTGAGCATTCTTGGGTTGTTTTCATCCCTGTTATGTACTTTCGCCAATTCACTATTCGCTTCTGTTGTAACGATAGTCACTGTTTTAACAACTTCTCCTGTTTCTTTGTCAACCCATTCTTCCCATAAACCGCTCATATACATAGGCAACTTATTTTTAAACTCAATGTAATATGGTATTTTTCGTTTGCCTTTTGCGTCAGCCCAATAGTGTTCATAATATCCTGTTAGCACTACCAAGCATCTCCGCTTTTTTGCAGCGGCCCTGAATGACGGCTTCTCAAAAATTGTTTCTCCTCTGGCATTTAGCGTTTGGTTTGAAAGTTTTTGAGCAGTTTTTGAATCTTTTACCCAAAATGGAATGAGTCCCCATTGAAAGAATTGTAGTTCATCGGGCTTATCGGCAGTGATAACGCCAAGTTTTTGATGACTAAAGCCTGAAGAATAAAAATGTTCTAATGACTCATTATACCTTTTGAGCTTTTCTAATTCCTTCAGCTTCTTACTTAAGAAGTCAATTTCTGACTTATCAGCACCCAAGCGTTCAGCTTCTTTAAGCTGTCTTTTGTAATTTGTGGCAACATCATAACACATAATAGTAAGTATTTATGCCGAAGGTGGAACACTAGGCCTCACCTCAATTTTACTCGGCAATGTTCTTGGGTTGAGTTTTACTAAATTTACCACCATTTCACCTATATCTTCAATTTGAATTTTCCAATCATCACTGGCAGAAGGTGTATGCCCATTAAAGTAGGTGGCTACTGAACCCGGCATGATGGTACTTACTCGTATTCCGTACTTTCTTAAGTCGAGCATAACTGCCTGCGTAAAGCCAGTAAGGCCAAATTTACTTGCATTATATGCTGCTCCACCAGCAAAAAAATTAGTGCCGGCCAAACTACTGATGGTTATAAAAAAGCCTTTAGACTCTTTTAATGATACTAAAGAAGATTTAATTGTATTGAAGACTCCGGTTAAATTCGTGTCAATGGTCTCATTCCATTGATCCAGGCTAAGTTCTTCAATGGATCCAAAATGACCCAGTCCTGCATTCGCAACCACCACATCAATTCTACCCCATGTACTAAGTACTCGATTGACTGCCGCATTTTGAGACTCTAAAATTCTAACATCCGCTTCAATAGGTAAAACAGCCTCATTTCCAGTGCGTTCCTTCAATTCCTTTGCTGCTTTTTCTGAAGAGGTTAAAGACCTGGAAGTGATGGCCACCTTGCCTCCTTCTTTTAGAATAGCTTCAGCGATACCAAAGCCAATGCCTTTACTTCCTCCTGTTATATAGGCTATTTTATCTTTCATAGAGATTTGTTCGTTTAGTCTAATTTTACAAATTGTAATTTATCTTTACAATCCTAAAGCAACCAGATTAATGATGTGAGTATAGAATCGCACTTTTCTTCAGAAACGAAAATACGCCAATTAACATTGATCATCACCTGGTTGATTTTTGTGGTTGGCGTGGTAGTACTAATCTTAGATGCACTCCAAAGTTTAAATTCATTTCCTAATATCATATCTGCCAGCCCTATACTTTTAATCATCGTAAGTTTGGTTTCCCTGCTTTGCTATAGATATCGTTTATACAAAGCATCCAAATTCCTTGTATCTTTTTTTCCGGTTTCAATCATACTGCTATTTCAATTTTTTTTCGGTAAAATAATTAATGAGTACTTTTTTTGGTTCCCTTATGCAGTGGTAGCCGGTTCACTAGCTCCTTCAGTTTTGTTTTCTTTCAAAGAGAATAAATGGATGTATATAGCTGGTGTTCTATACCATTTTGCCATTCTTTTATTTATAGATGATATAATGATATTGTTTGCATCTGAAAATGCAGATATTGTTCCTATTGTTATTGAAAATAAGTTTTTTTATAAGCTATTACCAATTATTATTTTTTTATTCATTAATGGGGCCATAATATTTTTGAAAAAGCAAAACAGTCAATTTGAGCTTCGTTTGATAGAAACAAACAAACAACTGTTGGAATCTAAATATGAGCTTGAGTTAACATTAGAAAGTGTCGAAAATCAGCGTAAGCTTATTGAGATTAGAAATAATGAGATAAAAAGACTGAACATGGCTTTAGAAAGTAAAATAGAAGATGTTTACAGCGAATTACAAGAAAAGAAGAGTGTTATTTCTGATTATGTTTTTCAAAATTCACATGAAATAAGAGGCCCTGTTGCTACCATGCTTGGCCTAATTCACTTATTAGAACTGAAATCGTTAGACGCAACAGAGAAATCAAAAATTATAAATAACATTAAACAAACATGTGAAAGCCTTGATTTGCAGATTAGAACAATTAACCGCAGGTTAGAATAACAAGATTATTTCAGGTTAGTAATCTTAATATCGATGAGACCCTCATGGAACGTGCTAATTTTTGCGCCATGCAGACTTACCCAATTTTCCCAAGTAAATTCCATACCGCCAATAGGTACAAGGCTCGTCCAAAATTTCCATGCTTTTGGTTTATGCTCTTTATCTAATATCCACAAATAGCTGTCACCAGGAGTTACACCACCAGAAGTATATTGTACGAGCAAAGCATCGGATCCATCATAATTAACAATACTTCTTATAGTGCCGGGGTCTTTCACTTTAAAAGGGGCAATAAGCCAGAATGAATCATTGTAAAAATATTTCAGACCCGTGTTAAACAGATCATCATCATTTACTTTTTTTCCTGCTTCAAAAACTTCTCCTTTTTCTGTGTCTGTATTAATCACCACCAGATAATCATCCCATTTTACTGCAACAGACTTATTTTCTTTATCCCACACATAATCGTGCCCCCTCGGGTACGACCAGCTCACAACTTTGATGGAATCCCAAGCTGGCTTATTTAATGCCTCTAGCATTTTGTCTGCTAATTCTTCAGCTCTTGGTCCTTGGGTACCTTTTGGCAATTCTTCACTTAGCAAAAATATGCTAAGGGCTATTGTGAAGGCAATAATTAGAAGAAGTCCGATGGTAATTTTTAATATTCTCATTAAAAGTTATTACTATAGCCAACTTACATATTAAAAATAATTGTTTCTCATATAGTTGAAGAAACTGAAAAAAGAAAGCCAATATATTCATATTGGCTTTCAAAATATAGAAATTTATTAATTAATACACCTAAAACTAAGCTCAAATTCCCCTATGTAGGTTGATGTATAGTCAATATAATTATAGCCATTCATTGCACCTTGTATTTCAATTAATCCGGAGCTGTTGATTTTACCAGTGCCATTAATATTGGCCTGGAGACCGTTCAATTCTTTTAAGAACACAAATCCATAAATATCAGTTGAACGTGAATAAATATTATCACTGGACTCAACGATAAAATAATTTATATTATTCCTACTATATACTTGAACAACTTCTTGATCAGATAAGCCCGATATCTCAACACCAATGAATAACTGAATATCATAGTATTCATAAGGAACATTGAAGCCATATATTTGACTAAGCTCCCTATAAGTCAAACAAAGCACATAATCGTATGCATAGTTTAATCCATTAAGAAGCATATTACCTTCAGACTTATTTAACTCTAACAGGCTCCCCGTATCAATATAATCTGTGCCTTCTAATTCTATGAAGTTCTGTCCTGTGAATTCATTATTAAATTCAGAGGTGCCGGGTAATATAAATACCCTATCATCTTGCGAGAGCACTCTAAAATCAAATCCTACAAAGGAATTGATTGTTTGATTCGACTGTTTAGAGCCAATCATACTTCCCTCATCATCTGAATTACAGGAGAAAATAAAAACAACAATAAGTAAGTTTATAAGGTTAAAACGCATACCCTAATCGTATTTGTGCATTAACGTTTGGTCCAAAATCTAACGAACTGCCTCTTTTCTCAGGTTCAGGCTCCTCAAAACCATCCAAATCACTTTTAACTTTTGTGTTCAATAGTTTGGTCCAACTGGCGCCCAAACCAAACTCTGTACCCAAATATAATTTTTTAGTTATATACACATCCAATCCAGCAATGGCATTAAATCCTAACCTAATAAATCCATCTTGGTTAATAAATTTAGTGTAGTTAACATCTGTACCATTTTGTGCTTCAGATTTAAATGAAGTGGTACGATATGTTAAATCACCCTCCCATCCAAAATAAGGAGATAAACGCTCAGTACCCTTTAAATGCTTTTCCATACCTGGTTTTACCCCGATGGTTAAAGAAAAATCTTTATCTCTTAATTCTTCTAAATCAAGATCAGAATCTTCTTGTTGAGTGATATTAGTATCACTTTGTATTCCTAAAAACAAGTTTAGCCTAAAAACTTTACCATTTTCCTTAAACCATCTGGCTCTAATGCCATTTATATCGATTGGGTTGTCACCGAATGGCACAAATTGTAGTTCCAATGTCTTTTCTCCTGAAACGGCCTTGAAACTTTCATTTGGTTGTATGTCATCTTGAGAAAAGATTTCAAATGGCGCCAATAAAATGGCAAATAGTAATATTTTTTTCATAATGTTTGTTAGTTTTTATAATAGATTAATCTTCCTGAATCATCAATAGCAATAGGGTTACCTTTGAATATATTGACTTGTGTTATATAATAATTGTATTCAAATTGAGGGTATTGCTTCATTTCAAATGAACTATTCCATTTATAAATCTCATCTATATTGCCAATCGCATACAGATCTCCATTAGAAAAGTTTAGTTTATTAGCATAAATAGATGAATAAGAAACTGTGGTATTTGTAGATAAATTAATCTCAGTAACTCCATAATGATATTTCTTAAGGAGAAAGAGTTTATTGTCAACGACCTCAATATAAAAACCTCCCAAATTTTCATAGGTTCCCCATGCGCCATTTGGAAAACTGTATACGGTTTTAGCACTTGTGTCTATATTGTACTTAACAACTTCATTATTTGAAGTAATGATATATATATAATCGCCATGCCCGCTTATTCCCTGTGCTTCACTGTAATAATATGAATCAGATTCTATATCGAAGGCCAGACTCCATGTCTGGCCGTCAGAGCTCGAATAGACTTGAGTCTCGTATTCTGAGACGACATAATATTTACCATCGCCCCCAACTACCATGTCAAACTCAGTGTAAGAATTACTAAACGGAGAGGTTATTGACTTCCAACCCGAATAATTTGCATTAATGAGACCATAGTCGTAATTATCTCTATAAAAAAGCTCTCCATTATTTAGCATTTTAAAATCATTGTAATCAATATAACTACGAAAACTGTAATATGACCATGAATCTGAAAACGGATTAGTAGAGCTGTAAATCCCACCTTCGCCTGTAATTATAATAATAGATGCATCATTTGTGAGAATATCGGCAATATAATAATAGTCTTCTCCTAGAATAGGTTGACAAGACTGATACCAGCCCGTTGAGACCGTCTTCGTTGCAGTAGCATTTATCTCAAATATTTGGGCTTCAATACAGCCATCTTGAGAAACGCCACATAAAGATGGGTCTGTAATTGTTAGCACCTGATTAGATAAATTGCAACCTAATTTCCAAGAGAAAGTTATGGTGTCAGCATAATTGTAGCTATAGTTAATAGAACCTGTCTCATCTAGTAATTCAAATTCCAAATATTTACTTACAATTTTGCCCCTAAGGTCACGAACTACAATTTTAATATCATTAGAAAGGTATTGCCCATAACTTGCGGTCTGATTATTTCCTTGAGTAACAGTATATATGTAATCACCTTTAACTTTTGATAATTTCTCACCTGCAGGTTCCGGATCGCTTTCCTCGTTACAACTAACGCAGATAACAACTAGTATAAATAGTAAGTATAATAATCTCGACATTTAATAATTTTTGCCGCGAAACTACATTAATTAATTAACTTATATTGAGAAATAATTATCTAAAAACTTTTAATTATTACTATTACGTTGATAATCAGTCGCTTAATTTACAACCAACTATTAACAATCAAGTAATAGGCTGCTCCAGCCAAATATCCAGAAAGTGCCAACAATGAAATTCTTTTCAAATACCACCCGAAACTTACTTTGGCCATACCCATAACTGCTACTCCAGCTGCAGATCCTATAATAAGTATGCTACCACCAGTACCGGCACAATAGGCTGTAAATTCCCACAATTGACTGTCCATCGGGAATTCTGCTAACGAATACATACCCATTGTTGCTGCCACTAATGGCACATTATCCACAATAGAAGAAAGAATTCCCATGCAGAATACGATCAAATCCAAATTCCCAATCGTACTACTCATCCAAATGGCCAGTCCGTATAATATATTAGCATGCTCTAACGCCCCTACTGCCAGCAATATTCCTAAAAAGAAAAGTACACTTGGTGCATCAATTTTACTCAAGGCATGAACAGCAGAAAAGGGTTTCTTCTCCTGCTCATCTTTATTGAAATGGATCAGTTCTGATAATATCCACACAATTGATAACCCTAGCAGCATTCCCATATAAGGCGGCAAATGTGTAATTGATTTAAATATTGGAACGAATATTAGTGCAGCAAGCCCACCCACCAGCATTTGTCTACTTCCGCGAACCCTCTCCTTCTTTCTGGGATGTTCCTCTTCATTTTCCACCCTGTGTAAATCTCCTTTTATTGTAAACGAAAGAATGATTAATGGAACCAATAAGCTGATTACACTTGGTATAAATAGTGACCTCATTATATTCTCAGCACTTATTTGTCCGCCAATCCAAAGCATGGTAGTGGTAATATCACCAATGGGCGACCAGGCTCCACCAGAGTTTGCTGCTATAATTAATACACCAGCGAATAGTTTAATATCCTCCTTATCGTCCATCAATTTTCTCAAAAGGGAAATCATCACAATAGAAGCAGTGAGATTATCTAACAAAGCAGATAAAAAGAATGCGATGCCGCCTATGAGCCAAAGAAGCTTGCGTTTATTGGTTGTTTTTATCCGGTTAGTAATTACATCAAAGCCATGGTGTATATCTATCAATTCAATAATAGTCATAGCACCCATCAGAAAGAATAAAATCTCCGAAATATGACCTAGCTGAAGGGTAAGCTCATCCGCGAAATCATCTACATGGCCGCTATTAACAACATAAACCACCCAAGACACCACTCCTGTATAGAGTGCCACAGCCGTTTTATTTATTTTAATTACTTCTTCGAGTGATATGAGAATGTAACCGAAAATGAAGACTGATACCAGATATGTAACCATAGAAGCTCTGAATATACAAAAAGAAAATGTTAGAGTTGAATTTTTAGAAGGTAGGTTAAAGCAAATATCCTAAAACATCTTTGCAAGAGCAGTTAATATAAATACGTTTAATACATTTGCTAACTTATGGAATTAACTACTCTTCGCATTGGGGGTGTTCCCGAACACTTTAACTTGCCCATCCATTTGGCCATAGAGTCTGGCGCATTTTCAGAAAAAAATATCGAAATTATTTGGAAAGACTTCCCTGGAGGAACTGGATCCATGACACAGGCACTCAGAAATGACGAAACTGATATTTGCATATTGCTAACAGAAGGCATCATTACTGATATAATTAACGGCAATGCTTCAAAAATAATTAGTGGTTATGTAAAATCGCCATTAACCTGGGGTATCCATACATATGTAACCAATGACGAACAGTTATCTGAAACATTATTTAAGGAACAAATAGCGATTAGTAGAAAAGGTTCTGGTTCGCATTTAATGCCTATTGTAGATGCGCTTATTCAGGGTAAATCAATTCAAGATGACCAGTTTGTGATTATAAAAGACATTAATGGAGCCCTCGACTCGCTGAAAAAACAGGAAACTTCTGTTTTTTACTGGGAAAAATATACAACAAAACCATTCGTAAAAAATGGACATTTGAAAAGAATAGGTGAGTTCATATCCCCATGGCCCTGTTTTATGATTGCGGCAACTGATAGAATAATACAAGATCAGCCAGAAGCAATCGATACCATGTTAAGGGTTATCCACGATTCATGTGAAAAGTTTATGACCAACCCAGATGCTCCGAAATTGGTAAGTGAAAGATACAATCTCGACTATAGAGATGCTGAATATTGGTATCATGGTACTGAATGGACTACAGATAGTTGGGTAAGTGATAAAATGTTGACCAATGTTGTTTTTGCACTGAGAGAGGCTAAAATCATTCCTGATAACGCCAATACGTTAGACTTGGTTTGGAAAAGGTAAAATTATAAATTAAATATACCTCTTATCCACACTAAAATTCTCAGGGAACTTAGGCGACTTATCTTTATAAAAATCCATAATGATTTTCATATCTGCATTTATATCGCCAGAAGGCATGAAGCATTGCCCCACTCCGGTTAAGCGTTTTTTATAATCCATAAAAGCCATGCAGATTGGTACTTGGGCTTCCAATGCAGTGTAGTAGAATCCTGTCTTCCACTCCTCAGTTTTTGAGCGCGTGCCTTCAGGCGTAACTAAAACTGTTAATGGCTCTTTTGATTGGTTAATCAGCTCCACCATAACCTCAATCATACTTCGTCTTTTTTGGCCAGGTATTTTTGGTGAACGATCAATCCATAGTGCGCCCAGACTATGAATCCAAGCACCAATCAATGGTTTATTAAATTCCTTTTTAATTGTAAACCGAGGCTTTAAACCCAATTTCTTAAGAGCCACCATCGCATAAACGAAATCCCAATTGCTAGTATGAGGCGCAGCAAGCATCACACAGCTATGCGCCTCAGATGGGCAAGGCGTATGCAACTTCCATCCTTTTAATTTAAAAATAAGATTAAATATCGAGAGAATCATTTACACAGCTAATCTATAACATTTTCAAGTACTTAACAGCCACACTTCTTCTATAATTGATTTTATTATTTTATATTTCGTTTGTCAATCACACCACCTTACCGCTATGAAGTTTACCGAAATACTTAATCTTTTTAAACAAGGAAAAAGCCATGCCCACAGCCATATCAAGAACCTGATTGAAATAGCTGCAGCTGATGGTAATTTTGATGATGTAGAATACAGCTTGCTTAAAAAAATCGCTAAGAAGCACGGTATTTCCGAATCTAAATTAAAAGATATAAAAAACAATCCTGAAACTGTAGAGTTCGAAATTCCTGAAAAAGCAGAAGAGAAATTTGAACAATTTTATGACTTGGTGCATATGATGATAGTTGATAAACATATACACCAAGAAGAAATGAAACTGTGCAACCTTTTTGGTGTAAAATTCGGATTCGATAAGAATAAAATGGACGAATTAATTAAAACTATCCAGGCCAATATTGAAAATGGTAATTCTGCAGACGATACCTACAATAGAATCGCCTGGATGCTATAATTAACTTTTAATTTATTTAATCATTTCATGCTTGCTAACGTTAAGTTTGTGTAAACAACAATCGTTAGTGGAAAAAAAATTTATTAATAAACTGTTTAATGACTATCAGAAGTCATCTGATTGCCCACAGCCGGCCGCAGTTGTTCACCTATTTGAATCTGTATTACACATCCTCTACCCTGAGCTATCTCGCTTGGCGTTTGATACTATTGACCAATTCAAAAGTTATATTCACGAGGTTGAGTCGGATCTACACAAAATTTTACTAAAAGACTCATGCGAACAAACCAACATCAATGATGTGGCTACTAAATTTATGGATAGTCTTTCTGAAATTCGGAAAAAATTAGATGAGGATATTGATGCGCTGTTTAACGGAGATCCGGCTGCTAAATCTAAAACCGAAGTAATAAGAACCTATCCAGGCTTTTTTGCCATTGCAGCACATCGTATTGCACATCAATTTTCATTGTATAACCTCGCGCTAATTCCTCGAATTATTTCAGAATATGCCCATAGTAAAACAGGAATTGACATTCACCCGTCAGCTAACATTGGCAACTCATTTTGCATTGATCATGGAACAGGTGTTGTAATAGGTGAAACAACCGTCATAGGCAATAATGTAAAGATTTATCAGGGAGTAACATTAGGTGCACTGAGTGTTAAAAAAGAAGATGCTAAAACCAAAAGACATCCAACCATCGAAGATAATGTGGTCATTTATTCAGGAGCTACTATTTTGGGAGGTAAAACCGTCATTGGTCACGACTCAATCATTGGTGGTAATGTATGGATCACTGAAAGTGTGCCTCCAAAATCACGACTTACGTATGTTGAAAATCAAAAAATTAATCAACGTCTAGAAAATCTATAGTTATGAATGTTGAGCAACTCATTGGCAATACTCCTTTGGTGGAGATCACAAACATCAATAAAAAAGACAAGGTTAAGATTTACTGTAAGCTGGAAGGCCAAAACCCTGGTGGTAGTGTAAAAGACCGAGCTGCCTATGGCATGATTGCCGGAGCATTAGACCGTGGTGAAATTAAACCAGGTGACAAACTCGTAGAAGCTACCAGCGGGAATACTGGAATAGCACTTGCCATGATTGCAAATTTAAAAGGTGTGCATATGACGTTGATCATGCCAGACAATTCAACCAAAGAGCGTGTTCAAAGCATGACGGCCTATGGAGCAAAAGTAATTCTTACCCCAGCAGAAAAAACGATTGAATATTCCAGAACCCTTGCAGAAGAAATGACTGCATCAGGCGAATATCATATGCTTAACCAGTTCGCTAATGATGACAACTACAAAATGCATTATCGCACCACTGGTCCTGAAATTTGGAAGGATACGCAGGGAAAAATAACACACTTTGTGTCTGCTATGGGTACAACAGGCACCATTATGGGTGTTTCGCGATTTCTTAAAGAACAAAATAAAGACGTTCAAATTGTAGGCACACAGCCAACAGAAGGCTCAAGCATTCCGGGGATTAGAAGGTGGTCTCCAGAATTTCTTCCTAAAATTTATGAACCCGAGCGCGTTGATAGCATTGTTGAAGTAAGCACCGAACAAGCAACTACCATGACCAGAAGAATGGCCTCTGAAGAAGCTATTCTTGCAGGCATGAGTAGCGGTGGTGCCTTATTTGCTGCTTTAGAAGTAGCTAAAGATCTAGATCAAGGCGTAATAGTTTGCATCACCTGCGATAGAGGTGACAGATACCTCAGTTCAGAC
>NZ_JAVJUY010000258.1:0-4641 GCF_040220315.1 Fulvivirga sp.
GTCATTCCTGACAGTGGCGCAAGTTTACAACTTGTGCCTTTCTAATGATCTCAAGGGTTTGCAACCCGGCATAATTAATCGAAAACTCACCGAGTCACAGACTCTCTTTTTCATTTATTAGCCCAAGTCACAGACTTGCGCTAGTTGTGATTCATTGACAATTTCTACCCATCGGCTTTCAACAACATTTGTTTGCCGTACAGGATTTTCTTCAGAGCAGCTAGCTAGAGCAAGTATTAATATGAAGGTTGCTAGTAGTTTCATTGATTTTATAAATAAATATTTCAGTTTAAGTATTTTGGTTAATTGCGCTCATCATCGTTGTCCTTATTGTCATAATAAAGATTTTCAAAGTCTCCATTCTTAACTGACTTAATGAAACATTGATCAAAGTATCTTGCAAATTCTAATTCCGATAGCGATTGAAAATACTCTACTTCTTGTTTATCAACACCACTAAATAAGCTTCCAGTTAAATAACAACTGATTATTGTATCAAGCTGAATCATTGTGTGAGTAGAGTCAATTGATGTTATTTTAACCAGTACTGTTACGTCTGCTTGGTATTCTTCCTGAATATCAAAGTATATATAAAAAAGACTATCCGCTAAATTCTTTTCAATATTGTTACTATTGCTATTTGCAAAATGTAGTGAATTAAAGAGCTGTTTTTTACTAATACCTAGTTCATAAACCTTATTAATGGGCATATTCAATTCAACCTCTTCTCTTGGTAAGGTTGTTGCCCAAATAGCAAACAGACTTAGCAGTCCGATAGGAATGGCTAAAAAATTATGTTTAGCATTTGAAGCTCTTTGATGCTGTAAGTAGTAAAAGGAGATAGGAAGGATTGATAAAGCAAGTAGGTCAGAGTAATCAACAGTTCGATTAAAACCAATTCCAATGTTTTGCGCCCACTCAATAATATCCTGGGATAATGGGGATTTCCAAAAAATAAATAGTAAAGCAGTGCCTAAATAAATAGACTTGCTCCATTTAATTCTGAAGCTTGAAAGAAATAATGGGAAAATAAAGAGCCCAGCAAAATCAGATAGTTTACCCGTCATCCAGTTCGAATATTCATATTTCAGATAAAAGTCGTTTAGAAGAAGTATTCCTAAGGATAAAGTGAAAAGTGGTCTTGATAATATGTCAATTCTAGTGTTTTTCATCTTTTTTAGAATGTAATCTGGTAGTTTACTATAAGTGATTAATTGTTCTAATAAACATACACCATTGCACCTACTTAATTAATAAAGCTATTAGAATAGTTATAAATTAGGGATTGGGTAAAAGAAAAGAGTGAACGCATGACATTCACTCTTTTTGTAATGTCATTCCGGCCTTGAGCCGGAATCTTATTATTTGGTTCGCTTCGAGATTGCGGGTCCCGCCAAAGGTCGGGCAGGCGAGTCCGCAATGACATGCTAAAAAATAATGAGCATACCTGCAATGACAATAGGGTTTATTACAAATCCCTGTTCAGCTCGAATTTTTCTAAGTAATCGGCTACTCTGCGAACTACCATACCACCTAAAGAGCCATCTACAACTCGGTGGTCGTAGCTGTGTGATAAGAACATTTTGTGTCTGATTGCAATAGCATCACCATTTGGTGTTTCGATAACTGCAGGCTTTTTCACAATCGCGCCAAGCGCCAAAATACCTACTTGCGGCTGCATGATAATAGGCGTACCCATTACATTACCAAAAGAACCTACGTTTGAAATGGTAAATGTTCCACCTGATAATTCATCAGGGCTTAATTTATTATCCCTTGCTCTAATGGCCAGATCGTTTACTTTATTAGCCAGACCAGTTAAGTTATATTGGTCGGCATTTTTGATTACCGGCACAATTAAGTTACCAGAAGGTAGTGCCACGGCCATTCCAATATTTATGTCCTTCTTCTTAATAATTCTATCACCATCCACCTGAATGTTGATCATTGGATAGTCTTTAATGGCTTTTACAACCGCTTCTATGAAGATAGGAGTGAAGGTTAAATTACCGCCTTCACGCTTTTTAAATTCGTTTTTATTTCTGTTTCTCCAGAAAACAATGTTGGTTACATCCGCCTCAACAAATGACGTTACGTGCGGAGAAATACGCTTAGAATCCACCATTCGCTCAGCGATCATCTTACGCATTCTGTCCATCTCAATGATTTCGTCTTCCGCACTGATAGATGCCGGAACTAATGGAGCAGACTTAGGTGCAGCAGCTGGATGCGATGTTGGTGCTGGACTACTTGTTTGAGCAGGAGCGGCAGCAGGCTGAGAGCCTCTTGTTTCTAAGTAATTTAAAATATCGTGTTTCGTTACTCTGCCTTCTTTACCTGAACCCGGAACGGTTTCAAGTTCAGCAAGAGCAATGCCTTCTTTCTTAGCAATGTTTTTCACCAATGGTGAGTAAAAACGATCTGAATTCTGATAAGAAACTGACCCGTTAGAACCATTTGATCCTGCAGTAGCAGCCACTGGCTCAGCTTTAGTTTCTTTTGCAGGAGCCGCCTTAGGTTCTTCTTTTGGAGCGGCAGGTGCGTCACCTTCGTCACCATCAGTAGCGATAATGGCAATAGGCTTACCCACTTCTACCACTTCGCCATCTTTGGCCAAGATTTCTTTTAATACACCAGCATGAGTAGAGGGTACTTCCGTATCTACTTTGTCAGTAGCTACTTCCAACACAGACTCATCTTGCTCGATGGTGTCGCCTTCACTTTTTAACCAGGTAAGCACGGTGGCTTCCATAATACTCTCGCCCATTTTGGGCATTAATAGTTCTACTAGTGCCATGTATTAAAAATCTCTTTGATCTGAATTTGACCGCAAATTTAGCATTTTAGTTTTTTATCTCAATCGATTTCGATAAAGTTATCCTGATAAGGTTCATTACAGCAATGGCAGTGGCTTTTATGTTCACTTCCCGGTCTTTCCACAGTTGTAACATCTTTGCCTTCGTCTGTTCGCCATCTGCATAGGCAATCCACACGGTACCCACAGGTTTTTCAGGCGTGCCACCGTCAGGCCCCGCAATACCGCTTATCGCGATACCGATATCTGCATTAAACATCTTTCGCACGTTATTTGACATTTCAATGACGGTTTCTTCGCTTACCGCACCGTGTGCCTTCAGTGTTTCTTCCTTCACACCTAAAACATTGGCTTTCAACTCATTATGATACGGAATGATAGTGCCCTGATAGTACTCAGAACTTCCGGGTATGGAAGTGATTAAATGCGAAACATAACCGCCTGTGCAACTTTCAGCGAAAGCTATTTTACAATTATGCTCTTTTAGCATTTGGCCTACTACGGACTGAATTTCATCTTTATCATAGCCGTAGATGTATTTTCCGGCATACTTATGCAATATTTCAATTTGCTCTTCCACATCTGCTTTCAACTGATCCATATCGCTTCCAATGGCCGTAAGGCGCAATTTTACCTGTCCAAGACTTGGTAAATACGCCAGTTTAATATGTTCGGGTAGTGCTTTTTCCCATTCTCTTATCTCATCGGCCAACCACGACTCACCAATTCCGATGGTTTTGATCACCTTATGAAAAATCATATCAGTTTTATAGAATTTCTGGAGCTTGGGAATGACTGTATCCAGCATCATTTTTTTCATTTCGTGCGGCACACCGGGCATCGAAACAAATACTTTTCCGTTACGCTCCAGCCACATGCCGGGAGCAGTGCCTAAGGTATTACTTACTTTTTCGGCACAGATTGGCAGTTCGGCCTGCTTTTCATTGATAGGTGTAATTTCTTTGCCCTTGCTTCTGAAAAACTCTCGAACTTCTTCAAGCGCTTCCAAATTCATTTTAAGGCCACAATTAAAGTGTTCGGCCAAGAGCGGCTTTGTTAAGTCATCGTTGGTAGGGCCCAGTCCGCCAGTAATTAATATAATATCCGCACGACTCTCTGCTTCTTCAAATGCCTGAAGCATGTCTGATCTATTGTCTCCCACCGTGGTTTTTCTTATTACACGAATACCAACTTTATCCAATTCCTGACTCATCCATTGCGAGTTGGTATCGTTTATTTGTCCGTAGAGAATTTCATCTCCTATAGTTAGTAGTTCAGCTTTAGCGTTTGCCATATGAGCTTAATAATTAAGTAGTTGTAATGAAGTGCCAAATATGCACATGTTTAATAACAACGAATGACCATTAAAAAGTTATTCTTACTCCTAATTTTTAATAATCTTACGATAATAGATTTTTGAATGTGTTTCAATCACCAATTGATAAATTCCGGGTTTTAAATGCTTCAAATTAATGGTATTGCTTGATTGAATAGTGTCAGTAATTTGACGACCCTCCGAATTAAATAGTCGGATACTACTAATTCCTTCTCCCTGAATTGTCAGTAAATCTGATGTTGGGTTAGGATAAATGTTAAACCCTTCTGCTTCATTAGCTAAAGAAGTAATGCTTTCCACCTGATACAAAACAGACGTATTATTGATACACCCTAATTCATCGCGCACCCATAGCTCAATTGTATATTGGCCTATATTAGAAAAATTAAAACTGAAGTTAGGATCAATGCTGATGGTGTCTGATTGCAGAATCCAAACCCATTCAATCGCATTAACTGATTGATCTGTGAAATTGACCTCAGAAGATTCA
>NZ_JAVJUY010000259.1:0-3921 GCF_040220315.1 Fulvivirga sp.
TGCATATCCAATGCTAGCGGGCGGTGCAGTAAAAGTGGAAGTACTTGATGAGCAATATCAAGTAGCTCAAACTCAAACGCACCAGACATACATGGGAAGAGAGACTGTAATACAGGAATCTATCCTTTCAAAATATCAAAAAGATCCAAAAGCTGGGAGGTATACTCCTTATATTTCTACTTGGCAAGAAGAAGATCATAAAACTGAAGCTGGTAATTTAAGTCTTTGGAAAGGTCATAAATACAAAAACCATCACTGGGGTCTTGCAATTGACTTAAACTCGTGTACTGGCTGTAGTGCATGCCATGTGGCATGTCAATCTGAAAACAACATTCCTGTTGTTGGTAGAGATGAAGTAATTATGAGAAGAGATATGCACTGGATGCGTATTGATCGTTATTATAGTTCAGCAAGTGTTGATAATTATGAAGCAATGGAAGTGGCTGCAGAGAACCCTGAAGTTACCTTTCAGCCAATGATGTGTCAGCACTGCAATAATGCACCTTGCGAGACTGTATGTCCTGTGGCTGCCACAACACACAGCACTGAAGGTCTTAATCAAATGACTTACAACAGATGTATTGGTACAAGATATTGTGCTAACAACTGTCCATACAAAGTAAGAAGATTCAACTGGTTCAAATACCACGATAACTCTCAGTTTGAGGACATCAACACAGCGATGAGCAATGATTTGGGTAAAATGGTATTGAATCCAGACGTCACAGTACGTTCTAGAGGAGTAATGGAAAAATGTTCGCTTTGCGTTCAGAGAATTCAATACGGAAAATTAGAAGCAAAGAAAGAGGGTAGAAGACCAAAAGACGGGGAAATTAACACGGCTTGTGCTAGTGCATGTCCAGCCGATGCAATTGTATTTGGAGATATGAATGATACTGAAAGCAGAATTTATAAAATGCTTCAGATCAACGATACCGAAGAATCTGATTACATAATAGAAAAAGAAATAGGTGAGCCAAGGGCATATCATGTGCTTGAGGAGATAGGTGTGAAACCTAACGTTACTTATCTAACTAAGATTAGAAATAAAGAAGAGAACAACGCGTAAGTGATGTCTCTGGGAAATTGATAGAAATTAAAACTAAGAACTAACAAATATGCAAGTTACTTCATCTGTTCGTGAAGCTCTGGTTACCGGAAACAAAACGGTTCATGATGTTACGGAAGATATCTGCAGACAAGTAGAAGGAAAACCAACAAAATCATGGATGCTGGGAATGGCAGTTTCATTAGGAGCTTTAGCCATTGGAACCTACTGCGTTTTCGTATTACTATGGGAAGGTATCGGTGTTTGGGGTTTGAATAAAACTGTGGGCTGGGCATGGGACATTACCAACTTCGTATGGTGGGTTGGTATTGGTCACGCAGGAACACTAATTTCGGCTATTCTATTGCTATTCAGACAGAAATGGAGAATGTCAATTAACCGTGCTGCAGAAGCTATGACAATCTTTGCTGTAATTTGTGCAGCTTGTTTCCCTGGTTTACACATGGGTAGACTTTGGTTAGGTTTTTATTGGGCATTACCACTTCCGAATACGTTTGGATCTCTCTGGGTGAATTTTAACTCACCATTATTATGGGATGTTTTTGCTATTAGTACATATTTCACAGTTTCTCTTGTATTCTGGTACATTGGTTTAATTCCTGATTTCGCCTCTATAAGAGACAGAGCAAAAAATAAAATTTCAAAGGCAGTTTATGGAGCCCTAAGTTTCGGATGGGATGGTGCTGCAAAAACTTGGGCACGTTACGAATCAGTGGCATTGATTTTAGCTGGTCTAGCCACACCACTCGTACTTTCAGTACACACTATCGTATCATTTGACTTTGCTACATCAGTAATTCCAGGATGGCATACAACGATTTTCCCCCCATATTTCGTTGCTGGAGCGATTTTCTCAGGTTTTGCCATGGTACTAACGCTTATGTTGGTCACAAGAAAGGTATTTAAACTGGAAGATTACATCACGGTAAATCACATTGAACTGATGAACATTGTAATCATTATCACAGGTTCAATAGTGGGTATTGCTTACATTACTGAGTTTTTCATTGCTTGGTATTCTGGAGTTGAAGCAGAGCAATATGCATTTATTAATAGGGCCACTGGTCCATACTGGTGGGCGTATGCTACCATGATGACATGTAACGTAATTTCACCGCAGCTTTTTTGGGTGAAGAGCATTCGAACTAATATCGCTGCTACATTCATATTGAGTATTGTAGTTAATATTGGTATGTGGTTCGAACGGTTTGTAATTATTGTAACATCGCTGCATAGGGATTATTTACCTTCTAGCTGGGCGATGTTCTATCCTACAAGATATGATGTAGGTGTATACTTATTCACTTTTGGATTATTCTTTACAGCATTCTTACTGTTTGCTAAATTCTTCCCAGTGATAAACATGGCAGAAGTAAAGAGTATCATTAAGTCATCATCTTTAAAAGAGAAGAAATAAAAAATGGAAAGTAATAAACACTTTGTATTAGGAGTATATGACGATGAAGATGTTTTACTCGAAGCCGTAACCAAGGTAAGAGAAAGCGGAGTGAAGATTCATGAGGTATATTCTCCTTTCCCTGTTCACGGGTTAGATGAAGTTTTAGGTTATAAAAGAACAAGATTACCTAAAGCTGCCTTTATGTTTGGTTTGCTTGGTACTTGCTTAGCACTTACTATGCAAATTGGTATGCTGGGATACGACTGGCCAATGATAATAGGCGGTAAAGATTTTTTCTCGATACCTCCATTTATTCCTGTAACATTTGAGTTAACGGTTTTACTTTCTGCCCTTGGTATGGTGGGAACATTTATGATCGTAAGCGATCTTAAGCCGTATAAAAAACCAAGAATAATGGACATCAGAATAACTGATGACAAACATGTAATGGCTATTGATCTTGCTAAGAACAAAATGTCGAAAGATGACATTAGAAAAGTGGTGCAAGGTAGTGGTGCAAGTGAAGTGAATGATAAAGATTTTGAAGATTAAGAACATTCTGACAATGAGAATATATAGCGTTTTTAATTACTTTTTGAGCCTTACGTTGGCAGTTATTTTGATAAGCTGTGGAGCAGGTGGCGATAATCAGGGGCTAGAATATGCGCCTAATATGTATCATTCTGTACCTTATGAGCCATTATCTCAAATTACAGATGAAGATGCTGGCGAGGCCACTCAGTTTTTAAATAATACCCGTGATGGGCATGGCGAGTACTACAATTCGAATCCATTAAATGCACATGGCATGACAATGCGTACACCAGCCCCCAATACGGTTCCGAGAAAAAAGGATGGTTTCTTGCCATACAGAATACCCAAAGATAGCCTGGAAATAGCTGCTGAAATTGAAAGTCCCATAGATAGTACCATGGCTGAAGCAGCAATAAAAGATGGCAAGGCACTTTATGGCCGGTATTGTGAACATTGCCATGGATCTAAGGGTGAGGCAGATGGACTTGTAGCTGAAAAATATCCCGGGGTTGCAAACCTGCAGGGAGTGGCATACAAGAATATTACAGAAGGTCACATTTTCCATGTAATTACCTGGGGTAAAGGATTAATGGGGGCACATGGTTCGCAAGTTAGCCCTGAGGACCGATGGAAGATTGCGAAATTTGTAAAATCGATTCAGAAGTAACAGAGATTTAAGAAGTAAATATAACGATACAATGACCGAAGAAAGATTTGAATTTACCGCTGGTGCCAAGAAAACCCTGATGATCGTTGGGGTAATAGGTGTGGTATTGTTGGTAATCGGAATTATAACCTCCATGTCAGGTGGTCACCATGAGGAAGGAGAGCATGCACTAAATTCTTTAACTTCTCAGACAGAATTGGTAGCAAGTGCAGATGAAGGTGGGGCTGAAGCTCATGGAGCTGAAGAAGACGG
>NZ_JAVJUY010000260.1:0-7346 GCF_040220315.1 Fulvivirga sp.
TGAAACCCACACCTCACCGTCTTCTAAAAACTCTTTCTTCCAAATAGGCACTGTTTTCTTGAGTGTATCAATGGCATATTGACAAGCTTCAAAGGCTTCTTTTCTATGTGGGGATGAAACTGCAATTACTACAACTACTTCACCAATCTCTACCCTACCAACTCTATGATGAATCGAAATCTTCTTAACAGGCCACTTTTTCTGTATTCCTTCTGCTATTTTCTTCATTTCAGAAATAGCCATCGACTCATAAGTTTCAAAGAACAGATGGGTCACTTCTTTGCCTTTTGTGTGGTTTCTTACTGTACCGACAAACACGTCAATTCCACCACATGTCGGATCAATAACTTCATTAGTTATTGCATTAATATCAAGTGTATCTTCTGTAATTCGTATCATCAGCCTCCACTCACCGGTGGTATAAGAGCAATTTCATCAGACTCATTAATTTTCAGATTATCTTCTGCATATTCATTATTTACAGCAATCATCAATGAGTTGAGCCCTTTCAGTTTTTCGTAGTTCGACAGTAAATGTGTACGTAAATCTCGAACCGTTTCTCCCTGAATTTCAATTTGTTGAGGACTCTCACCTATAATTTCTTTGGTGACACCAAACAGTAGCACATTTAATTTCATGTTTTAAATATAGTCGTTCGTATCAATTCTAGCATTTTTTTAACCAACCAATTGACTAACTTAGTTATATGCTAGTTGATAAATTTGATAGGCAAATCACGTATGCTCGCATCAGTGTGACAGATCGTTGCAATTTGCGATGCTTTTATTGCATGCCTGCTGAAGGAATCAATTATGCACCAAGAAAGGATTTACTGTCGTACGAGGAGATTATTCGCTTAGCTAAAATTTTGGCAGATAATGGTGTTACAAAAATTAGAATAACCGGGGGTGAGCCTTTTGCCAGAAAAGATTTGGTTCATTGCTTGCGATCGCTTAAGCAAATTGTAGGGATTGAAGAAGTGCATGTTACCACTAATGCAGTTTTGATAGCTCCTTTTATGCAGGATTTAGCTTCAATTGGCATTGACTCCATCAATGTAAGCCTTGATACAATAGATAGTACTAGATTTTATGAAATTACGCGAAGAAATGAGTTTGAAGTAGTTTGGAACAACCTGCATGCATCAATTGATTCTGGAATTCCCACTAAAGTAAATATGGTTGTGATGAAAGGAATTAATGAAGGTGATATTATTCCGATGGCCAACCTTTCAAAGACACTACCAATTTCCATTAGATACATTGAAGAAATGCCTTTTAATGGTTCTGAAGTTAAACATGAAGTGATCACTTATTCAGAAATACAAGAGCGACTTGATTCTGTATATCCAAATATTGAAAGGCTAACTGAAAAACCAGGTAGTACTTCCATGAAATTCAAAATACCAGGTTCTAAAGGCGATATTGGCATTATCGCTGCTTACTCCAGAACCTTTTGCAATGATTGCAACAGGATAAGAATTACGTCAAAAGGTGAGCTGAGAAACTGTTTGTACGATCAATCAGGAATAAGTCTGAGGGATTTGCTGCGTGAAACCCGTGACGATCAAGAGGTATTGCGAGCAATTCAAAGTCATATAAATAAAAAATATGCTGATGGATTTGAAGCAGAGAGCAAACGTTATGAAAACAATTATGAATCAATGTCGATAATTGGAGGCTAATGGATAATACACTTTTACTGGTTGTCTTTTTCTTTCTTATTGCTATTTTCTATTCCTCCGTTGGCTTTGGAGGAGGTTCATCATATTTGGCCCTGTTGGTTTTGGCCGGAATTGATCTCTTTGTCTTGCGCTCCACCGCTTTAATGTGCAATGTCATTGTAGTATCGAGTGGAACATACATTTTTTATCAGGAAGGATACCTTAATGTGAGACGAACACTTCCAATAATCATTGCCAGCGTGCCCATGGCTTTTTTGGGTGGATATCTTCCGCTTTCTGCTGAGTTTATTTTCATACTTCTTGGATTTACATTATTAATCGCCTCCATTTTACTTTGGATAAAACCTTATAAAACAACAGAAAACTCAGATTCAGACATAACACGAAAAACCACTACCGGAGTTGGAATAGGCGGTGTTATTGGTTTGATATCCGGAATGGTTGGCATTGGTGGTGGAATATTTCTTTCACCAGTACTCAACTTAATTAACTGGAGTAAACCCAAACGCGTAGCTGCTATGGCCAGCTTTTTTATTTTGGTTAATTCCATAGCCGGACTCGTTGGCCAATGGATGCAGCACCCACCCTACCTTGACCTTGAATGGTCATGGCCTTTACTCGTGGCAGTATTGCTTGGCGGACAAATTGGTTCCAGGCTGGCTGTACAGAAATTTTCTCATGGAACGGTAAAAAGAACAACAGCAGTACTCGTATTTATTGCCAGCCTAAAAATTCTTAATGATCATTTATTTGGGTTTTAGACTTATGTAGGATAAACTCCACGCGTCTATTGTAGGCTCTGTTTTCATCTGAGGTATTTGGCTTTAGAGGTTTTTCTTCGCCATAGCCCTCCACTTTCATTCTACTTCTTTCTATGCCTTGAGACATTAGATATCTTGCAATTGCCTTTGCTCTATCTTTAGACAATTTGAGATTGTACTCACTCGAGCCAATATCATCTGTATGACCAATGATCTCTACACTGTACGTTTCATTAGATTTTAATGTAATGATCAAATCATTCAATCGTGATTTATCTGCATCATCTAATTCCGCTTCATTTAATTCGAAACTAAAGTTGACAAAAACGGGCTTTTCAGGTTGAATATGCTTCAAGTCACCAAAGTCAACTTCACTTTCCAGTTTTACAGAATCATCTGATAATTGACCACTATCAGTTTTATTAAATGTTTTCACGTTATCAACTATACTTGCTTGATCTTGATTAACTTCTTCTTCATTCTTAAGTTGATCTTCAAGTTCAGTAATATTCCCTTTATTTGAATCTCTTGCATCGGTTCTACTACCGTCATTTGATCTATCGTTAGAGGTTTTGTTCCTACGCAATCTTTTACGTCTTACTTTTCTTGCCTTGTATTTGGTTTGAATCAACTTACCAAATTGAAAACCAATTTCAAATGCACCTCTATTGGCTAACCTATTATTTAATGGAATATCAAAGCTTGAGCCGATGGATAATGGACCTCTATGCCATTGAACACCTATCATAGCACCCTGATTGGATAAGTATTTTGTATGCAATTGAATACTCTGTCCAGACAATCTAGAATCGTACCTGTCAAGCTTAAAATGCGTCACCAACCCAGCATTTAGTGAAGCAGTACCAGCCGTTAACGTGTAAAGCATTTCGGGATATAAGCTGACCATCTGATTTTCATAGATACGATACCCGGCTTCTATAATGGTAGTAATTGGTAATGGACTTCTACTTCCAAGAAAACTTTCATCCGGTTGATTTATATTAAACGCAGATAATCCAATATGCATTTTACGATTTTCATCTCGATCAATACTCTCCATTACCACTCCAGAGCTAAATGAAATAACATTGGTGTTATATGCACCTAAATTTTCGCCAGAAGGTAAAGATGGATCGAAACCGAAATCAAGAATAAATTGGTTCTCTGTTACCAAATTCGATGTATTCACATTTCTGGTACTATAATTAACTCTATTACCAAAACTTATGGTACTGTTATCACCGGACTTAAAATTCAGGGCATACGACACCCCTATTTCCTGAGAATGAAATAGCCCACCTAAACCTATTTTATCATTCATAAGCGAGAGGCCAATGGACGACCAGCGATCACCTCCGTTTCTTTTGATAAAAGGGTATTTAGCCTCAAAGAAGGCACTATTTAAGGCTATATCCGAAGCACTTTTTTGCGAACGATAAACGAATGATGCAGTCGCATAATCTGAAAGCGAAATAGCTCCCGGGTTTACTCTTTGACTTGAATAATTGTATTGTGAATACTGAAAGTATTGCGCATGGGTGTCAACAGTCGCAAATAAATATAAAAAAAGGAAGACGATCTCATATTGTCTCATATGCTATCTCACCAGATGTATAGTTCCCCTATCTTTCCCATTCAATAATATTGGCAGTCCGTTTGTATATTTTCCCTGTACCGTCCAGTAATAAATTCCGTTTGGCTGAATTTTGCCTTTCCATGTTCCGTCCCAGCCTTCTGTGCTTAGTTTATCAACATCGTTACTTTCAAATACCAAACTGCCAACTCTATTAAAAACTCTGAAATCGATATCTTCCACACCCATTAATCCCAACAGCCGGAGGAAATCATTACTGTTATCTTCATTGGGCGTAAATAGATTAGGGATATGAGCAGTGCTTACAATCTCAATTTCTACGTTGCCTGTCATTTCACAACCAATACTATCTGCAGCTTCTAATGTATAAATGATTGGTTCTGCTGGTGTGGCTAAGGGTGAAGAACTAGTTGGATCATCTAACCATATAGGAGGAGACCAATTGTAAGTAACTGCTCCTGACGCCATGAGGCGTACACTTTCTCCTCGATTGATTCGTACCAAGGTATCTGAAAAAACTAGTCTCGGTTCACTAATAATAACCTCAAAAGCATCTTGAAACTTACACTCATATTCATTTTGCCAGGTAACATTAATAACATCATCTGCTAATGCCACATATGTTATTGTATCTTCAGAAAACTCACCTAAAAGCTGTGAATTGTAAATGATGTTTCCCAAACCTGACAAACCAGCATCCAAATCAAGTTCATCTCCTTCACATGCGTAGATGTCACTAAAAAAGACTTGATCAACCTCAATTTTAATATATCCGATATTATTTTGATAATTTAATTCAGCATATCCACTGGTAGGATATTCTGTGTTAAAGCTCATAATGTTTAAATCGTTTGTCGGAAAAGTGACTGGCGTGCCACTCAACCCATCATCATTAAATACCACATACAAATCATCGGACAATAGCTGATTACTTATAACAAAACTGTAATCGGTGCTTTCAAAACCGTAAACTATTTCAGGCAATTCAAATGATTGAATTAACTGCGAATTGCTACCCAATGGATCTGCATTGTAAAAGGCAATAGGGGTACCAACATTGATTGTGTCATATCCTAAATTTTCAATAGTAAGCTCTACCAGAAGACTATCAACTTTGTAACATTCAGTACTTTCAATTATTGGTGACCCATCAATGGTGGGGTCTTCTACTTGTAATGTAAATGTATTAGCCACATCTACACAAGCACCATTCATTGCCTTCAAGCTTATATTGTATTCTCCAGGTTCAGGAAAGAAGTATGTTAAATGAACATCATTGGAGGTAAAAACGGGCAAATTCGGGTTGCCTGGAATAGGATTCTTATGGGTAATAGTCCACTCATACGATGTTGCACCGACAGAATAATTTGTAAAAACGACA
This sequence comes from Fulvivirga sp., assembly GCF_040220315.1. Classification (GTDB taxonomy): domain Bacteria; phylum Bacteroidota; class Bacteroidia; order Cytophagales; family Cyclobacteriaceae; genus Fulvivirga. The sequence continues at coordinate 5,421 of NZ_JAVJUY010000260.1, forward strand.
GGTTCTAAAAACCTCGCCCGGGGATTTTTAGCAGCAATAAATCGAATGTCTGGCGAGTACCTGGCATCAACCCCACAGGTTACTTTTACTATTTTAGAATAGGAGACAAAACAGTCCGGGTTAGAGCTATTCCAGGCTTTTAAATAAACTCTGTATTTGCCTTCAGCAGGAAATGAATGAGAAAGGCTCGGTGATGTATTGATCACTCCAGAAGACGGCTGATACCCCACCTCCATAGCAATAGAGTAGTTTGATGATTTGTTACCCAAATATTCGACATGCCAGTTAAAAGTGTCTACATTTTCACTAGTGCTATTGAATGTCACATCCTGATTAGGTAGAGGCCGCATAATGCTCTGGTTAAATGAAAGGGAAAGATTAACATCACATGGAGCATTGCAAAACTGTCCATTTAAGAGCGGCCTGTAGCTTTCTTTATGAAAATGCATTCTTTCTGTCTGACCTGCAGAAAACTCTGAAGAACAGCCTCCATTCCCATAATCCATAAAATTGGTACCCATATCAAGCCTGTCTTCAAAAAAATTATTATTGCTGTAATTAGAAAGGGTATCAGTTGAACAACTGTTGTCTTCACATGAATTAAAAACACTATCATCTGGTGGCGTATCACAGACCATGTCGCCATCTGCAAAACAGTTATCGTTTTTACAACCGCCAGCGAACGTATGCAACAACCCAAAATAGTGTCCACCCTCATGTGCTACACCCTGAGCACTTATTGACGTAAGCACAATGCCATCCGTGATAAAATCTTTAGTTACTTCTTGAGTCGGTAAAGAGGAAAAACCACCACCTTTAAGCCTCGTCCACCATTCGCTACCCGTATACTCACTGTAAATTTCAGATCTTACTTCTTCTACAATCCATATATTGAGGTAGTAGCGCGGATCCCACTGACCCAACGTCTTCATTTTAGCATTCTCAAGGTCCATATCAAACCTCTCGTAATCAGAGTTAATTCTGTTGATCCCAGAAGTCAAAGCTCCATCAGGTGAACGTTGCGCCAGACAAAATTCAATTTGTGTATCTACGCCATCAACACCAGTGAATGAGCCCCGATGTGCATAGGCATCATTTATTTCTGAAAAAATTGATTGAACTTCCTCATCAGAAATCGTTGGGTTCTGCTCTACTAAATGAAAGACAACAGGTATAATGTATTTAGCATCGGCCTGTCTATTTGCCTTTGATTGCCACTTCACAAAGTCTTTGGCCAATTTTTCTTTATCAGAAGGTTGAAGTGGACTTGTCGAACAAGACTCAAAATTTGATCTACTCGATTGAGAGAAAGACGAATTTATCCCGGCCAAAACAAGAAGTATTGGCATTAATTTCTTTAAAGCCATCATTACTCGTTTTTTATTCTGAAATAAATTGGAACACTCACACGACTATCAACCGAGTCACCATTGACCATGGCTGGTACCCATGGAGGCATATTTTCTATTAACCGAATGGCTTCCTGATCGAACAACTCACCAAGTGATTTATCAACTACAACATTTCGTACTTCGCCTTTTTTTGTGATTGTAAAAATAATATTTACTTCACCTTGGATAGAATCAGCCATTGCCGCCTCGGGGTATTGAAGACTTTCTTCAAAATACCGATATAATTCTGAAGTGCCATTTAAAGGTTTTGCATTTTCATAAATATATTCTGTATCTAGTACTTCTGTTGGTGCAGGTTTCACAACTTCTTCTTTTTGAATGCTTTCTGCTATTTCATTTTCTGATGCAATGTGAACCTTTTTTTGTAATACTTCTTCTTTGTTAGGGGTTGATTGCTCTTCCAGTTTTTGAATTGGAGATTCGCTCATTTTCTCTTTTATCACATTTTCATCCTTTGATACTTCTTTTGCTGTATCTAATGGAAGAATGGATTTATCAATCTCATTTGTAGGTA
>NZ_JAVJUY010000261.1:0-1764 GCF_040220315.1 Fulvivirga sp.
TAAAAGAGATCAAAAACCCTTATTATGGAGAGGCAATGTTGACTTGTGGTGAAAACAAAGAAGTTATTAAGTGAGTGGTAGTGAGTCCCCGGTCACTGGGTATTCATACCGGGGATTTCACTTTTGAATTAAAAAAGATAAATGAAGGAGTGTTGCAAAACAGGAGATGAAAAGCCTTCGGGACACAGAAAGATCCTGACCCGGGTTTTTTGGGGGATTATAATTTCCATCGTTCTTCTTATTGCGCTGATGGATATGCTCTGACAGCCAGGAAAGGCAGCCTTTTTAAAAATAAGTCCATTTGATAGGCACGAGGATCAGGTCATGGAAAAAAATAGATACGCACCGAGTTTTGCAAACAATCTATTGAATGGAATGAGCCCTACCATCATTCTGGTGGGAGCGGTAGCCTTGCTGTATGTGTATTTGATGCAATTTATAGATCATAAACTACTCTGGGTTCAATATGTTGTGCTTTTGTTTGCGATGGTCAAGGCATTGTTTTTTACCTTCTTCACTATCAAGCAAATAAAGCGGTCTATTTTCCAATGTTATTCATTGTACCGATTGATTTGGATATTCGGTCTCTTGGTATCCCTCATCATATTTTCTTTTGCCAGTGATTTTGTGTGCCTGTCCGGTTTTGATAAAAACGCTTTTGCGGGTATTGAGCAATCTGGCTTTCTCAACGATTTTTTTGAGTACTTCTACTTTAGCACCGTAACGTTTGCTTCTATCGGATACGGGGATATAGTTCCGGTTAGCGGTTTAGCCAGAGTGCTGGTCATCATGGAGATCGGACAAAGTTTTATATTGATTGTTTTCGGATTGTCAAACATCAACAATATGCAAATTGATAAAAATTAAAAAACATATAAAAATTACCAGAATAAATTAAAAAACTATTGATAATACTTCGTTTCACTAGTAGGTACTCAAAAAAAACTTATACACATGAAATCGAAAATATCAAGATTGGAATACAGTAAAATAATTCTGGAGAAAGTAAGCTTTAGTCAAGGACTTATGTTAAAAGAATTTCAAAAAGCACTTGGCTTGCTCCCTGAACATGAAGTAGAGGAGCTACAGGTTTGGTTTCAGACAAATTTTAGTACCAGCCTTAGAAGTAATGGAAAATTTGGCTGACACCTTTAATAAACATGTCCTAAAAAACATCATAAACCTGAATCAAAATTACATCAAAATAGGAGCTGTACGACTCGTACTATTAAGCATGTCAAATCTAAACATTAAGAAAATGAAAAGTAAATTCAGCATTTTAAGTATAGCAGTGATTGCTCTTTTCGCAATTGGCTGCTCAGTGGTAAAACCTGGTACACAGGCTATGAAGTGGAGACCTTACGGCAAAGGGCTTCAGACCCAGGAAGTCTTTAAAGACGGAGTGGTGTGGCACATGCCCTGGAACGGCGTGGTACGTTACAATATCCAGTGGCAAACCTATACAGAACAAGTAGCCGTCCTTACCAAAGATGAACTCCATATCCCGATCATAGTATCCGTTACTTTAAGGCCGGTTGAGGCAGAGTTGGCTCAATTGGAATTGGAGGTAGGTCAGGACTACTACAAGAGTGTGGTGAAGCCTGAGTTTATCAGCCTGACCAGAAATATTTTTGCGGACTATGAGTACAAGGTGGTTTCACCAAAGAGTCCTGAGATAGAAGCAGCAATATATAAGCAATTGGTGACAAAGATCGAAGGAAAACACCTGGAGATTGATAATGTGACCATTGATCATATCAAGTA
>NZ_JAVJUY010000262.1:0-4903 GCF_040220315.1 Fulvivirga sp.
ACTTACGATGTTTTGAATGCAGATAACTTGATCCTTAGTGAAGGATCAATTGAGAAAATTGATAACCTATTGAAGAAATAATAATGAGCGTTTTAGTAAAGCCATTGGTTACGGAAAAGGTATCTGCTTTAAATGAAAAAGGCATGTATGGTTTCGTTGTAGATCGAAAAGCCAATAAAGTAGAGATTAAAAGAGAAGTGGAGAAGATGTACGGAGTTACAGTAGAAAGTGTTAATACCATGAACTACTTAGGTAAGTCCAAGTCTAGATTCACAAAGTCAAGAGTTATTACTGGAAGAAGTTCTTCGTATAAGAAGGCAATCGTAACGGTTTCTGAAGGTGATGTAATCGATTTTTATAGCGAAATATAATTTAGCGGAAAATGGCGATTAAAAAATTAAGACCGGTTACACCCGGACAGAGATACAGAGTAGCACCAGGCTTCACAGAGATCACAAAGGATACTCCAGAGAAGTCTTTGGTTGTAACTAAGAAAAGAACTGGAGGTAGAAATAATACTGGTAAGATGACTATGCGCTACATTGGCGGTGGTCATAAGAAAAAATCCAGAATTATCGACTTCAAAAGGAATAAATTCGATGTTCCTGCAACGGTTAAAGCGATTGAGTATGACCCAACAAGATCTGCTCGTATTGCATTACTTTATTATGCAGACGGAGCGAAAGCATATATTATTGCACCCGAAGGACTGAAGGTAGGACAAGAAATAGTGTCGGGAGAGAATGTAGCTCCTGAAGTTGGAAATGCTCTTCCTCTTAGCAAAATTCCTTTAGGCACAATCATCCACAACCTGGAGCTTAAGCCAGGTAAAGGCGGTGCAATGGCAAGAAGTGCTGGATCATACGTTCAACTTTTAGCTAGAGAAGGAAAATACGCTACGATCAAATTACCATCAGGTGAAACAAGAAGAGTATTAGTTACTTGCCTTGCCACTATTGGTGCAGTATCTAACTCAGATCACATGAATGTGAACTTGGGTAAGGCTGGTAGAAACAGATGGTTAGGAAGAAGACCAAGAACAAGAGGTGTAGCTATGAACCCGGTTGATCACCCAATGGGAGGTGGTGAAGGTAAGTCTTCAGGTGGGCATCCAAGATCAAGAACTGGATTATACGCAAAAGGTAAGAAGACAAGAACACCTAAAAAGTATTCAAATAATCTAATCATAAGTAGAGGTAAGAAATAATGGCAAGATCACTAAAAAAAGGGCCTTATATAGACTTTAGGCTAGAGAACAAGGTAGAAGCCATGAATGAATCAGGTAAAAAGTCTGTAATCAAAACATGGTCTAGAAGATCAATGGTATCTCCTGATTTCGTAGGACACACATTTGCCGTACACAATGGCAATAAATTTATACCTGTATATGTAACTGAAAACATGGTAGGACACAAGCTTGGTGAATTTGCACCTACCAGAAATTTCAGAGGTCACGTTGGTAAAAAAGATAAAGGCAAGAGATAATTATGGAGGCAGTAGCTAAATTAAATAACGTACCTACCTCTCCACGTAAGATGAGGTTAGTAGCTGATCTTATCAGAGGTGAAAAGGTGAACAAGGCCTTAAACATTTTGAAGTTTGAGCCTAAACAAGGTGCAGCTAGACTAGAGAAATTATTGTTGTCAGCCATCTCAAACTGGCAGCAGAAAAACCAGGATGTGGATCTTGAGGATGCAGATCTTTTTGTTAAAACTATCACTGTAGATAGTGGTAGAATCTTAAAAAGATTAAGACCGGCTCCGCAAGGTAGAGCACACAGAATTAGAAAAAGATCTAACCATGTAACTCTCGTACTTGACAGTGCGGCTCCACAAACTGAAGAAAAAGTAGAGACTAAAGATAAAAAAGACAAATAATGGGACAGAAGGTAAACCCAATAGCGTTTAGATTAGGCATCGTTAGAGGCTGGGACTCAGCTTGGTATGGTGGCGATACGTTCGCTGATAAATTGGTTGAAGACCATAAAATCAGAAAATACGTAAGTGCCCGTATTCCTAAAGGAGGAATCTCTAAAGTAGTTATCGAAAGAACATTAAAAAGAATCACGCTAACAGTACATACGGCACGTCCGGGCGTTGTTATTGGTAAAGGTGGTTCTGAGGTGGATAAGATTAAAGAAGAGTTAAAGCAGCTTACTGGTAAAGATGTACAAATCAACATCTTCGAAATAAAAAGACCTGAATTAGATGCCAAACTTGTTGGCGAGTCTATCGCTCAGCAGTTACAAGCTAGAATTTCTTACCGTAGAGCAATGAAGCAGGCTATTGCTTCTTCAATGCGAGTTGGTGCTCAAGGTATTAAAGTGAAAGTTTCTGGTCGATTAGGTGGCGCTGAAATGGCAAGATCTGAACAGTACAAGGAAGGTAGAATTCCTCTACATACACTAAGAGCAGATATAGATTATGCGATCAGTGAAGCAAACACTGTATACGGTAAAATCGGTATCAAAGTATGGATCTTCAAAGGCGAAGTTTATGGAAAGAGAGACCTTTCTCCTAATGTTGGAGGTGGTAACCAAAGCCAAGGCGGAGGCGGAAGAAAAAGAGGTGACGGTCCTAAAAGAAGTAGAAAGAAGTAATTAGTAAACGTTGAGTCACGAATAGATGTGACCTAAAGACATAAAGATATGTTACAGCCGAAAAGAACAAAGTTCAGAAAACAGCAGAAAGGCAGAATAAAAGGTATTGCCCAAAGAGGACATACTATTTCTTTTGGTGCATTCGGAATCAAAGCAATGGAGCCAGGATGGATTACTTCAAGACAAATAGAAGCTGCCAGGATTGCAATGACCAGAGCAATGAAAAGAGAAGGTCAGGTATGGATCAGGATTTTTCCTGACAAACCAATAACTAAAAAGCCGGCAGAAGTTAGAATGGGTAAAGGTAAAGGTGCTCCAGAATACTGGGTAGCAGTTGTGAAGCCAGGCACTATTCTCTTCGAAGCAGGTGGTGTAAAAAAGGAATTAGCACAAGAAGCGTTAAGATTAGCGCAACAAAAGCTTCCTTTAAAAACGAAGTTTGTTGTTCGTAGAGATTACGTTGAATAATAGCGATATGAAAAATTCAGAAATAAAAGCATTAGGCCTTGATGAATTGAAGCAAAAGTTGGTAAGCGAAAAAGAAGCTTATAGAAAACTAAAGTTTGCTCACGAGATTTCTCCAATAGAGAATCCTATGAAAATAAGAGAATCCCGCAAACTAATTGCTAGACTACAAACCGAGTTAAGGGCTAAAGAACTTGCAAATTAAAAGTAAGATGGAAGCAAGAAAATTAAGAAAAGAAAGAGTAGGGCAAGTGGTAAGTAACAAGATGGAGAAGTCTATCACTGTTGCTGTTCACAGAAAAGAAAAGCACCCTATGTATGGTAAGTTTGTGAACAAAACTACCAAGTTTACGGCTCATGACGATAAAAACGAATGTGGTATCGGAGATACTGTGCGTATTATGGAAACTCGTCCTCTGAGTAAAAACAAAAGATGGAGATTAGTTGAAATCATAGAAAAGGCTAAATAAAATGGTACAACAAGAGTCAAGATTAAATGTTGCGGATAATAGTGGAGCTAAGGAAGTTCTATGTATCCGAGTGTTGGGAGGTACGGGCAAGAAGTATGCTTCAGTAGGTGACAAAATTGTTGTATCAGTGAAGTCAGCACTTTCTTCAAGTAACCTTAAAAAAGGAACTGTTTCAAGAGCTGTAGTAGTAAGAACAAAGAAAGAGGTAAGAAGAAAAGATGGTTCTTATATCAGATTTGAAGATAACGCTGCAGTATTATTGAATCCGAACGATGAACCAAGAGGTACACGTATATTCGGCCCTGTTGCAAGGGAATTGAGAGAAAAGCAATTCATGAAAATTGTTTCATTGGCTCCTGAAGTACTTTAATAGTAGATTAAGAAGATGAAAAAATTACACATAAAAAAAGGTGACACCGTAAAGGTAATCTCTGGTAACTCTAAAGGTAAAACAGGGGTTGTTCTTGAGGTTGTTACTGATAAAAACAGAGCAGTAGTAGAAGGAGTAAACGTAGTTACAAAACACGTAAAACCATCAGCTACAAAGCCTGAAGGTGGAATTGAAAAAACAGAAGCGGCAGTTCATTTAAGCAATCTAATGCTTGTTGATCCGGCTTCTGGTGAGGCTACCAGAACAGGTAGAAAGCTTGACGATAAAGGCAAGTTGCAGAGATATTCTAAGAAAACTGGAGAAATTATTTAAAATGGCTAGTCCGAGATTAAAAGAGAAATATCAGAAAGAAATTATTCCTGCATTAAAGGAAAAATTTCAATACAGTTCAATCATGCAAGTACCTAAAGTAACAAAGATATGCCTAAACAAGGGTATCGGGGCTGCTGTAGCTGATAAAAAATTAGTAGATGTGGGTGTAGAAGAGCTTACCGTAATCACTGGTCAGAAAGCTATACCTACAATGTCCAAGAAGTCAATCTCTAACTTTAAGTTAAGAGAAGAAATGCCAATTGGTGCAAAAGTAACTTTAAGAGGTGATAAGATGTACGAATTCTTAGACAGACTTCTTTCTATTGCTTTACCGAGGGTAAGAGATTTCAAAGGCGTAAGTGATAAAGGATTTGATGGTAGAGGTAATTATACATTGGGTGTAAAAGAACAAATAATCTTCCCTGAAATCAGTATTGAGAAAGTAAATAAAATCAACGGAATGGACATCACTTTTGTGACCACCGCTGATTCTGATGAAGAAAGTTACGAACTGTTGAAGGCATTCGGTATGCCATTCGCAAGCAAAAACTAAATATTATGGCAAGAGCAGCAGTAAAAGCAAGAGAATTAAAAAGAGAAAGATTAGTGGCAAAATATGCTGCTAAAAGAAAAGCTCTTAAAGAAGCTGGTGATTACGAAGCATTG
>NZ_JAVJUY010000263.1:0-7895 GCF_040220315.1 Fulvivirga sp.
CTTTGTTGCTATACAATATGCTGCCCAAGCAGGCTGGTCTTCTGGGATCAAGCGAATTCCATTGGCTATGGCTCATTGGTTGCCAATTGCTGGGATATTAATGTTTTTATCTTGGTTTTGGGTTGATTATGATGTTTTTCATTGGACTCATGATTACCTATACAAAGAGGGTACGGATAAATTCGATAAAATAATAAGCGGTAAAGCAAGTTTATGGTACTGGCCATTTGCTGCAGGTTCATTTCCAATTTTTTACGTAGCTAGAATTGTGATTTTCTTTGGCTTATGGTACATGTTCTTCCTATGGATTAAAAAAGAAATGCTGGCGGAAGATATTGATGGCGATGTAGCTCATTGGTATAAAGCAAGAAAATACTCGGCTATTTTCTTAGTAATCTTTGCTGTTACTTCATCAATTGCTGCTTGGGATTGGATCATGTCGATCGATCCTCACTGGTTCAGTACAATGTTTGGTTGGTATGTATTTGCCAGCTGGTGGGTAAATGGTTTGGCAGTTATAACTTTAATTGTAGTTGCCTTAAAGTCTCAAGGTTACTTGTCAATTGTAAATGCTAACCACTTGCATGATATTGGAAAATTCATCTTTGGATTTAGTATTTTCTGGACTTACATCTGGTTTTCGCAGTTCTTGCTTATTTACTACGCAAATATTCCAGAAGAAACTGTTTACTTCATTCAACGCCTAGATTCTGGGAATTATAGATGGGTATTTTTTATTAATCTATTGTTAAACTTCTTCCTACCGTTCTTGTTATTAATGACAAGAGACGCAAAGAGGCACATGTCTTTACTAAGGCTTGTTTGTCCGATAGTAATAGCTGGCCACTGGTTCGATTTTTACTTGATGGTTACACCGGGAGTTATGCAAACAGAAGGAGCATTTGGTTTGGTTGAAATTGGAATGGCAACAGTATTTGGAGTAGCATTCTTATTTGTGACATTAACGAACCTAGCCAAAGTGCCACTTTTTGCTAAAAATCACCCGATGTTAAAAGAAAGTTTACATCACCACATTTAATTGAATAACTGTTAATTAAAGAATAATATGTTCGGTATAATCATAACAATTGGTGTTCTTCTACTCTTGTTCATTCTGTATACATTATTCAGAATAGGAACACTAGTTAATGTAGTAAAAGGAACGGATAAAAAGATCGTTAGCACTAGCAACAAAGTGAATGGTGCATTAATGATGTTATTCATGATCCTTGGATTTGGATTTATGTTCTGGTATTCATGGGTTTATTTTGACAAGTATACCTTACCAGTTGCCTCAGAACATGGAGAATTAACAGACAAGTTGTTTTGGATTACAACGGCTGTGACAGGAGTTATTTTTGTTATTACAAACGTACTTTTGTTTTGGTTCAGTTATAAATATCAGTATAAAGAAGGTGAAAGAGGTAAGTTTTATCCTGATAATACTAAGTTAGAATTGTTATGGACAGTGGTTCCAGCCATAGTTTTGTCTGTATTAGTATTTACAGGACTTCAAGCTTGGACGGATATCACCAGCAAAGCGGCTGACGATGCTGAAGTAATTGAGGTAATGGGATATCAGTTTGCTTGGGCCGTTCGCTATCCAGGTGTAAAAGATAATCAGCTTGGTGATTATGATTACAAATTAATTGATGACACTCAAGGTAATCCTTTTGGTATTGATATTACTGACGAAAATTCATATGATGATTTCACACCGTTAGAATTACATTTCCCAGTAGATAAAGAAGTATTATTAAAAATTAGAGCAAGGGACGTACTTCACAGTGTATTTTTACCTTATCAAAGAGTAAAAATGGATGCTGTGCCTGGCCAACCTACCCATTTCAAATTTATTGCTAATAAAACAACACAAGAAATGAGGGATGAGGTTGGAGACCCTGAATTCGACTACTTCTTAACATGTACTGAAATATGTGGCAGGGGACATTTCTCTATGAAGCTAAAAGTTGTTGTAGATACACAGGAAGATTATGAAAAATGGAAAGCTGAGCAACAAACTTGGCTAAAATTGAATCCTGACTTACTTGAGCAGGTACCTGCTGAAAAAAGAGAACTAGCTAAGATTAAAGCTGGTATAGAAGAGGAAACTGAAGAATTAGAAGCAACATTATAAGATAATTAAGAATATGGCTACTGCTGACATACATATATCTGAAGAAACACATCATGATGGTCACGAGCACGATCATGATCACTCAACAAATTTTTGGACACATTATGTGTTCACCACCGACCATAAAATGATTGCCAAGCAGTTCCTGATCACAGGAATTTTTTGGGCACTCCTTGGAGGTATACTTTCAGTTATTTTTAGACTTCAATTAGGGTTTCCTGAGGCTGAACTTGGTTGGTTAAAACCATTTTTGGGTGATTGGATAACAACTGAAGGTAAAATTGATCCTGAATTTTACCTGGCATTAGTTACTATGCATGGTACAATCATGGTCTTCTTTGTATTAACGGCCGGTTTAAGCGGAACTTTTAGCAATTTCCTTATTCCGTTGCAAATAGGTGCCAGGGACATGGCTTCTGGATTTATGAATATGCTATCATACTGGTTCTTCTTTGCTTCAAGTGTGATCATGTTTATTTCGTTATTCATTGAGACAGGACCTGCCTCAGGAGGATGGGTAATTTACCCCCCGTTAAGCGCCTTGCCTCAGGCAGTGAATGGTTCAGGTTTAGGGATGACCCTATGGTTAACTTCAATGGCACTTTTTATTGTTTCAACATTACTTGGTGGTATAAATTACATTACAACAGTAATAAACTTGCGAACTCATGGTATGTCATTCGCTAAATTGCCATTGACTATTTGGGCATTCTTCTTAACAGCCATTATTGGTTTGTTGTCATTCCCAGTTCTATTTTCTGCCGCTTTATTATTAATTTTCGACAGAAGTTTTGGAACTAGTTTCTATTTATCTGATATCTACATAAACGGAGAGGCATTGCCTAACCAAGGCGGAAGTCCTATTTTGTTTCAACATTTGTTCTGGTTTCTTGGACATCCTGAAGTTTACATTGTTCTTCTTCCAGCATTAGGTATTACTTCGGAAATTATATCAACAAACTCCAGGAAACCGATCTTTGGTTATAAAGCCATGGTTGGTTCAATGTTGTTTATTGCTATACTATCTTTTATAGTTTGGGCACACCATATGTTTGTAACGGGCATGAACCCTTTCTTAGGATCAGTATTTATGTTACTAACATTAATCATAGCCGTGCCTTCTGCCGTTAAAGTATTCAATTACCTTACTACCTTATGGAAAGGTAATATAAGATTTACACCGGCTATGCTGTTTTCAATCGGCTTGGTATCATTCTTTATAAGCGGTGGTTTAACAGGAATATTCCTAGGAAATTCAGCTATTGATATTCAATTGCATGATACTTATTTTGTTGTTGCACATTTTCACTTAGTAATGGGTAGTGCATCATTCTTTGGCTTAATGGCAGGTGTGTACCACTGGTTTCCTAAAATGTTTGGTAGAATGATGGATGCCAAATTAGGTTATATTCATTTCTGGTTAACATTCGTTGGGGTTTATTTAGTATTCTTCCCAATGCACTATATTGGAATAGCAGGTTACCCAAGAAGATATTACTCATTTACAAATTTCGATGTGCTCAATCAATTTACTGATTTAAATATGTTGGTAAGTATTGCAGCAATATTAACATTGAGTGCTCAATTCTTATTCTTATTCAACTTTTTCTACAGTATGTATAGAGGGAGAAGAGCGACATCCAATCCATGGAATTCGACAACACTTGAGTGGACGACTCCGATAGAACCTGGTCATGGAAACTGGCCTGGAGAAATACCTACTGTTTATAGATGGCCTTACGATTACAGTAAGCCTGGGGCTAAAGAAGATTTTATCCCGCAACATGTTCCTTTCTCTGAAACTCCAGAGTCAAATCTCGACCATGAGAATGATTTGATCAAACTTGAAGGTGCTGGTGACAAGGGGATAGTAGTGGATGAAAAATAAAACACATCAAGATATGAGCAGACTAGGTAAATTTAGTCTGCTCACTCTTGTTGCTATCTATTTTTTAATACTCGTTGGAGGAATTGTAAGAGGCACAGGTGCTGGCATGGGTTGTCCAGACTGGCCTAAATGTTTTGGAAAATGGATTCCACCCACTGAATTATCCGATCTCCCAAAGGACTACAAAGAGGTTTACTCCCAAAAAAGAGCTGACAAAAATAAAAAATTGGCTAACTACCTGGATTTAATAGGTTTAAAAAGTACAGCACATAAAATTGTACATGATAAATCAATTTTGGAGGAAGCAGATTTTAATCCAACCAAAACGTGGATAGAATATTTAAATAGGTTAGTAGGTGTTGCCATTGGTTTACTGGTTATAGGTACGGTAGTCTTTTCATTACCTTTTAGAAAAACTGAATCGAATATATTTTATTTGGCTATCGCTTCACTTATTTTAGTTGTGTTTCAGGGATGGGTCGGATCTTTGGTAGTATCTACCAACTTAATACCATTCATGGTATCCATCCATATGCTCATTGCTATACTTATCGTTTTTTTCCTCTCAATAATTGTCATAAAAGCCAACCCACATTTAAAATTAAACTCTGATGAGCCATCTTATTTAAAAAAAATAATTGTTTTTAGTATGGTCATTATGCTTATACAAATAGTTCTCGGTACGCAAGTGAGGGAGGCAATAGATCATTTATCGGCTACTTTGAATAATAGAAGTATGTGGATTGAGAATCTTGGTATAGAATTTATAATTCACAGATCATTTTCATGGGTTGTGTTGTTATCTAATGTGTATGTACTTTATAAATTGCATAAGATGAAGTTAGTAAATGGTACAGCCAAGATATTATTGCTCGTGGTGATTTTAACTATCATTTCCGGGGTAATTATGGCGTATTTTAATATTCCCAGGACGATTCAGCCGATTCATTTATTGTTAGGTACAATGGCAATCGGACTTCAATTTTTCTTATTTTTGCAACTCAAAAAAACACAGCCTGTTACTGCATGATAACTCAAGACTCATATAGTATTTCTTTTTTGGAGAAGGCCAAATCATTTTTTGAACTTCTAAAGTTTAGGCTTTCTTTTTTGGTGGCATTTTCATGTGGATTTGGCTATATCTTAGGGTCGCACGGAGTGATTGACTGGGTTCATTTTGCTTCTATTTGTTTTGGTGGATTTCTTGTTTCTGGGGCGTCAATTTCCATTAATCAAATAATTGAAAAAGATTTGGATTTGTTAATGACCCGAACTATGAACAGGCCATTACCAACAAAGAGAATTACTGTTAATGAAGCAGCGGCCTTTGCATTTACAACTGGTTCAATAGGTATTCTAATCTTAGCATTGAATACAAATATGTTAACTACACTTTTGTCTGTCCTGTCAATGGTGCTTTATAGTTTTGTGTATACGCCACTTAAGAGAGTTGGACCAATTGCTGTTTTTGTGGGTGCGATACCTGGGGCCTTACCACCACTTTTAGGTTGGACTGCAGCAACGGGTTACATATCATTAGAAGCACTAATAATTTTTGGAATACAATTTATTTGGCAATTCCCGCATTTTTGGGCCATTGCCTGGGTTGCGGATGAAGATTATAAGAAAGCAGGTTTTAAGCTACTACCTTCAGGAGGAAAGAAAGATTTAAATACTGCAATTCAAATAATGATTTATACCTTATTTCTTATTCCTTTTGGTTTGCTGCCAGCCAAATTTGGTATCACAGGTATAGATTCAGCGATAGTAGTAACAGTCTGTGGAGTATTATTTCTTAGTCAGACTTTTGCATTAATGAAAAATGGTACGCGCAAATCTGCGATGCGAATAATGTTTGGATCATTCTTATACCTACCCATTGTTCAAATAGCCTATTTATTAGATAAATTATAAAAGAGGAGGAGATTATGACTAGTGATTTTAGAATTATAGAAGAAGCAAAAAAGCCTTTATCAATGCACCCAAAGAAATTTGGAATGTGGCTTTTTATGATTACAGTAGTAATGATATTTGCATCATTAACAAGTGCATATATAGTAAGACAAGCTGAAGGTAATTGGGTAGTATTTGAACTACCAACATTATTATGGATATCATCTGCTATAATACTCGTGAGTAGTGCAACTATGCACTGGACTTATTTGTCTGCAAAATCTGACGATCTGGAAAAAGTAAAAGTGGGGATAGGCATAACGTTTGCCTTAGGATTAATGTTTTTGGTTGCACAAGTATATGCCTGGGGAGATTTGGTAGAACAAAATGTGTTCTTTGTAGGCAATCCGTCTGGATCCTTTTTATATGTTCTTACCGGATTGCATGGATTACACCTTGTAAGTGGTATCATTTTTCTAATAATTGTATTAATTTCGACTTTTAAATATAGAGTTCACTCTAAAAATTTAGCACAGATTCAGATGTGCTCAACATATTGGCATTTTTTAGGTGGTCTTTGGATTTATTTATTCGTATTTTTATTATTGAATCATTAATTAAACAGGTATAACTTAACTTCTATGTCAGCTACCGCACATTCAATTGATACAGGTAAAAACATTTGGGATGGTGGGCAATCACCATTAAAAGCAAGTTATGGGAAACTCATGATGTGGTTTTTCCTGCTTTCTGATGCTTTTACTTTTTCTGCATTACTTATTACTTATGGCTTAATTCGTACTGCACATCCTGCTTATTCAGGAACTGTAGAAGATTTCACATTTTCACAAGACTATTGGCCTATACCGGAAAAAGTATTCGAAGCTGTACCATTTTTACACGGTGTTCCTTTACCTCTAGTTTTTGTTGGGATTATGACCTTCATCTTAATAATGAGTAGTGTGACCATGGTACTTGCGGTAGAAGCCGGTCATAGAATGGATAAAAAAGGGGTTGAAAAATGGATGCTTTGGACAATCATCGGGGGCTTAACTTTTCTCGGCTGCCAAGCATGGGAGTGGTCACATTTTATTTCAGGAACAGGTGGTGGTGGAGCTGGACTTTCCTGGAACGAATACGGGCCAATGGACTTTGCAGCATTCTTCTTTTTTATAACAGGGTTCCATGGAACACACGTATTTAGTGGGGTAGTACTTAATTTTCTTGTTTATTACAATACAATTACCGGAGTATACGAACGAAGAGGACATTACGAAATGGTAGAGAAAGTAGGCCTTTATTGGCACTTTGTAGACCTTGTTTGGGTGTTTGTATTCACTTTCTTTTACCTTGTTTAATTGATTAAACCACTGAACTAATGCATACAGAAGAAACTTCAAATGTGCAGGTAATGCCTGCTGACAAAGAAAAAATCAAACTGATCTGGAAAACAGCTGGAATATTAGCGCTTATTACAGCGTTAGAATTTTTGGTTGCTTTTACCGTACCACACGAAATGGAAATGACCAGAGTAGTAATATTTATTGGAATGACAATCGTGAAAGCTGCATATATTGTGGGTGAATTTATGCACTTGAAATATGAAGTGAAAGTTTTAATCTGGTCTATTATCATACCTATGATTTTTGTAGTGTGGATGTTGGTAGCTTTCGTTTATGAAGGGGCGTCCATTTATGATGGTAGATTCTGAAGTTAATTTTTAAAATTAATATTAGGCTAAGGTGAAATCATCTTAGCCTTCTTTTTGTCTTATGAATAAGAGCATTAAAATTGCAATTCTGTTAGTAATACTGGCCATTCCTGCTAGTATTTTTACTTTTTTGAAATATTTTGGCAGTAATCAGTTTCAAGTTGAAGTGTTTTATACAGATGGAGTAAAAAGTGATTCAACCTGTGTTAATATAAGTGGCCAGTATTATGTTGCGGATTCATTATTAACTACATCAGATAAACACT
>NZ_JAVJUY010000264.1:0-8378 GCF_040220315.1 Fulvivirga sp.
TCGGGTTATTTCAACCTGTTGAGTAGTTGATTCCAATTGTTTTTTGGAGTTTTCAAATAACTCTTTGGTAAACAGCACATTGGTATAAAATGAAACAACATTGAGTATTGTGTTATTCTCTGTGTCTTCTACCGTCTTTTCAGTGGCCTTATAGCTATACTCATTTTGTTTGATATTATTATTAATGTTGAACCCGTTAAAAAGAGTAACGGAACTGCTCACATTAGCATTTGACGATACAATTCGCTGATTTTCCACGAACAAGTTTGTAGTCGGGTCAATTGATCTACCCCAGCTAAACCCATATGAGCCATTTGCGTTCAAATTAGGTAGTCTATTAAATTGCGCCTGCTTGTAATTTATTTCAGCACTTGTTAGGTCTAAACGGCTTCTTTGAATGGTTATGTTATTTGCAAGTGCATAATCTATGCACTCCTGTAATGTCCAAACATTATTTTCTTGGCCTGAAGCACATAAAGTAGTGAATACTAAAAATAGAAGTATTTTAATTCGATGCATAGTATCTGTTATAAATCGATGTCAGGAATGTAAATTATCTGGTTTACCCAGTTAAGACTCTTAAGATATTCTAATGTTACAGGTTTAAGGCCCGAGTCCATTTCAATAACAAGGCAGGCTTCGTCATTCTTACCTTTTCTTGATACACTCATGGTAGCAATGTTGCAATCATCGTTCGACAATATGCTTGAAATATGAGCAATAGAGCCTTTTGTATCCTTTGCTTTAATAATTAATGTATGTAGACTGGCTGAAAAATCGGCATCAAATCCGTCCACTTCTGCTATATTAATAACCCCACCCCCTTTACTTTGGCCAATAATCTCTACTTTCTTATCGCCTTTTTGTAGATTGAGTTTAATAGAATTTGGATGCATGGTAGAAGCATTGCCCACAGATTTAAACGTATATTTCAATCCTTCTTTTTTGGCAATTTCTAAGGAGGTTTTAATACGTGCATCATCCGTTTTATAATCCAAAAGCCCAGCAATGATAGCTTTATCGCTACCATGGCCTTCATAGGTTCTGGCAAACGAGTTATAGAAAGTTATGATAGCCTCATCAGGTTTACCTCCCAACACTCTAATGGCCGCACGGGCAATTCTAACGACCCCAGCAGTATGCGAGCTTGATGGGCCGATCATCACCGGGCCAATCATATCAAAAACACTACTTTTTTCTGCCATACTAATGGTAAATTATCTGTATCAATATTAACTATATTTTTACTTTCGTGATGATGCTTTGATTATAAATGGTTTATATTCATTTTAAACTTCAAATTACATAGGACAGAATTTTATATAGAGCTCTTTATTTTGAAATACATCTACAATAACAAATTAATAGACGAGGAAAAATTCATAACTCCTAACAACCGATCATTCCTATTTGGTGATGGAGTCTTTGAAACCATCATGGTTTTTCAACATGAAATCAGGTTTATAGAACAACATCACAATCGCATTTCAGCTGCAATGAAAGCCATTGGCTTGAACTCTAGCAAGCTTACTTCTGATTTATTTAAAAAGAGTATTGAACACATATTAGAAGCTAACTCAATAACGTCTGGCAGAGTAAAGTTTATGGTTTGGCGTAAAGAAGCTCCAAATCAAGTCGGTTATAGTATAAACACAAACGATTTTGATTTTTTGATAAGCATTAAAAACAATGTATTGCCTGAAATTATGGTATCAACCAATGTTGGATTAAGTAATAAGGTGCGTTTATCACCTTCAGTATCTTCATCTTTTAAGACAATGAATTCGCTCCCTTACGTGTTGGCGGGTATAGAAAAAACCGAACGTAACCTCGATGATATTGTCTTAACAGATTTTGATGGCAATATCTCCGAATGCTCTTCCAGCAACTTGTTCTGGATTAAAGATTCGAAGTTGTTTACTCCTCCTTTAGATACAGGTTGTATCCATGGAATTATGAGAAAAGCTATTATGAATCAATTTAATGTTACTGAAAATAAGATTAGCTATGACACTCTCAAACATTCAGAAACTGTGTTTTCAACTAATGTAGCCCGACTGCAGATTTTCAAACGCATTGACAGTGCTACGCTCGAAACCTCGGGCAAGCTACTAGCCGAAATTAAACAGCTATGGGTGCTTTAATTGTTGGATGCGCCTGGTAGTTTACAATCTCGAAATCTTCATATTGATAGTCAAACAAAGACTCCGGCTTTCTTTTGATATTCAACCTAGGTAGTGGAAATGGCGCTCTAGTGAGTTGAAGTTCTGCCTGTTCAATGTGGTTGGAATATAAATGCACATCACCACCTGTCCATACAAACTCACCAGGTTCTAAATCGCACTGCTGAGCAAACATATGAACCAGTAGCGCATAAGAGGCAATATTAAAAGGCACACCCAAGAAGTAATCCGCACTTCTCTGATATAGCTGGCAAGATAACTTACCATCAGCTACATAAAACTGAAACAAGGCGTGGCACGGTGGCAAAGCCATATTATCTACTTCTGCCGGATTCCAGGCTGAAACTATATGCCGTCTTGAATTAGGATTGTTTTTAATTGAGTTTAACACGTTGGTAATCTGGTCAACCGTTCCGTTTTGCGGAGTTGGCCAACTTCTCCACTGATGCCCATAGACAGGTCCTAAATCACCATTTTCATCCGCCCATTCATCCCAGATAGACACACCATTATCTTTTAGGTATTTGATATTGGTATCACCATTTAAAAACCAAAGCAACTCATAAACTATCGATCGAATATGTAATTTTTTAGTGGTGACAAGTGGAAAGCCTTCACTTAAATCAAACCTTAATTGACGACCAAATACACTTTTGGTTCCAGTTCCTGTTCTATCCCCTTTTTGAACTCCATTGTCCAAAATATCACGCATCAATTCAAGGTATTGCTTCATAAAAAGAAAAATTTGTAGTGGTATTCAAAAATAAAAAAATATTGGCCGTTATCACTGTTTAAAAATTCGAAATTTGGAGAAATGTATAAGTTTTATGAGAACACTCTGTATTCAATGATGTTATCCATGATGAAAATCATATCATGACAAAAAAAGCAGCCCTCCTTTCTATTTTTTTGGTAGTGATAATCACAATTATTGCCGCAAGTCAATTACCAAAGCTGCGGTTTAATTATGTGTTTGAAGAGTTCTTTCCAGTAGATGATCCTGACTTAATCACGTACCTGGAATTTGCGGAGAAGTTTGAAAATGATAATGATTACCTCCTGTTAGGTTTACAGTCAGATAATGGGCTTTTCAATCCTAATTTTATTACTAAGCTTAATAAACTCACTCAACAATTTGAAGAACATGATTCAATAAGGGCTGTGCGATCTATCACAAACATAAAACAACCCATTATTTCACAGGCTGGTTATTATGAAATTCCACTTATACATGTTGAAGATCCAGAACTTTTAAAAAAGGATAGCATTCGCCTGTTCAAACAAAAAGAGCTGGCAGAAACCTTTATTTCAAAATCTGGGAAGTCAACTTTGGTTTTGTTAAAACATAAAAAATTCAGTTCGAAGCAATCTGCTGATGAGTTTGTAGAAGAAATTTTACAAGAGATAGAGCCATTTAATTTCGATAGTTATACAATGGCCGGCAAACTCTATGCACAAGGAATATTTATTGATAAAATTCAGCACGAGCTTTTGAAATTTATCACCGCTTCTATTCTGCTGGTCATGGTTTTTTTAATACTGGCTTATCGTAGTTTTTGGGGTGTGCTGGTACCACTGGCTATTGTGCTTTTTTCAACCATCTGGATTCTTGGATTTATGGCATTCACAGGTAAGCAATTAGACTTGCTTATGGTACTACTTCCTACAATCATGTTTGTAGTGGGCATGTCTGACGTGGTGCACCTTATGACAAAGTATATCGAAAATCTAAGAAGGGGCAATTCAAAAAATGAGTCTATAAAGGTTGCCATCAAAGAAGTAGGTTTAGCCACATTTCTTACCTCACTTACAACTGCTATTGGTTTTTTAACCTTGCTTACAGCCAGCATAGGCCCAATAAAAGAATTTGGAATGTACACTGCATTAGGTGTGATTATTGCGTTCATTGTAGCCTTTATGCTGCTACCTGCAGTCTGGGTTTTAATCAGTGAGCCTAAAATTTCAACGAAGTCTGAAAATAAAGAAGAGTGGATTGGATTTCTCTCAACTAAATTTATCTGGGTCATAAAAAATAGAAGACTTATTTCACTTATCTGTTTAAGCATTATCGTGGTATCTGGCTTAGGAATATCCAAAATTATTGTGAACACATACCTTATTGAAGACTTGCCGCAGGATGATCCATTAAAGCAGAGTTTCACATTTTTTGATGAACAATTTGGTGGTTCACGACCCTTTGAAGTGAAATTAGAAGTGGCGGATGGCCACACATTATTATCACCAGAAATCGCTCGGTCAGTTGGTCAATTAGAAAAATATTTAAAGGATTCAGTGAAAGTTGGAGGATTAGTAAGCCCGACTACAATAATTAAAACACTTAATCAGGCTACTCATGGTGGAGATAATGACTATTTTAAGCTACCTGAAGGCGAAAATTATGATCGAATACTTGACCGTAATCTAAAAAGGCTGGTAAAGAGAGGTGATTTTGATGGTCAGCTTTATGCCGACAGTTTGCACACTGGCAGAATAAGTGGCTGGGTGAATGATATTGGCAGTGCCATAAGCCTGCAAAGAGTAGATGATTTTCACCGGTATAAAAACCAGGTTTTAGATACCTCAATCATTAATGCTCAAGTAACTGGTACATCGTTATTAATTGACAAGAATAATAAATACCTCGCGGACAATATGATCCAAGGCCTTTGTATTGCATTTGGTGTTGTAGCGATTATTGCAGGTTTCCTGTTTCGGTCTTTTAGAATGGTTTTAATAACACTCATACCAAATGTGATTCCCTTAATGATGGTAGCAGCCATTATGGGCTTTTTTGGTATTACTCTCAAATTATCTACGTCAATTGTGTTTACAATAGCCTTTGGCATTGCGGTAGATGACACTATCCATTTTACAAGTAAATTGAAATTGGAATTACTTAAAAACAAAAGCTTAATCTATGCGCTCAAGCGAACCTACTTAAGTACTGGAAAGGCAATTATCGTTACGAGCCTTATTCTATCAGGAGGTTTCTTAATTCTGATTCTTAGTTCTTTTGGAGGAACATTTTACACGGGTTTGCTCATTAGTCTTACACTAATTTTCGCGATGGTCATCGACCTAACCGTGTTACCTGCATTCATAGTGTTATTTTTGGATAAGCACCGTTTAAGCAAAAAATGAATAGAACAGGATTGATATTCCTTATTGTGAGTTGCGTTTTGCTCACACTTATAATAGGCTTTAATAGTGATAAATCAGCTAAAATAAACGGTGTTAGCTTAGTTGCACCACAAAGCAAAGTAGGCAAGGAAATTTATCAACCCATCAATCGTATCGCTGCGAATTGGGTCGCCATCATCCCCTATTCCTTCACTAAAAGAAGTGACCCGAAAATTCGATTTCATTACAATGGCCAGTGGTGGGGTGAAAGTGTAACCGGAACGATTCAAACAATCATTTATGCTAAAGAAATGGGACTTAATGTGATGTTGAAACCACACACCTGGGTATTGGGCGAAGGCTGGGCAGGCGATTTTAATTTAAATTCTGATGAAGAATGGCAAGTATGGGAAGATAGTTATCGGGAGTACATTTTAACGTTCGCTAAAGTAGCTGACTCACTGGATGTACCACTTTTCTGCATTGGCACAGAATACAGAAAAGCTGTTGTAAAAAGACCTTTGTTTTGGAAAAGATTAATTAAGGATGTGAAAGTTATTTACAAAGGTAAAATCACCTATGCCGCTAATTGGGATAATTATCAGAATGTGAGTTTTTGGAGTGATTTGGATTACATAGGAATTGATGCATATTTCCCAATTTCTGAAGAAAAAACACCTACAACTGATCAACTGAAATCTGGTTGGAAACCAATCGTTAACGAGTTGGAGATTTTTTCTAAACGATTAGATAAGCCCATATTATTCACAGAATTCGGTTATAAGAGTACAGATTATGCAGCTGATGGCCACTGGAAATATCAATCAAAAGATTTGAATACTAATCAATTAGCTCAGGCCAACGCCTATAAAGCAGCTTTTGAATTATGGAATAAGCCTTGGTTTGGTGGTGGTTTTTTATGGAAATGGCATAGTAATCATCATTTTGTGGGTGGCCCAACATGCAAAGAATTTACACCACAAAACAAAATAGCTGAAGATGCAATACAACAATTCTTCTCAAAGAATTAAACTACATTGGAAATGAAAGCTTTGGCTTATCGGTTTTTTCAGGGTTGAATCTAGCCTGTTTCACCTCAGGCTCAGGTCGTTTGGCAAGTGTAGCTGATGCTTCCGGAATATCCCTGTACTGCATGATAAACTTGTGTAATTCTTTCTGGCGTGCGGTGATGTCGGATAGTGTTAAACCTAAGTGCTTATGGTAAATTCTATAAATTAAATCCCACTCATTTTTATCCATAAAGCCATCGGCATTAGCGATTAGGCACATCCAGGCGAGGCAGTTAATCTGATCATTTTGATCAAATGATTTGAGCTCTTTCATGCAATCTGTAAATATTGCTTCCTTACTCTCTTTCTCCAAAGCAATAATCTGATCATTGAAATTTTCTTTACTCATGGCCTCATGCCACAACATTTTTTCACCCATCTCTTTCTCTTTCTCATGCAATTCACCATCAGCATAAGTGAGTAAATAATAGAGCTTAGTGTTTACAGATATTGACTTCATGATTCTGAGATGAATGTAATATAATTATAAGGAAATAAAAACGATGCCAAAGAAAAAATTATAGTAACCACCTATTAAACAGGTATTTATCAGTCATTCCATTCCCGTTATGGGAATTAATGAGAAAGATGTATTCAATTTGGGATGTATGTTTATAACAAAAAAACCACCGATCTTAAAAGAACGGTGGTTACCAAACACTGCTTATTTATCAACTATTCAACTATCACATTATCACTTACACCATTAATTACAATTCGTATATTTCTATCACATTCACCATCACCAAAATACATTGTCATTATATTATTCGCTGTTGTGATAACATTAACGCCAGCAACGGGTAGTTTTCCTCTTCTGCTAATTCTACAACTTCTTACAAATACTAAGTCTTCTGTTATCTGTCCTGTATATTCCACTCCTCTTCTTGTAATACCCGATGCAGAACCAGATACTAAAACCCTATCATTTAGTGGATTTAATGCTCTTTCCCAAACCCGTATTCTATTTACCTCGCGTGTAGCACTGGTTTCATCTGGCCATGTTAATTTACCGCCTACAAGCGTAACACTAAATGTTAAGGTATCTGTTAATGTTTCAGATATGTTTTCAATGGTTCTGGTTCCTTCCACCTGTATGTCATTAATAGAATAATCAACAAATGAAACTACTGATATTCCGCCTGGCGCAAAGAAACGACCTGTATGCGATATGGTAATAATTCCTTTTCGGACATTTCCCTTTCTATCCACACAACCATCACCAAAATCTAACGTAATGGTGCCTGACTCTTTCGTGCCCTCATAGGAAAATACTCCATCACACAACCTATCATCATCAAGTTCTTCCATTCTTCCTCCGCTACTAGTCTCAGCAGATTCAAGGGAAATACTGGATAAATCGTCAATATCTTCAAATACGGCATCCATCTCCGCTTCCGACTCAACCACATCAGTTGATACAGAGCGGTCTTCACTTACTTCATCGTTTGCACAGGAAGACATTAATAATGATAAAATACCAACGCCTATGCTTAGCGCTACGTTTCTAGAATTTGATTTAATTAGTTTCATGATATACTTATTTACTTCTTTTTGATCCACCCATCTGAATGGCTTTCATGTTTATAACACAACAGATAACATATACCCTTACTTACTTTATAAACTTTTTTTAATTGCCTTCCTTTGCGCAACTATAAATTGAACAACTGATGAATCAAATTGAAGCTGCATTGAATAGAAACAAAGGTTTATTCAGCAGGATTACACCTTTTAATTTTAATGAAGAGCCATACTTCGTTTTTGATTTTACAAAAGAAAATAACGCATTAGCCAACGTAGATTTGAATAACGAACAGAGTTTTAATGATTATATATTTGGTTCTCTAGCCTCAGCAAATTGCAAAGTAGGAGTTGGTGGTTATGGTGAAAACAGAACTATTTATAGCCGGAGTGACGTATTTTCAGATACTGAGAACAGATCGTTGCATTTGGGTATTGATGTATGGGCAGAAGCAGGTACGCCCATTTATGCTCCTATGGA
>NZ_JAVJUY010000265.1:0-39663 GCF_040220315.1 Fulvivirga sp.
ATTGAGCTAATCCGTAATTGGAAAAACTTACTAGAAATAGTAAAAAAATGATATTCGTTAAACCTTTCATGTTGAATTTTATGCCCTATAACGACCCTGTAAGGCGCGTGTTTTTACTTTAGTTCAGGGCATAAAACTAGCACGATTTGGGTTTAGAACCTAGTCGAGATATAAGCAGCTTAAGACACTGCGTTCCTGTTGATCGTCCACAAGTTAAGAGATGAAAGTGGCTATGGAATGCTAACCCAAAACGTGCGGGCGAGCCTCACAAGAGCATTTAAGGACTTCGCAAGGTGAAGTCCAAATGCGCTCTTAAAGTATGTTAACTGCCCTTTTACTTTTTCAAGCAGTCCAGCAAATCGACTTTCAATTGTTTCAGGTCAGTGTCCAATTTATTCCGCTTTACCACAGCGTCTAGTAGGTTAAGCTTTTCCAACATTGAAGATTTTAAAAAGCTCACTTTTTCATTATCTGTTTTTGAGAAGAAATTAGATTCGTCTACAATAATTGGTATTCCAATTGATTTCTCGCTTTTTCTGTATCTCTCAATGTCCTTTAGGTGTTGAAGTTCAACAGGAATTGGGTTCAAATAGAATTGATAAAGGATGAGAATTAAATCTTTGCCATAATCTTTGTGCTTAAGAGATTTAATTCGTTCTGATAATCCATCTGTTCCCCAAATAAAGGTATTGAATATTTCACCACATTGGCTGGCAACTTCAATATCCGCAGGTGAGCTGTCATAATAAGTAGATGGTCCAGATACAAAACATCCTAAAATGTTGTCCATAAGTTTTGCAGATTGTGGCAGTTAACACATCGGTAACAGACACCGAGTGTTTGTTATATTTTATTATTGGGACTAATCTAATGGATTTTTAATCGTATTCATAGCTGTGTTAGCCACGTGTGTGTATATCTCAGTGGTAGTTAGGTTGTTATGTCCCAATAATGTTTGGATACTGCGCAAATCAGTGCCCTGCTCCAGCAAATGAGTGGCAAAAGAGTGCCTTAAGGTATGGGGTTTCACACCTTTTCTAATTCCTGCTTTCAAGCAAGAGCGCTTTAAAATTTTTCGTATCGAAGTGCTGGAATAGGGTCCATAATCAGGTCCTTCAAAAAGGAACTCTTTTGGCTTATGTTTTTTATAATAGCATCTTAAATCTTCCAAAAGATTGTTGCTCAGCAATGTGTAGCGGTCTTTCCCACCTTTGGCACCCTCAATTCTTATCATCATTCTGCTACTATCAATATCTTTAATTTTGAGGTTTAATACTTCACTAATTCGTAAGCCGGCCGAGTAGATGGTACTTAAAATACACCTATGCTTTAAGTTGCTTGTTTGTGTAAGTATTCGCTGAACCTCTTCTTTGGATAACACTTCGGGCAGTTTTTCTCGAGCATTAGGGCGCTCAATATCATAAAATCGATTTGGCATGCCTAATACAATCTCGTAATAAAACTTAATGCTATTTATTATTTGGTTGAGCATAGAGTCTGATCGGCCTAATTTAACCTGATAGGAGAGGTAATCTCTAATCTCATCTTCACCTAATTCTTGAATGTCTTTATCAGGATAATAGTTAATGAAACCTTCAAACATTCCTATATAAATACGAGCCGTGCTGTCGCTGTATTTTTTTAGCTGTAACTTCTGTAAAAACTCTTTCGGGCAGGTTTTATAGCCCTCTGTATACGCTGCTCTGGGTTTATTAAATTTATATTGATACTCTTCTTTTACAGGATTGTGCATGGGCCTGTTTAAATAAAAATACCGGCCATCAATTAGCGCAACACCTTTAAATGTATGGTAAATTAAGTTGAGGTTGGCCGATGTATTGGCCAAATACGCCATAGAGTACGTATTACTCCATTTTATCCCTGGTATTTCCTTTAACAGAGATTGAAGTACCTTATCAGGATAAAACTTGAGCCCAATCTGCCGCTGCTGGTTAATGAGCAAATGCTTTAACGTAATAGACTTTTTATTCATCTTGTTAAAAAATATCGTGTGAAACTCTTGCCTAAATATCACTAAAATAAATTCCATAACTACTTTATTAAATGACTATAAGCGTTTAATAAAATGAATAATAATATACTATATTTGGGTTCGATGTATTCTTATTGGTGGTATGGAGGATAAAATGAAATGTTTACAATGTGGTAAACCAATGTCGGGCAGAATAGATAAAAAATTCTGCGACTACTACTGCAGGAATGCCTATAACAATCAGGTAAAAAGAGATGATGAGCAATTGATAATGAATATCAATAAAGTGCTGCGTAGGAATAGACGAATTTTAAAATCGCTATGCCCTATTGGAAAGGCTACTGTCCGTAAGGCTGAATTGGATAGCCGGGGGTACGATTATCGAACCTTTTCCGGAATTTACAAAACCAATAAAAATCAGGTGTATTACATCTGTTACGATTACGCGTTTAGCCCACTAAAAGAAACAAATAGCTATACGGGTGAAGTTATTGAAAAAGCACTTATTGTTCAGAAACAGCCTTATTTCGATAAGCTTAGTTTAAAAATGTGGTAAGTAATCTTGCTTAAAACCTTTAAGATTTAATGGGTGTTCCAAAAAAGAATGTCATGCCGACTTTGGAGGCATCTTACTCAATTTAGATGCAGGATACTTTTACATTTGCTAAATTAACTTAGGAAGATCCTTCCTTCGTCAGGATGACCCGCAACAAAAAATTACGTCATGCCGACATCAGGAGGCAACTTACTAAGTTGGATTGACCATACTTTTCGGATTCGCTGACCTAACTTAGGAAGGTCCTTCGTGCCTCAGGATGACTCGCAACCAAAAATTACGTCATGCCGACATCAGGAGGCAACTTACTAAGTTGGGTTGACCATGCTTTTCGTATTCGCTGTTCTAACTTAGGAAGGTCCTTCGTGCCTCAGGATGACCCGCAACCAAAAATTACGTCATGCCGACTTCGGAGGCAACTTACTCAGTATGGATGCAGGATACTTTCACATTTTGCTGTACTAACTTAGGAAGATCCTTCCTTCGTCAGGATGACTGTCTAAAGAAGGTATGTCATGCCTACTTTGGAGGCAACTTACTCAATAGGGATGCATGAGACTTTTTAATTTTGCTGAACTAACTTAGGAAGATCCTTCCTTCGTCTGGATGACCCGCTACGAAAAAATACGTCATGCCGACTTCGGAGGCAACTTACTAAGTTGGGTTGTCTAATAATTTGCAATTAGTAGGTTAATTTAGGTAAATACTTAGAAGTACTTGGATGATTTTATATTGATTTTTTTGAATGAATTACTTAGTCTACATAACCACTAACCCTAATAAAACAGTTTTTTATACAGGTATCACCAATGATTTGTATGTCAGAATAAACGAACATTATTGTAATCGAGGTCACCAAAAAACATTTGCAGGAAGATATTATTGCTACAACCTAATTTACTATGAAAGACATCTGAAAGTAGAAGATGCTATAGCAAGGGAAAAGGAAATAAAAGGTTGGAGAAGAGCAAAGAAATTAGCGTTGGTTTATAGTTTTAATCCAGCCATGAATTTCTTAAACAAAACTCTTTAGTTTATTGTCATGACAACCCACTAAAATGGAAGGTCAAGAATGACTGTCTGAAGAAGGTATGTCATGTCGACTTTGGAGGCATCTTACTCAATTTAGATGCAGGATACTTTTACAATTTGCTGAATTAACTTAGGAAGATCCTTCCTTCGTCAGGATGACCCGCTACGAAAAAGTACGTCATGCCGACATCAGGAGGCATCTTACTAAGTTGGGATGCGGCATACTTTTACATTTGCTTAACTAACTTAGGAAGATCCTTCGTGCCTCAGGATGACTGTCTGAAGAAGGTACGTCATGCCGACTTCAGGAGGCAACTTACTAAGTTGGGTTGACCATACTTTTCGGATTCGCTGTTCTAACTTAGGAAGGTCCTTCCTTCGTCAGGATGACCCGCAACAAAAAAGTACGTCATGCCGACTTCGGAGGCAACTTACTCAGTATGGATGCGGGATACTTTTACATTTTCTCTACTAACTTAGGAAGGTCCTTCGTGCCTCAGGATGACCACTAAACGAAGAATGTCATGCCGACATCAGGAGGCAACTTACTAAGTTGGGTTGACGATACTTTGTAATTATGGTGTACTTATTTAGGAAAATCCTTTCAGTATCACCAATTTTTGAGATCATCTAATTAATTAAATCACTTTTTAATGGCTACTTAACTTGCCAATAACAGAATTTAATGCAGCCTTTATCTTATCAATAGCCTCAGTTAAGGCTTTTTCTTTAGAGCTGTTTTTACTTGTAACTAAAACCGGCTGCAGGCCTTTTAACCGAGCCTCGATTTTACACTGAATATCATCGGGGCCACCCTTCGCAGCGTTTTCATCAGAAAGATGCACCTCAATGCGCGTAATTCTTTCGGCAAAGTGTTTGAGCGCTTTATTAACTTTTTCAGACACAAATGCCTCTAGCTTTTCTGTACCCTTTATGTTGTGATCTGTGTTGAATTGTACTTTCATTATCTTAAATTTATTTCCATCATTTAATTTATTCTAATCTACCGCGCCTCACTTTTTGCTGTTATCTACTGTGTCAGAAAATTATATGTCATTAATCATGTTTGTTAGCAGCAACAAATTCTAGCAGTGCAAATAACTGGCATATCAACTGTGGCGATCATGTTTAAATTCTTTATTGCCGATGCAAGCTCTATTAATCATACCGTATTACCAATTACAACAACTCGTTCGCCAGATTAGCTAATTCAGAACGCTCACCTTTTTCAAGGGTTACGTGCGCATAGAGCTCATGGTCTTTCACCCGGTCTATTAAATAGGAAAGGCCGTTACTTTGAGAGTCTAAGTAAGGCGTATCTATCTGGTAAATGTCTCCGGTAAAGATAATCTTTGTATTCTCACCCGCTCGCGTAATAATAGTTTTCACTTCATGTGGTGTTAGGTTCTGCGCCTCGTCCACAATAAAGCAGATGTTGGATAAACTCCTGCCTCGTATATAAGCCAATGGTGTAATAACTAGCTTCTCTTGGTTCACCATTTCTGTAATCTTAGAATACTCTTTATCAGACTCATGGTATTGGTTTTGTATAAACTTTAGGTTGTCCCAAAGTGGCTCCATGTACGGGTTTAATTTAGACTTAATGTCGCCCGGAAGGTAGCCAATGTCTTTGTTACTCAACGGTACAATAGGTCGGGCCAAATATATCTGTTTGAATTCGCGCTTCTGCTCCATAGCAGCTGCCAGTGCAATTAATGTTTTACCCGTACCTGCCACACCTTGCATACTCACCAACTTAATATTCGGGTTCATAATGGCGTGTATCGCAAACGCCTGCTCTGCATTTCTTGGCTTAATGCCATAGACCGAACGTTTCTCAACATGCTCAATAAGCTCCGTGGCCGGATTATAATAGGCCAGGGCCGATTTTTTTCCGCTTTTTAATATGTAATAGCTGTTTTTAGAGGGTTTTTTCCTTCCAAGTATATCTTTAGGAACACAACTGCCCTTTTCATAGAGCTCATTAATTTTCTCAGGATCGGTTTTATCCTCAACGGATTTGCCCGAATAGAGGGAGCTTACATTTTTTACTTTTCCGGTGTTATAATCTTCTGCCGGCAGACCCAATGATTTGGCCTTCAATCGAAGATTGATGTCTTTAGAAACAAGGATAACCTTGCGGCCTTTCATTTCTTCCTGTAACTGCAAAGCAGTATTCAGTATTCGATGATCGGCCTTTTCTTCGTCAAAAACTTTAGTAGCATCTACTTTGCTGTTCTGGTCCATCAGCACTTTAAAGCTGCCCCTGGTTTTTCCGTTTAGCGGATTCCAATCGTGCAGCATCTTGCCATCGGCAAGTTTATTTAACAGTCGAATGAACTCCCGTGCTTCAAAGTTCTTTGTATCGTTTCCTTTTTTAAAGTTGTCCAGCTCTTCTAAAACGGTTATCGGAATACCAATATCATGCTCTGCGAAGTTCATGATAGAGTTGTGTTCGAAAATGATAACTGAAGTGTCTAGAACGAAAACCTTTTTGTCTTTATTCTCCGCTTTTGCCATGCCGGTAGGTTTTAAGTAGTGGTTGAAGTATGGCTAAAATAGACAACTGCTCAATAAGGCAAAAGAAGTTGTGAATTAATTTATAAATTATTTTTCAGCGTATAAATATCCCCTTTTTCGGTGGGTCGAATTGACAGCACATTGGCCAGTACCAGAAGCACTAAAGTTCTGGATGCCATGAAGTTATTTAGGTTGGCCAATTCTTTAAATTCATTTAAACTGATGGATTGACGCTCTTCTAAATAAGCCATGAGTTTTTGCTCTTTATCGCCATAGTTAAAGCGTATGTCTTTGTTCTTCTTTTTACGTTTGATGATTTCGCGCATTTCCCTGCTTGCCTTCACGCTTTTATCTTCATAGCGCACATACACCTGCCCCCACTTACTTGCTCTGTCTTCCTTCACTGCGTGTGGCCGCCTTTTACTTTGTGGAATATAATATACAATAGCCGCAGCTTTTTCGTTGAGCTCTATTTCTTCAATTTCATAATCAAAGGGAGGCTTGCATAGTTCTTCAATGGATTTGTTCAATGCATAGATTTCATCCTCAGGAAATTTAACACCGGGAATCTCGCCATTATCGCTAACACCTATGAGCAAGTGACCACCATTGGTATTGGCAAAGGCCACCAGCTCCCTTACTATTTTTTCAGGGTGAGCCACTTTCCGTTTAAATTCCAAAAAATCTGATTCACCCTGAGCTACTAACTTTCTCAGGTCTCGGTAAGTCATGCCTCAATATTACTGGAAGTTTTCTTCGTCTTCATCACCCTCAGGGCCTGGCATTGTAAACATACTGCTTAGAAGGTCTTTAAACTGCAAACCGCTTGTGAGCTGATGTTTGCTGAGCATGCTGTATTCTGATAGCCCATGCAAGGCAAACTCCATCAAAAATGTTTTTAGGTCTTTATCGGCATGTCCATGTAAATCAGAGACAAGCTCTTTTAAACCCGGTATGCTGTTCAGTGCTTTTTCATACTCCTTACCTTTGAAGTCGTTCAGAATATCCACTGTGTTTTCATTTCCAAACCAATCAGTAATGGCTTTATAAGGATTATTGGCCTTTTGTTTCCTGATTTTATCAGGATCGGGGAAGAACTCAGTAAATTTTGTACGGATGGCTTTGCCAACAAGATTGTGAGCCACAATACCGGGGCCTTCCTGCTCGCCTTCATACACTAATTCCACCTTACCGGTGATGGAGGGGATCACACCATAAAAATCAGAAACCCGAATGTAGGTTTTCTCATTGTTGATGAGCGCCCTGCGTTCTGCAGCACTCATTAGGTTTTCTAATGCTGAAATGGTCAATCGGGCAGATACACCACTTTTAGCATCCACATACTCACTATTTCGGGCTTCAAAGGCTATTTGTTCTATCAGGTCTATGGCTACATCATTCATTGTCACCAATTCCTGCTGTTCTGGCTTTATATCTGCTTCCTGCTCGGTAATTTTTCTACCTATCTCAATCGTTTTTGGATAGTGCGTAATTATCTGGCTGTCGATCCGATCTTTTAAGGGTGTAACAATGCTACCTCTATTAGTATAGTCTTCTGGGTTAGCAGTAAAAACGAATTGTATTTCTAAAGGCATACGTACTTTAAAACCTCTTATTTGAATATCGCCTTCTTGTAAGATGTTGAACAAGGCCACTTGTATTCTTGCTTGTAAATCGGGCAATTCATTAATCACAAATATGCCTCTATGAGAACGAGGTATTAACCCGAAATGTATGACTCGCTCATCAGAGTAGGGGAGTTTCATGGTGGCCGCTTTGATCGGGTCTACATCACCAATAAGGTCAGCAATGGATACATCCGGGGTGGCCAGCTTCTCGGTATATCGTTCATCTCTCGATAGCCAGGCAACAGGTGTATCGTCACCTTTTTCGGCCACTGTATCTTTGCCATATCTTGATATTGGCTGTAACGGATCGTCATTCATCTCGCTGCCTTCAATGATGGGGATGAATTCATCCAGAAGTTTCACCATCATGCGGGCCATACGGGTTTTAGCCTGACCTCTTAAACCAAGAAAGTTTATATCATGCTTTGATAAAATGGCGCGTTCTAAATCTGGTATTACTGATTCTTTATATCCCCAAATTCCTTCAAACACATTTATTTTCTTTTTGAGATTATGGATAAGGTTATCCCTCAGTTCTTGTTTTACTGATTTTGGCACATAACCTGCCTTCTTTAACTCTCCTAAAGTTTTAATTTTTGTATGATTCATAAAGTTAAGCTTAGAACTTTTTGCGTCTGTTTTTTTTGTAATCTTCGAATATCAAATGACCGAGACCCTGCAAACTACTGTAATAGGCATTGCCATCATTTACTTTGGTAAATTCTTTCACGAACTCTTTTAGGTAAGGGTCTGATGCAATCATAAATGTAGTTACCGGTATTCGAAGTTTGCGGCATTGTTTTGCCAGATTTAATGTTCGGTTTAGGATTTTGCTATCTAAACCAAAGCTGTTTTTGTAATACTTAATTCCCACTTTCAGGCAGGTTGGCTTGCCATCGGTAATCATAAAAATTTGCTTATTGGCATTCTTTCTTTTTCTTAATAAGTCGAGCGCCAACTCTAAACCCGCCACTGTATTGGTGTGATATGGGCCAACCTGCAAATATGGAAGGTCTTTAATTTCTATTTGCCAGGCATCATTTCCAAAAACGATGATGTCCAACGTGTCTTTCGGGTACTTTTTAGTGATAAGTTCAGCCAATGCCATGGCTACTTTCTTAGCAGGTGTAATCCGATCTTCGCCATATAAAATCATGGAGTGGGAAATATCGATCATCAGCACGGTGGAGGTTTGCGTCTTATACTCATTCTCCATGATTTCCAGATCTCCTTCTGTCATCATAAAGCTATCCAGGCCGTGATTGATTTGGGCATTTCTTAATGAATCTGTCATAGAGATTTGCTCGAGTGTGTCACCAAATTGGTAGTCACGCTTATCTGTGCTTTGCTCATCACCCAAACCACCATAATTGGTTTTGTGATCACCCCGCTTAGACTTCTTAAGTTTTCCGAAAATTTCTTCTAAGGCACTGCTTCTCATTTTCTGTTCGCTCTTGGCAGTTACTTCAAATTTACCTTCCGGATTTTCATCTGTGATGTACCCTTTGTCCTTTAAATCTTCAATAAAATCTCCAATGCCATAAGCATCACTCGTAAGGTTATATTGCTTGTCTACATTGCTGAGCCAGCTCAGTGCTTCGGATACATCACCGGCAGTGATTACCAACAGCTGCAAGAAAATATCCAAAAGTTTATCGAAATCACTTTTGTTCTCTTTTGGGTTGGGTATGAAATCTGTGAATCTGTGTCCGAGCATAGTAGAAATAACGTAGATAACCAGTACGAATTACTTAACCAAATTAGGCCAATTTCTGTTCAAATGTGCAACTGATAAGATTTAAGCTTTTCAATCACAGATGTATGTTTTACCCCAAACTAGCACCATATTAAGGAAACCTTATTTTTAATTCTGGGTTTTACATGAGTATTACGTTTTACTAACCACTACCTATTAATTAATGAAAAAGTCTATAGTAGCTGTTTTATTTTTTGGTTTTGTCTTCTCATCCTGCGGGTATTATTCTTGTCCTACCTATGCGAAAAAGGAAGAACCAAAAAAGGAGATTAAGGAGATGAAGAATGAAAGGATATAAATAATGTTTAAAAAGTTGAAAAACATTAAATTAATTAAACTACTGGAAGAGCTTTTAGACTACCGTTTGAGGCGATACAGGATCATGCGACACAAACTCAACAAGAAAATCCAAAGTAACTAATTTCAATTTAAGGCATTGTGCGGAACACATAATCCCATAATGGAGAGCTAACACCAAAAGCTTTCTCATTGTCTTTATAATGATGGATTCCATGATGCACCCAAAGTGTTTTAAAGAAATTTTTAGGTGGTTGAAATGCATGCACGATGTAGTGCACGAACAGGTAACTCGCATAACCGGTTAAGAATCCCGGCAGAAAACCAAATACATAATCATCCATAATAAGTCTGAATAAGAACAGCAGTACTGTGGCTATGGTTAAGCTCGCTAAAGGAGGCATGGCCAGTCTATCCTTATCCTTAGGAAACTCATGATGCACCCCGTGCATGATGTACTGCATTTTAGCCCTTGCTTTTGTGTATACCTGCATATGAAACAGGTATCGATGCATTAAATATTCCACCAAGGAAAATGCCAATAGCCCAAAAAGAAAAAGCGCAACCGTTATACCTGTTGATAATTCTGTATTCGTGGTGCTATAATATAGCAGCGCCCCGGAATATAGTAGAAACAATGTAATGGGAATAGAAATATGCGTTCTTGTCAATCGCTCTATCCAGGGATTGTCAGAAAGCTGTTTTGTGCCTTTGTTGTTAGGTTTTATTTCCTTAATACTCATTCTGTTGACCTTTATACTAACAAAAATATACTATGAGTAGATAATTTAATAGTGTAATGCGATAATGTTTATAAGAGTTCGTTTAATTGCATTTTTTTGGTATTAGCTACCACTTTCTCATATAAATTTTCATATAACGGAAGAATTCTGGAAATATCAAATTCTTTGGCTCTGTTTAATGCATTTTTCTTGAACTCCGGCAAATTGGCAGGGTCTAAAATATGAAGCGCATTCTTGGTCATATCTTCCACATCGCCAACATCGCTTAAGAAGCCGGTTTTCCCTTGCACATTCAACTCGGGGATACCACCTGCCTTGGTTGATATAACGGGCACTTCGCAAGCCATGGCTTCCAATGCGGCTAGACCAAAGCTTTCTTTCTCCGATGGCATAATAAATAAGTCAGCAACGGAAAGCACTTCTTCTACCTGCTCGAGTTTGCCCAGGAATCGAATATCATCGCAATCGCCTAATTCTCTGCAAAGTGCTTCAACATGGGTTCTTTCAGGGCCATCACCAACGAGTAAAAGTTTTGCCGGAATAATCTTTCTTACGTTATGAAAGACCTTAACCACATCATCCACACGCTTTACTTTTCTAAAGTTAGAGGTGTGCACTAAGAGTTTCTCATCGTTCGGGCAAATGGCTTTTTTGAAATGTTCTTTTTTCTGCTTTTTAAAGCGCTCTAAGTCAATGAAGTTAGGAATCACCTCAATGTCTTTCGTTATATCAAAGTGCTCGTACGTATCTTTTCGCAAATCTTCAGAAACAGCCGTAACTCCATCAGAAGCATTAATGCTGAAGGTAACAACCGGTTCGTAGGATGCATCTTTGCCTACCAGCGTGATGTCAGTACCATGCAACGTGGTAATAAACGGAATATAGATACCCTGAGAAGCCAATATTTGTTTTGCCATGTACGCTGCCGAGGCATGTGGTATGGCATAATGAACATGTAATAAATCCAGTTTCTCATACTTCACTACATCTACCATTTTGCTGGCGAGTGCTAGCTCGTACGGAGCATATTCAAAAAGCGGGTAATTACGAATGGTGACCTCATGGTAAAACAGGTTTTGATTGAAAAAATCTAACCTGGTTGGTTGTGAGTAGGTAATAAAATGAATCTTATGACCTTCTTTTGCCAGCGCTTTCCCAAGCTCCGTAGCTACAACTCCACTACCACCAAATGTTGGGTAACAAACAATACCTATTTTCATGTGTATATTTTAATTTTCTATGGTCACATGGAATCTTGCATAAAATATCTTTCCCTGAAGGTATTAACTTCAGGCCAGATATTTTTACTATCGATTTCATACTTTATTAGTTACATCTAGCTCCGGGAGATTCCTCATATTTCCAAATAGCCTGATAAATCAAATCCTGAATCCTTGTACGGATATTATTTTTAATAAGTTTTACATTGTCGGCATCTGGATATATACGGTTTGAAAGAAATACATATACCAATTCAAATTCCGGATCGATCCAAACAGCGGTGCCTGTAAAACCCGTATGTCCAAAACTTTTTTTAGACGCATACACAGATGTCGGGCTATTCCATTCTGCTACTACTGGTTTATCCCAGCCAATACCCCTACGGTTGCTTTCATACTGTACAGAGGTAAATCTTGATATTGTACCTTTTTTAAAGTATTCATGCCCGCCATAATAGCCGTCTTGCAAATTCATTTGAGCAAGTTTGGCCAAATCCAGTGCATTACTAAATAGCCCTGCATGCCCTGCTACACCACCTACCAAAGCTGCTCCTTGATCATGTACCATTCCCTTAACAAGACTTTTTCTAAAATAGTTGTCGTTCTCTGTAGGTGCAATCAGGTTTTGAGGAAACTTGCACAGTGGTAAATAGCTCATTGTGCTAAGACCTAAAGGGTCGTAGAAATTTTGTTGAAGAAATTCTTCAATGGGTTGATTCACGGTTTTTTCAATAAGCCTTTGCATAATGTAATAGCCCATGTCACTGTACCTGTAATCGTAGGTGGCGCCAGTATTTTTCTTTCGGAGTTTCGAAGCTTTCACCCATTGCCATACGCTATCTTTAGTAATATTGGAAATATACATACCTTCCGATAGTTGATAGGGATAATTGTCGTCCGGATGATTGCTGTAATAGATGCTGGCATAGGTATCATCCGCTAGTGTTTCCTTCCAGAAAGGAAGATAGGGCCATAGACCTGCCTGATGTGTAAGAATGTCCCGAATGGTCATGTACTCTTTATTAGTGCCCTTAAGATCGTCTAAGTACACCGATACTTTTTTGTCAAGATCTATCACTTGCCTTTCCTCGAGAAACATGATGGCTTGTGTGGTGGCTGCTACTTTAGTAATAGAGGCCAAATCGTAAATACTTTGATTATCAACAGGCTTTAAGCTGTCGTATGTATGGTACCCGAAAGATTTATTGTAGATTACCGATCCTTTGCGCGCTACAATGATTTGACACCCCGGTGTTGCTTTGCTTTGAATGGCTTCACGAGCTATCTTATCAATTTTCGACAGAGCAAAACCGTCAACACTGGCTTGTTCGGGGGTTTTAAATGCCAGCCTACTTATCGGGTTTAATTCTTTCCCAGCCCCCTGTTGAAGTTTATCACTTAATGTAATTGGTAGTTGACCATCGGAATGTGCAGCACCAAATATACTTTGCGGAACGAATTTGCCGATTAAATTATCAGTAGTGTAATAGATAAGCTTGGTTATGTCTGAATTAAATAAGGGTAATTCGGGCCTAACGGCACTACACAGAATTACTTTTTTAGGATCCAATGAGTTGATCAATTCAATCCATTTTGTGTCTGTAGAATCTGCAAATAATCCAATGATTATTTTATCGAATAGTGGCAATGTCTCAGACAATTTAGGCACTGAAAAACTATCGTTATAATGGCTGAAAATTGAATAATTGCTCAGGTAGCTTTGAAAATAGGGATTTGCCCCAAGCGTAAGCGAAGCAAAATTCTGGTCTTCTAATACGGTTACCGGCAGGATCGCTTTCCCAGGATAGTAGGTTACAGATTCCTGCAAGGCAGATTCGTAGGCAGATAATGCACAGGCATTTTTAATACGTGCTGTAATATTGGCCTCTGAACGGATACCCGAATTTGTTTGTACCAGATCATATTTATAGGCAAGCAGTTTTTTTACTTTTCCCTCTACGGCATTTAAAGGGATATCACCTTTTCTAATCAGTTTTTTAATTTGTTTGATGGTGCTGTTTATATTGGTGGATACAATTAAATCACTACCAAAAAGTACTGTTTGTGCTTCTGTTTTTCCTGGTCTGTATTTATCGATTTTATCTAGTTCTTCAGCAAGTATAAAACCATTGAAATTTAAATTTTTCCGCAGGTATTCATACGTATTTTTTGAAGAAGCTGAAGCATTTTTCTGATCGATGGATGAATATTTTTCGTTTAAGGAAACAAAGTTTGTCCCATTGGTAAAAGAATACCGATATGCATTAAGGTAGGTATCGAGCTCCTTTTTCGTGATTTTTCCATTGACGGATGGGAACGCAGCCTTGCCCAATGCTACTTTTTTTAACCTGGCTTCACTCATCATCAATGAATCTATGGTTTGAATATTTCCTAGCTGAAGGGTTGAAATCTGAGCAGTGTTTTGTGTATTAAACAATGTACCAAATGACTGCAGGCCTACATTAATGCCGAGCATATCCAATTGGTTGGCTAGTGCAGAGGCATTATCAATGATAAACCCTTTGTCTTGAATTGCATTTAGAGTGAGCATATTGGCCAAAGGCTGGGTGTTCTCAATGTAATCACTAAGCCCATTGTTAAGATGGGCGAAGGAGAGTAGCGGTAGTGTTGAATGTGAACGAAGCTCATTATTAAGTTGGATCACATTTTTTGGATTACCTGATGTAATCATAAAACCACCTAGTGTGTATCGGTCTATGGTATTAAGTATGGCATTTCTGTGTTCGTTATTGCCATGCCCATTAGCCGGAAAAACCATGAGCTGACCAAGGCGCTGATCGAGCGTGAGCGAAGCATAAACACTATCCACCCATTGTGACTTTTCAGTTTGAGCATGAATTAGTAGTGTAGTAAAGAGTAGTAAAAAAGTCAGATAAACTTTTCTAATCATGCGGTCGTTATTTTTACAGATTGCAGGTATTTATGAGTAGTTTTGTAATACTACGAAGTTAAACGAATAATCAGCAAGGATGAAGATTCCTTCTCTATTTAGAACACCAAGATATCAAAGATTTAACATTGAACCGCGGTATTACGATCCGGTTAAAGAAGAGGTGGATGAACGCACCGAACGAATTAAGCGTGAACTACGAGCCAAAGGTGAAGGGGATGTTGATTATCGCTCTTCACGCATTGCCGGGGCTTTTAAAAAAGGCCGATCTGGTGCATCTGGTTCTGCTACGTTTACTCAGCTTATCATAATGATGTTACTGGCCTTTGCTGTATTTGGCTACATATATCTTGGAAATATTGCCCTATACATATTCGCCACTGCCGCTTCCCTTCTGTTATACCTAAAAATGAGGCGTATTATTTAAGGATGCCAGATATAATTAAGTTACTTCCAGATTCTTTAGCTAACCAAATTGCTGCTGGCGAAGTGGTGCAACGTCCTGCGTCTGCGGTAAAAGAGTTACTGGAAAATGCGGTAGATGCGGAGGCTGGTTTTATCAAACTTATAGTTAAGGAAGCAGGCAAGGTGCTTATTCAGGTAATTGATGATGGTAAAGGTATGACAGAGACGGACGCCCGGATGAGCCTGGAGCGCCATGCAACTTCCAAAATTAGAAAGAGTGAAGATTTGTTCTCAATACGCACAATGGGCTTTAGAGGCGAGGCATTGGCTTCGATGGCTGCTGTTGCACAATTGGAAATTAAAACAAAGCAGGAAGGACAAGAGCTAGGTTCCCTCATTTTGGTAGAGGCTTCTGAAGTTAAGAAACAGGAAGCAACGGCATGTGAGAAGGGCACTTCTATTTGCGTTAAAAATCTATTTTATAATGTTCCAGCCCGCAGGAATTTTCTCAAATCGAATGGGGTGGAAATGAAACATATTGTAGAGGAATTTCAGCGAGTGGCCCTGGCAAACCCTCAAATTGGGTTTAGTCTCCATCAGAATGATATGGAGACTTACAATTTGCCAGCCGGCAAATTGAGCCAGCGCATAGTGCACCTTTTCGGTAAAAATTACCAGCAGCAACTGGTGGCCTGCGAAGAAAGTATCGACCATATTCAAATTAAAGGTTATGTGGGCAAGCCTGATTTTGCGAAGAAAACCCGTGGCGAACAGTTTTTCTTTGTGAACAATCGGTTTATAAAGAGCAGCTATTTAAATCACGCAGTAACGAATGCCTTTCAGGGATTGATTTCTGAGAATAGCTTTCCATTTTATGTGTTGTTTATTTCTATCGATCCTAAGCATATAGATATTAATGTTCATCCGACCAAAACAGAAATAAAGTTTGATGATGAGCGAACAGCTTATGCAGTGGTGCGAGCGGCTGTAAGGCAGGCATTGGCTACACATAATATTACACCCGCATTAGACTTTAGCGCAGATATAAATATAGGACATAAAATAGCGGCACAGCGAGAAAGTATAAAAGACAAAAATTATACACAATTTAGAACTACCTCTTCAAGAGAGCAATCTAACCTGGATAATTGGGACAGGCTTTTTGATGAGAACAGTGGCAAGATTTCCATGAGTCAGTTGGATGAATCTGAGAATGAGGAGATGACGATCACCTTCGGTAGTCAGATGAATGATGAACCAAGGGAGCAGACACAGCAAATAGAATCTACCATCTTTCAATTACACAACAAATACATTGTTAGCCAGGTAAAATCAGGCATGATGGTTATTGACCAACAAAGTGCCCACGAACGCATTTTATTTGAAAAATATCTCGATTCACTATCCAATGGTTCCGCTGCTTCACAGCAGTCGTTGTTTCCACAGGCCATTTCTTTAAACCCTTCTGACTTCAGTCTCGTAATGGAGATGGAGGAGGAGATTGCTGCGCTGGGTTTTGATATAGAACCCTTCGGAAAAAGTGATATTTTAATAAAAGGATTGCCTGTAGATTTGACATCCGGTAACGAAAAGGAAATCTTTGAAGGCTTGTTAGATCAGTTTAAAAAGAATGTTGAGCTTTCGATGCCTAAAAATGAAAATTTGGCGAGGTCATTAGCAAAACGAACGAGCCTGAAATCAGGAGTGAGGTTAACAGAAGTGGAAATGGAGCGTTTAATAGATCAGCTCTTTGGATGTGGTAATCCTAATTATGCTCCGAATGGTAGAAAAACCTACCATATTTTAGATTTAAATGCGATTGAAAACTTATTTGTATAGCAGATGATGAGACTTACACCAGTAGTAAAAAATCTACTGATAATTAATGTTGTTTTTTTTCTGATTCAAAACCTGTTCACAGGCCTTCACTTTACAGAGATGGTCTCTTTATGGAAGTTCGGGTCAGTGAATTTCGCACCGTACCAGTTCTTTACGTACATGTTTGCCCATGGAGGCTTAATGCACATACTTTTTAACATGTTGGGCTTAGTTTTTCTAGGCCCTCTGTTAGAGCAGTTTTGGGGGCCGAAACGTTTTATGATTTTTTATTTGGTAACAGGAATTGGAGCAGGTATTTTATATAATGGAATTGAATATGTGCAACTTTCCAATATTAAGAATCAGGTAGAGGAATATGTGATTAATCCCGATCCGGAATCATTTAATGCCCTGATTGTTGAAAACATAGAATCAGCGAACCCCGAAATTTATAATTTCATTGAGTTGTATGCACAAAATCCGGATAGCGAGCAGTTAGAGGAAAGAAGTAAGGCGTATGCACGTAAATTGTATAATGAAAAACACAATTACGGATCAATGCTTGGAGCATCAGGAGCTATTTATGGAATATTAATGGCCTTTGGTTTGTTATTCCCTAATACAGAACTTATGCTGTTGTTTCCGCCCATACCTATTAAGGCTAAATATTTAGTGTTGATTTTGGGTGCAATAGCGTTATATTCAGGATTAAATAGAGAGAGTGGGGATGTTACAGCCCATTTTGCGCATTTAGGTGGGATGATTTTTGCCTTTATTATGATCCAGTTTTGGAAGAATGACCGCAACCGTTTTTATTGATAGAAGATGTACGGAAGTATAAAAGACGATTTTAAAAATGCCTTTAACAGGCCTAACAGCTCACACACGCAGCTGATTATTATCAATGTGGTGGTGTTTTTGTTTTTGGCTGTTTTAAATGTGCTATCTGCCTTATTCGGATTTGAGGGGGTATTTGTTTTTGTTTACGAGCAGTTTAGTATACCGCCAGTATTTACTGAATTTTTAACCCGACCCTGGACTCTCATAACCTATGCTTTTGCGCATAGCCTGAGTGATATATTCCATATTCTTTTCAACATGCTGGTATTTTACTGGTTTGCCAGATTGATTATTGAGTACCTCGGCAGTGATCGAGTAATTATTCTGTATGTGTTGGGTGCCTTGGCGGGGAGTTTAGCTTATTTAATGGTTTATAATTTAGTGCCTTTCTATATTGAGCGATCAGGATTCTCTGGCATGGTGGGTGCATCTGCAGCAGTGTATGCTGTGGTGGTGGCAGCCGCTACATTATTACCTAATTACACTT
Source organism: Fulvivirga sp. (assembly GCF_040220315.1). Taxonomy (GTDB): domain Bacteria; phylum Bacteroidota; class Bacteroidia; order Cytophagales; family Cyclobacteriaceae; genus Fulvivirga. Next base: position 18,207 of record NZ_JAVJUY010000265.1, read on the forward strand.
TTCATTTGATTTTTATAGGGCCAGTCCGAATTAAATATATTGCAGGTTTCTACATTGTGTTATCATTCCTTGGATCTACAGGAGGAAATGCCGGAGGGAATATCGCCCATTTAGGTGGAGCATTAATTGGTTACCTGCATATTGTAAGCCTCCAAAAAGGCACAGACTGGGGGTTATGGATAATATCCACCATGAATTTCTTCAAAAGCTTTTTTGTGAGCTCACCAAAAATTAAAGTAACTCACAGAAGAACGGATTCAGGCACTTCAGGTAAATCTACTTCAAGGCCAACGATGACTAAATCAAAGTCGACCACCAGCCAGGATGAGATCGATGCCATACTGGATAAAATCTCTGAGAAAGGCTATGAAAGCCTTACAAAGGAAGAAAAGCAGAAGCTATTTAATGCGAGTAAGTGACACAGCTAGAGCAAGTCTATGACTTGGGCTAATAAATGAAATTGAGAGTCTGTGACTCGGTTAGTTTTCTATCAAAGCAAATAAGTTACAAATCCTTGAGGTTATTAGAAAGGCACAAGTTGCAAACTTGCGCCAGCCAAGGCAATCATCATTATTCAAATCAACATTAAACAATTTCTTTTACAAATCGTATAGAAATAAATATATTTGTTTTACAATTTATATATAAATAGAAATGTCAAATATTTATTTAGGTGAATTTGAAGAGTTAATGCTTACCATGGTGGGCATCTTAAAGGAGGCAGCTTATGGAAATGCAATAGTAGAGGAGGTAAAGACTCAGCTGGAAAGAAAAGTAAATCTCAGTGCTGTTCACGTAACTCTTTATCGCTTAGAGGATAAGGGACTTTTGAAATCATTTATGGGTGGAGCTACCAATGAAAGAGGAGGGAGAAGAAAACGTTACTTTGAATTGACATCTGCAGGCATTAAAGTGCTACAGTCGCTGCAGGAGCAGCGAATGAAGCTTTGGAAACTAGTGCCTGAATTAAAATTCAGTATCTAATGCATCAGCCTCCCAAATACATGCAATCACTTCTGGAAAGGCTATGTCCTGAATACCTATGGGAAGGTATAGCCGGTGATTTGGAGGAGCAATTTTATTACGACATAGAAGAATTAGGCTACAAGAAAGCCAGGCAAAACTATTTCTGGAACGCGGTCAAATTTATACGTCCGGGAATACTTATGCGCAACAAGTTCAAACTCAGAATAAACAACACAATTATGATTTCTAATTACTTTAAAATTGCGGGCCGCCATATGGCTCGCAGAAAACTTTTTACATTTATTAATGCCTTTGGTTTAAGTATAGGGCTAGCTTTTGCACTCCTTATCTATTTGTATATTCAGGATGAACACAGTTTCGATGAGTTTCATGTAAATAAGGATAGAATTTATCGTGTAGAGGAATATGCGTACCGAGCCTGGGACCCCGATCCAGAAAATCCTTATATACAATCACCCTGGCTGCAAACTCCATTTGCTCCCACAGTTAAGGAAGAATTGGCAGAAGTGGAATTTGCTGCAAGATTTGACACTGGTGAAGAGTATGTTGTAAAAAGTGGTAAAAAGATTTTTACCGAGCCTATCACATTTACAGATCCGGACTTTTTTAAAATGTTCTCTTTTTCTGTCATTTCAGGGAACAAAAATGAGTTTTTGAAGGAGAAGCATCACGCTATTATTACGGAAGCTATGGCCAAAAAGTATTTTAATGATGTTGATCCTTTAGGTGCTACTTTACAAATTGATATTGATGGAGAAAAGGAATTTGAAGTTATAGGAGTTATGCAAAACCCACCTGCGAATTCAAGTCTATATTTTGATATTCTGGTTAATCAAACGCATAGGTTTAATTATGAACGTTCATTGGCCAATTGGTCAAGTTTTAATACCCCCACTTTTGTCCAGCTTAGAAAAGGGGCAGATTATGCTCAGTTCTTCGATAATTTACAAGGCATTCGAGATAAGTATATGTCTGAGCGACTAGCCAGAAGTAAAGAGCGCTATTCCATTCCTGATGATGTGATACAATTTGAATACCATACTACCAGGCTGGATAATGTTCATCTCAATAATGCTATGTATTGGCACAAAGTGAGTGACCCGCAGTACTCCTATATTCTGGGTGTATTGGCCTTATTGATTATCATTATAGCTGCCATCAATTACATTTCATTGGCGTTAACAACATCTACTCTGAGAAGTACTGAAGTAGGTGTTCGTAAATCTATTGGCGCCAGTAAGAATCAGCTTATAAGTCAGTTTGCTGTGGAATCGGTAGTGCTGGTATTCATTTCTTTGATTTTAGGAGTGATTCTAATGTATTTATTCCTTCCCACCTTTAATGATTTTACTGGCAAAGAAATAAAGCTGAATTATCTCAACTTATTGGAAATAGTTGGTTTTGCAATAGTTATTTCATTATCCATTGGACTGATGGCAGGAGCATACCCGGCTTTCTTTTTATCATCATTTAGTCCAACCAAAGTGTTAAAAGGAGGGAGTTCAACCAAAGTAAGGGCGGGAGTCGCCAGACCGTTGGTGTTGTTACAATTCACACTATCTACCACATTGTTAATTTCTGCCTTTGTGATGTACCAGCAGATGAAATACATCACAACAAAAGACCTTGGATTTAATAAAGATCAGGTATTGGTGGTGCCCATTCAGTTAGGCTGGACTGAAGAGGCCAATCTGGCGGTGGAAAGAGTGCGAAATAATCTACAAAATGAACCAAATATTGTAAGTGTTTCGGGCACAACATCATCTTTTAACAGAGGCTGGTCAAGATATGGGTATGAAATAGATGGTGAAAATAAAAAGGCCTATGTATGGGCAGTTGACCCTAGTTACATGGATGCAATGGGAATAGAATTACTTGAGGGTAGGAATTTCAGTCCATCAATACCATCTGATACAACAGCTCTTATTGTAAATGAAGCTCTTGTGAAGGATATGGGTTGGGAAAATCCATTAGAGGAATATCTGAATTGGAGAGAAGATACGGCCAGCCTGGGTTATAAAGTGATTGGTGTTGTAAAAGACTATCACTTCAGATCTTTAGAATCTGAAATTGAGCCTATGTTTTTGTCTATGGATAAAAATGAAGTAGGGTATTACACGACTCTGCTCATCAAGTTAAAAGCAGGAAGTTTACCAACTGCATTAGAAAGAGTAGAAAAGGCATTTAATGAGTCGATTGCAGATAAGCCCTTTGAGTATACTTTTCTTGATGACGATATACAGGCTCAGTATGCATCTTTTGAGCGCTGGATGAATATCATGGGCTTCTCTACACTATTTGCACTGTTAATCTCCGGACTCGGGCTTTTTGGACTTGCTGGTATTAATGCTATTAACAGAACGAAAGAAATTGGAATAAGAAAGGTTTTTGGTGCCCCTGTTTCAGCCATATTTATACTGATTAATAAGCAGTTTGTATTTATGGCCTTGATAGCCTTTATTATCGCTGCTCCGTTAGCCAGTTTTCTAATGAACAATTGGTGGCTGGAAGATTTTAAATTTAAAATTGAAATGGGCTGGTCTGTATATGTACTTTCCTTTTTAATTGGATTGACTGTGGCTCTTTTAACCGTTACTTATCATGGGATTCGGGCGGCAAGGCTAAATCCATCGAACACTTTGAGGTATGAGTAATAATTAATGATGTTTTAAAAGTCGTTGGTCTAAAATCATTGGTCTGGCATCAATAAATTTTATTTGTGAGGCCTGATCATGCATAGGGTTGATTAGGTAATTAAACTCTGATGGTACCAGTGCGCTGGGCACTTTTAAGCATAAACCTCCTTTTTTAATGAATTGAGAACCTTTATCCATCGTTTTTTGAGTGTATGGATATCGGTTCCATTTTTTAGGAAGTGTCGTGAGTTCAGTTATTTCAAGATGATCAGGGAAATTAATCTCGACACAATACAGGCCTCTATTGATTCGATCTGATGAAAGATTTGCCACAATCTCTAATGTGGCCAATGAAAGGCTGGCGGAGGTATACACCATTCTTGTGCCTTTATGATTCCAACGGCCACCGTACAACATGGCTCCCGTTCCTGAAAAATCCTGAATATATGCCTTGGTGGTAACCCTATGAAGAATCATTTTAAGAATACACCCCGTGCTCTATTCTTCCTAATAAATCTCTTACAATGGATATTCCAGTATCGTTATTTATAAAATCTAATGGTTTTTTGCCACCCAATGCTATCAGGGGCGAGGACATCCACTTTCTTAGAGATTCTATGCTGCCAATTACCTCTGAACCAAACTGATAAAGGGCTGCTATCTGAAGTACCCTGTCGCTAACTACAGGGCTTAGAAGGTCGTTGTTTTTGGCTTTTTCTATGGTTCTTTTGCTTACCGGAAGTAGGGAAGAAAATTCTGTGATGTTAAGCCCGCAGTAGTGTACTATGTTTAAGAAATCAGATTTAGTGATCCCATCATTTGCTTTACTATACCTTAGTGCCGGCTCCATTACTATATTTTTTATCTCATCCACACTCTAATATACGAAAAACTGCGTAAGATAATACAAATATTTTCGCTTAATTTTTTTAATAAAATAGTGATCAGGGATTAACATGAAATTGCCAGGTAACCTTACTATCGTATTAAACCTTAGTAAAGTCGATCATTCAGCCCAAATTAAGTTGATTTCATTGACTCCTGATAGGATCAATCTATTCTACTTTCAAAAAAATAGCCGGGAAATATCCACGGCTATTTCAAAAATCTACTAACCTCAATTTACTGAACAGCATTTGAAACAGGACTCACCTTATAACCTTCTTTCTCAAGTAGTTTAATTACCCCATTATCTCCGGCCAAGTGCAGCGCACCAACAGCAAAGAAGGTAGGTTTTTCTTTCGCATGCTTTTCTATTTTGGAAATCCAGTCTTCATTTCTGTCATTAATCAGCAAGTCTTCAAACTTTTCATATTCTGGTGAATCGGTCATAAACTTCTTGAGGGCTACAATATCTTGCTTTTTATACGCATCAATCATTTTTGTAAAATCCTCTTTGCCATCCTCAAAATCATTGATGCTAGTAACCAAAAGTTCAATTTGGTCTTCCATTGGCAACTGATCAAATAGTGTTGTTTGAAACTCCACTGTTTCCAACCCTAATACTTCAACATTTCGTTCTTTCGCGTTATTGGCAAAGGTTTGCTCATAACTTTCTACCACAGGGCATGTCACCGATTTTTGAATTACCATAGATAAAAGACCAAATGGCTTTACCACACCTAATTGTGTTAAATCAGCGCCATAATGTGTTTTAAAGAATTTGTTTGTTACCTCTTTTTGTTCGGCAGTAAATTCTTCGGAAATATTCTTCATTCCCGGGTTTAATGAACCTTGTTGCATTTTGGTCATAAACTCTGGGTCATCATAATCGATTTCCAAAATGGTTTGCTCCGTAGTATTTAGTGCTGAGGTTATAGACTCATCAAACCTGAAATCTTCTTTGCAAATCAGGTGGACAGTTCCGTAGAGATAGGATGGTTTTTTAAGTTCCTTACCCTCAATTTTCCAAAGTAACGATTTGGCATCCTGTGCTTTAGTTACTCTGGCCAGCATCATGCCTCCAAGAAAAGACAAGGCAAATACCAGTAGTTTAATTACTATACGTTTGATTCGTTTTTTATTCAATGAAAGTGTCATTAGCTTATTGTTTTACTTTTTAATAATTACTTTAATGAACGTTCACTGAGTTAGTAAAAATGGAATTGAGATAATTACAGAAATGTGAAAAATTATTTAACTAACTGATTATTAGGCATATAAAATTATTGAGCAAGCACCTAATGTGAATTCTTCCTCGCTGCCAGTACCTTCGAGTTTACCAATAACCTGGCTATTCATATTTCGGATTTTATTATCTAAATGACTTATTACAGGCATATCATCAGTCATGGAAATACCTTGTTTCCCATCAATTTTCATTATGGTTTGACCAGAACTATTAATAATTTCATTACCTTTTAGAGTAGCAAACACCTGTTTTTGATGATTGATTATTTGGTTGTTCTCTACAGTAAATAGAATTTGATCAATTGAATTTTTAACAGAAATCATCCTTCTTGCTTATTCAGTTCGTTGATATCTTCTTCTAGTTGTTTCAGGTACTTACCAAAGGCTTTTTTGTTCATCCATTTCGCAAACCAATGGCATAATGGTGTTAACACACCTATAACTACTGCCCAAATCAACCAGCCTTTGGTTGTGTCAAAAAAATCTGAATTATCATGTTCGATATTAAGCCCCACTATAAATCCGGCACTTGCTGAGATTGGGTAAAGAATGAGCCCTATAAGTTCTTCATATCTGAGTATTCGCTTCACCTTAAATTGAAATGTCTCAAGCGTGGTTTTTAAATTTTTACTTAAGTCAATTTCATCCTTAATGATTTTTCTTTCTTTAGTTAATATAATTCCGCTAATAAAATAGACTACTGTGATTATGTAGAGTAATATATCCGTAATTGGATTGGTGTCTAAATAGATGATGCCTAGAAAAAACACAATGCCACCCCATACAAACCAAGTTTTAAGCCTTAATTTTTTATGTAAGGTTTCAATTACTCCTACACTTTTAGATCGGATACTTTCTTGTAGTTCATTAATATCCAAGCGAATATTTTCCGATGGATTATTGCCTTTAAGTTCGTTCCAAGCTTTTTTTAACTCATCCATTAGCTTGTAATTTTCGTTTCAACTCATCTTTAATGCGATGTATTTTCACTGTCACATTGTTTTTTGTAATCCCGATCATTTCAGCAATTTCATCATGCGAATAGTCTTCTAAATGAAGTGTAATTATCGATTTGTCGATATCATTAAGCAGCTTAATGGCCTGCATTAGTTTTAACGATCTGTCCGACACTTCGGTTGAAGGTTGCTCTAAATCAAAAGAGGTTTCAAGTGGCTGTTGCTGAATTCGTGATTCCTTTCTATTAAAGGTCATTACCGTGTTAAGACCCACACGATATAACCAAGTAGAAAACTTAGAATCACCTCTAAACCGGCTCATCGATTTCCACGCCTGAAGTACAATCTCCTGATACATATCCTTTTTATCTTCCTGTGTGTCCACATAGAGATAAAGGATCTTGTTAATGATACCTTCGTGCTCTTTTACTTTAGATAAAAATAGTTCTTCGTTCACTGATTGAAATGATCAACTTATGGAGTAAGTATAAAACGTATATTGAAAATTACAGAAGGGGTTAAATTGTTTAAGTTTAAGTTTTAATGAATTGATTATCAGATAATTAAATTTTAATAAAAGATTTGCCATGCAATGCTTGAATGAGCGTGAACACTGCAAAAGCCAAATAGATAATGCCGGTAATTATTACAGTAGCTGTAGGGAATGGTGCTTTTATTTTCATAAGAAATATAGCTAGAAGCGGTATAACCTGTATGGCATGAAGGCTGATAAAATGAGATACCCGTAAATCAGCACCTACCGTACTCCAGTTTGTAAAAGGTAATCCAAACCCACCATCAGCTATACCTATACTATGCTTCAGATTGCCAACCATCATAAACCCCGAAATTCCGCCAAACAGAAAAATGATTAACCCCAGCCAAATGGCCCATAAAAGAGGCTGAGGTAATGCCATTGGATGTCGGATGAATTCTAAAAGCAGGTAGGCATAAACAATATAAGTGATGGCTATGGCTATGCCCATTAGAGGAAAAAAGATACTTCCGATTGGGTCAGTAATATTAAAATGAGATTGCTGGCCGCGTGCTGCCTGAATAATTATGCATACTATTTCAATGAGCATGGTGATGATTAGTACCCATGCCAATGAATTTTTCTTACCGATTGTGTAAGGGAGTAGTTCTATCAGGTAGGCTGAGGTAATTAAAAATATACCGATGGATATGGCAAACTTTAATGGTTTGAGCCATACATTCACACCCATGAGCATTCGTGTGTCTAACTGCATCAAAACCAAACAAAGCGCGGCCAAAACAAGGAATAATAAACCAAACTGACTCAGCAGGGTGTTTACTTCTCCAGGCAGGTAATTAATTAACCCTTCCAACTTTTGCGAACTTTAATAGCTGAAACAACAAAAAACCCACTGGCCCTAACATAAAACAAAAGAGTAGACAAGGGATGATAAACCAATGATTGATTCCTATCTCTTTAGCTTCATTTACGATCCAATTACCAACTAACAGATCAAAAGCCAGGTAATGTACCCAGCCAATGAGTACTGCATTTTCTAAAGTGAAAAGCTCTTTAACACCTGCCAGACTGCCGAAGGAGGTAAAGTCAATGGCTGGTCCTGTTATTAAATAAAAACTGTAAATAATTGCCAGCAGCGCAGCTCCAACCTGAACTATCTTATTTGTTAGTTTCCATTTAGGGAAAAATATGAGAAGTATCCAGAAGGGCAGCACCCATGCGTTGACGATATTGAATACAGTAGAACTATCCATGGTCTTTATTTAATTAATTGAGCTTTAAAACCCAAGGTCTGAATATATCGGCTAATTTCATAAGGTTTTAATCGACCGTAATTTTTTTCAATTCGCAAAATGTGATCCGAATCGAATAAATCGACATGTGCGCTTAAGTTAGGAAAGCACAAGTGGATGAGGCCAATAATAATATTGGCCTGTGTGGGGGAATTAATGTTTGTTGAAAATATTTCTACTTGCATGATTTAGTTGGTTTTAAAATTGAATTCTATACATCACATCTGGGAAGAAACCATTTTGCTCTACCACGTCCACTCTGCCAGTTACTTCGTTGTACCTTCTGGTAAACTCATTTTCAATTCCTAGCACGTTCTGAAGATCTACGAAAAATTGATGCGTTATATTTTTGTTTTTGCTGTTTAATCGAACGCCAAACTTCACATCCCATCGTACGTAATCAGCTAGTGATTCTTCATAGGCCCTATTTTCGTCAAACACTTCTCGCCCACCATTATTGATAGTTTCCTGAAGGTTTATTTGTGTATAAGGTCTGCCACCCGCGGTGGTGAATTTTGTATCGAAAGTCCACGCATTTTTACCCCCAGGGCCAAATTTCCATTCTTTTCCTAGTAGTAAATTGTAAACATAATTTCCATTGTAAGCAGTATTTCTTTCTATGCCATCACTGCCTTCATATCTGGAGTTAAATACGGAAGCTGTAGATAAAAGGTAGTAGCCTTTGCTGAAGAATTTTTCTAACGTTAATTCTACACCCGTATTAAAACCGGTGCCGTCATTTACCAAATTGCCTTTTTCCCTGAACTCAAAGTCTGAGCCTTCATTGATAACAGAGTAGCTAGAAGGTGTTGACTCCACTGGCACATCGAACAAGCTTTGGTAATAGGCTTCGGCTTTCAGCCTCCAGTCGGTGCCTAGGTTTCGATCATAGGCCAACACAAAATGGTGGCTTTTGATAAAATCCAGCTCATCATTTGTTCTTTCGAATGAGTTACTATTGGGATCAAATTCTGTATAGAATAACACCGGCCCAGGTACTACTTGCGAATGCAGTCCGTAGCCTACACTCCAACGCTGGTTAGGCCTTGCTTGCCAGCTAAGTCCAATTCTTGGTTCTGCAATAAAATCTTCTGTAAAATCCAGGTATTGGCCATGTATGCCAAAAGTTAGGCTTAAATCATCAGTGATGTTATTCTCTGCCTGTGCGAAAACCTGCGTTAGGTTATACTGGTCATCAACAAATAAAACCTGAGGCAGTTGATCCGGTATACCATCATTGTTATTGTCAAGGCCCTCATCTGCCAGGTTTCTATTATCAGCATCTTTTGTGTCGATGCTTAAATCATACGTTTCGTTCAAAAAGCCCGTGGTTAAGCTCCACCTGGCATTAAACTTTTTGTTCAGGGTAGAGGATATAGTCAATCTGTTTTCCTGTTGTTCGGATTCTGTAGCACGGTATTTTCCTGTAACGGGACCATCTGGTTCGCTTCTGAATAGATTGTCCTGATCAAAATCTGATGAGTTATAATTAAGGCCCACAGTGGTTTTTAAGAAGGTGGTTTTATTAAGTTTTATGGTGTTACTTAAACCGACCAACCCAAGTCCGTTTTCAACAAAAGCATCTTCATTGGGGTTGGCAAATAGATCATCCTCTTCAATTTCATCACCAAGAAAATCGATGCTGCTTATGCCGCCAAGGCCAAATAACTCCCATTTACCAGTTTTAGTATTACCACTGTTTAATTTAAAGGAGAAGTCCTGAAAAAATGGGGTGGCACTTGTGCCGGTAGCAGCGAGGCTGGCAATACCATACCGGTAAGAAGCAATAAATGAACCTCCTGTTTCTTTAAATACGGGCCCTTCTGCCATAAACTCTAAGCCACTAAATGCAGCTAACTGACCAGTAAACTCAAATTTATCTTTGTTACCATCTCTAAAACCAACATCAAAAACAGCGGAAGTGGCATTACCATATTCTGCAGGAAAAGCACCTGTGAGAAAATCTGAAGTAGCCAATAAATTAGGATTTAATGCATTTACAGGGCCGCCCGTAGTTCCAAAAGCTGCAAAATGGTTGGTATTTGGCATAGGTATACCCTCTATTCGCCATAATAGGCCTGTGGGTGAATTGCCCCGCACCACGATATCGTTCCTGGAATCATCGGGTGCGCTTACTCCGGCAAAGGAAGTTGCTAATCTCGCCACATCGTTTCGTCCGCCAGAAAAACGAAGGGTTTCTTCCAGGTTAAAGGTTCTGGCACTAACCTTTGCCAACTCATTCAGAGGAAGATCTTTATTGGCGTCAGCTGTAATTACAATTTCATCAAGCTTTTCAACCGACTCTTCCAATTTTACGTTTAGCACTACTTCTTTACCGGAGGTGACAAGAACGTTTGGTAGTGTGATACTTTTGTATCCTACATATTGGACTATAAGCGTTTGCCTGCCTTCGGGTACTTTTTCTAAACGGAAATTACCCTCCAAATCAGTTACAGTTCCGATAAGAGGTTCACTATTAGCCACTACAATTGATGCCCCAATAATTGGGTACTCTGCCTGTTGGTCTATGATTGTGCCTTTTACTACTTGCGTTTGAGCTTGTAGATTAAAGGATAGAAAGCCAAAACATACTAAAAATAAAGGTCTGAGATTTTTCATTTTCTTTTTTTGTTTGAATCTGAGACCAAAGTATAAGGCTGATCAATTTTAAGAAATGAGTTTTTAGGTGAAGCCATAAATAAGTAAAATGAGACAGGATTATTTATGATTTACGCTGAATGGCTTCTATTAGGAAGTAAGTATTGCTTCAAATGAAATAAATTAGGTTTCAAATGTGAATTATCCGGTTTGAGTTGAGATTATATTCCATCTTATTATTAGAAAATCGTATTTTGTACAAATTTGAAGCTGATGAAAATAGGAGGAATTACTTTTAAGGAAGTTTACGTTCGTTGGATAGGCATCTTAATATTGTCTTATATTATGATGTTAATTCATGGTATTGACGAAGGACAAACAGCATTAGAGAAATACTTTACCTCTTTCATATTTACAGCTACCTATTGGAATGCCGCATTTGCCATGTTTATGTACTTCAGACGGAAGTTCCCACAGATTAGGCAAACCCCAAAAAGATTATTGATCACATTTGTTTCTTTGGTTTCTTTTATGACCGTGGCAGATCCTATTTTATGTTCAATCTTTAACTTTAATCAAGATCAGGATATTTTCTCTTTCTCATATTTAGCCGGAAATGCGGTTATTAATGTTATTACCGCTTCAGTTGTAGGATCGGTATATGAAAACGTATACTTCTTTGAGCAGTGGAAAAATTCAATCCGGTTAAATGAAGAGCTTAAAAATCAGCAGATTAGAACACAGTTCGAGGTATTGCAAAATCAGATGAGTCCGCACTTTTTATTTAACAGCCTTAATACACTCACTACGCTTATCGCAGAAGATCAAAACCTGGCCGTTAATTTCACTGAGAAATTATCTGAAGTGTATCGTTACATATTACAAAATAAAGAAAAAGAGTTAGTACCGTTAGAAGACGAATTGGCGTTTGTAAGGGCATATATTTTTCTGTTACAAATGAGATACCCTGAGAATTTATCTGTAGATATTAGAGTAGCTGACAATTATTTAGAAAAAAGTATTGCGCCTTTAACGCTACAGATGTTAGTAGAGAATTCCATAAAGCATAATATTATCTCAAAAGCGCATCCATTACATATCGAAATATATACTGAAAATGGCAAGTCACTCATTGTGAAGAATAACCTTCAAGAGAAAAAATCTATTGAGAAATCAACAAAAACAGGATTGCAAAATATAAGAAAGCGCTATGCCTATTTTGGTGATTATAATATTGATGTGATTGTTACCCATGGAAATTATATGGTAGCGGTTCCTTTGCTCAATGTTGTTAGTGAAAAAAGCCTTGTCTCTGCATGAAAATACTCATCATAGAAGACGAAGCTCCTGCCTTCAGAAGGCTTCAGAAAGTGTTGGAAGAGATTAATCCGGCCATAGAAATTGTAGAGGTTATTGACAGTGTAGAAGAATCTGTGATGTGGCTGAGAAATCATAACGAGCCTGATCTTATCTTTATGGACATCCAATTGAGTGATGGGATAAGCTTTGAGATCTTTGAAAAAATAAAGATTACCAAACCGGTCATATTTACTACAGCGTTTGATGAGTATATGCTCAAGGCATTTAAAGTGAGCAGCATAGATTATTTGCTTAAGCCTATAAAAAAAGAAGATCTGGCCCTGAGCCTGCAAAAGTATAACGATCTTAAAATCTCTTTTGGCAGCTCCAATTCATCTGTTGATTTGAATGAGCTTATAGGTAAAATCCGCATGGATGACAGGAAGTTTAAGTCGAGGTTTTTGTTAAAGCAAGGGGAGAAGCTCTTGTCCGTAGAAACCAATGACATCGCCTATTTCTTCACTAAAAACGGAGTGGTTTACTTGGTTACTCAGGAAGATAAGAAATACTTGATGGATTATAATCTGGATGAGCTGATGAACCAGCTTGATCCTGAAAAATTCTATCGTGCCAACCGCCAGTATTTAGTAGGCTTTTCTGCTATACAGGCCACACATAAATATCACAAGGGTAAATTACTTGTGGAGTTAGCCCATAAGACAGAAGAGCCGGTAACTATAAGCGCAGAAAAAGCTTCAGATTTCAAAAACTGGCTCGGATCTTAATTATCTGCGGGTGGTGTAATCATTATATGCGCTCTGTTTGTGCCTGGATCCATAATCCATGGACCACCAGGTACCAGCGGGCGAATAGGTAATCCGGTAGACTCAGGTGTGGCATAGGGTATGTAAACCACATACCTTAAGTTGGCACCAACAACTTCTCCTTTTTCAGCATCATATTTACCATTAGCACCTGAAAGCACATGTAACGTTGCCGGATTTTCTGGGAGCTTCAATTTGCCAGATTCAGCCTCTTTGGCCCTTATATCAAAGATTTCTTCCCTGCTCTTTCCTTCAGCTTTTAATTCACGGCCTCTGGCCATAAACGGCTCCAAATCTTTGTGATAACAAGAAGAGTTGTAACCTTCTTTTTGTGGATCATCTGCAATGCAGATAAGCTCATTAGTTCCTAATTTGATAATGACCAGTTCATTTTTGTCATTGAATCCCATAACGGTGGCATCGGCTCTTTTTTCTTCTGGCGCAGCCATAACAGCAGATGCGATTTGTTGCTCTTTAATTGGAATCTGTGCTTCACAGCTGGATAAAACCATAATCATTGAAGAAAAGCACAAAATGAATTTTAGATAGTTCATGGTTTGGTAGGTTTAATATGATTAAAGTTAAACAAGGCTTACTAATTATGAAATATGAGTGCTCGCAATGGGTATTAACTTAACGCTTAAAAAATAATCGTGTAATGTAAATTCCATCACCATCGTCTTTGCCGGCATCACTTTCAGCAGCACTTGTTACAAATACTAAATCCCAGCCGTCAGATAACATTTGATTTATTTTTGAGGTAATGAGGGCATCATTTGAAGCAATATTTTGAAAATTGATACCTGTTAGTGAGTAAAAGTTAAGAAGTTTTGACTCTTCAAACTCATCCACCTTGGCGTCCTTTCTTTTGATGCTCCCCTGATCACTTTTTTTTCCGTCTGTCCTCTCCGTTGTAAACTCGTCAATATCTACTTCACTAGTATTTTCTATTAGTCTTGATCTTCCCAGTCCTCCAGGAACGATAGATTCGACCACAGTAATCACCTTAAATTCAGATTGGGAGTATGAATCTTCTGCAAAGGCTAGTGTACATAAAAGTGCCAAAATAAATAACTTCTTCATTGCTGTATTGATTTGGTTAATGGTAATTGAATTTAAATAATATTCAGTCTGAGCGCCAACCACATTGCAATTTAATTTATCAGCGTTGCGAATTAATTAATTACACATCAATACTTGAAACAAAATAGCACTTTCAACGCCATGATTCGAAATTATCTGATTACTTCATTTAGAAATTTCAAGCGACATTGGAAGCTAACACTCATTAATGTTTTAGGTCTTTCAGTGGGACTTGCCTCATTTTTAATAATCATGACTCATGCACATAGGGAATTGAGTTTTGATAAATTTCATACGGATTACCCAAACATTTATCGGGTTTCTATGCTCTTTACTCCTGAAGGCAAAGAACCGTATCACACTGCAGCAACGTATTCAGCAGTTGGCCCCGGCCTTACAGAGGATATGCCAGAAGTAACTGGTTTTTGTCGAATTATACCGATGGGTTGGGGTAATGGTGGATTTATTAAATATGGATCAATTATCCAGACATATAAAAATATTCATTATGTAGACAGTTCGCACCTACAATTATTTTCATTTAAGATGATTAAGGGTAACCCCAAAACAGCTCTGGTGGACGTGCATAGTGCTGTAATTTCGGATGAACTAGCCCAGGTTTATTTTCCCAATGAAGACCCAATGGATAAAACCTTAACCATCAATTCAATTGATGGTATTTTGGAGTACACAATTACAGGCATTTTTAAGAAGCGGGCAGATTCGCACCTGACAGCGGATGTATTGATTTCATATGCCTCACTTTCCTATTTAACCGGTCAGGAAAATGCGTATGCCTGGAATTGGTTTGATTATGTCACGTACATTAAGGTTGCACCTTCAACTGATTTAGAATCACTTGCATCCCGCTTTCCTGCCTTTATTGATAAACATGGAGGCGAACGAAGAGGTAGTAAAATGGTGAGTTTTGAACTTCAGCCATTGTCAGACATTCATTTACATTCGAACATAAATCAGGAGTTGTCAGCAAATGGAGATTATGAAACAATAGTATTTTTAATCATTGTAGCCATCATCATTTTGATAACAGCATGGGTAAATTATATCAATTTATACATTTCTCAGGCCACAGAAAGAATTAAAGAGGTAGGAATTAGAAAAACACTTGGATCAAGTAAAACACAGCTTAAGACACAGTTTTTTCTCGAATCTGCACTCGTTAACTTGTTGGCAATTTGCATAAGCATCCTGTTAATTTGGTTGGCTGTTCCTGCTTTTAATCATCTAGCCAACTCAAACCTCCACTTTTGGGATATGATTTCTTCAGAATTTATTGGTTTTGTATCTGCATCATGGGTTTTCTGTACGTTAGTAACAGGCTTATATCCTGCAGTAGTTATATCCCGCTTCGGAACTATGGAGAGTTTAAAACAAAATGCAGGTAATAGCACCACAGGACAATTGCGGAAGTTTTTGGTGGCAGGTCAGTTTGCTGCAAGCGCAGGGTTAATTTCCTGGACGTTGATCGTTTATGGACAATTTTCATTTATGAATAGCCAGGAATTAGGAATAGATACGTCCCAAACATTAGTAATAGAATCACCGGATATATTAAGAGACGCTGAAGATCATAAACGCAAACTAACTCAAGTAAAAAACCAATTAGTATCTAAAGGATTAGCAACAAATGTTGCGCTATCATCGGACGTTCCGGGTACTCAAGTAGGTTGGAGGGGAGGTACTTCAAGAGTAGGTCAGGATGTAGAACAATCAAATAATGCTGTATGCTTTAAGATGGTAGTGGGCAAGGATTATTTTCCAATGTTAAAGGCTGATTTGCTGGCTGGTCGGTACTTTCTAAGCGAGGCAGACTCTTCAAGAGTTATTATCAATGAAGAAGGATTGGACTTATATGGGTTTCGAAAACCAGATGAAGCTATAGGTTCCCTAGTTAATTTTAATGGCATGGGAACATTTGAAATAGTTGGTGTGGTTAGTAATTATTTTCAGGAATCTTTAAAAGAAGACTTTAAGCCCACAGCTTATTTTAATATATCGACAGAGCTATCTGATTTACTAGTAAAAATGGAGTCGGATAATTACCAAATGAATTTATCTTCAATAGAAAATATATTTAAAGAGTCATTTCCTGAGCTGCCATTTTCCTATTATTGGTTAGACGATCAGCTCAACAGAAGGCATGAATCAGAAGGCACATTCTTTCAGGTATTTAGAGCCTTTACAGTGCTAACCTTATTTATTTCATTTCTAGGATTGGTATCCCTTTCCTTTTTTATGGTTGAAAAGCGACTTAAAGAAATAGGAATACGCAAAGTATTAGGATCAAACACAACATCGATAACGGCCTTAATATTTAAAGATATTTTGCTGTTGGTGATAATAGGAAATCTTGTTGCTGTACGAATCATAATATTTTATGGGAATGAATGGTTAAATGGTTTTGCCTTTCATATTGATTTAAACGAATCCATTTTTCTCTTCACACTCTCGGTGACAGTAGTATTTGCAGCGGCATCCACCATTTACCATGTAACCAGGGCTGCCATGCTTAATCCGGTAACAGTGTTGCGCAATGAGTGATAATTTAAGCTAGAATTCTCTATTTTCGTTTTATGACGATTAGAGATGTCATTCTCATAGTATGCAGTGTAGGCGGTATCCAAAGTATTTTTTTGGGTATCGATTTCCTGATCTTCTTTGATAAAAAAAGCATCTCATCCAAAATTCTTGGCGCCCTCTTTCTTATGCTCGGCTTAAGGGTGATAAAGTCAACGCTATATATTTTTACTGAAGCAGTGCCTCTATGGTTTTTAAATGTAGGCTTTGCTGCACATTATTTTGTCGGGCCACTGTTGTTGTTTTATATCCTCTCAATGAAGAATACCATTGCCTGGAAGCCATTAAACTGGATTCATTTTATTCCCGGGGGGGTCATTTTACTGGCAGCACCATGGCTTTCAATTGAAGGTTTTTGGTATCAGGGTGGTTATACGGCCTTATTATTTCAGTCGATTATTTACCTTGCTATTACTTTAATCATTTTGTTAAATCTGCGTAACAGCTTTAGCAAACTTCAATTTACGTGGGGTCTCATTCTTACGTTAGGTGTGCTGGTTTTTGTGTTCATTTATTTCTCAAATTATGAATTACGATTAAACCCGTATTACTATGCACCAATTGTTTATTCGGCTGTTGTCTATTTTCTGAGTTTTCACCTTATCAAAAAGCGCAATAGTATATTCAATACAGATGCTAAGTATAAAAACATCAATCTCGATGATGAGCAGGCCGAAAATTACAAATCGAAGATTTTGGTATACTATAAAGCAAAGTCGCCATACCTCGATAATGAGTATTCGCTATCTAAACTCTCTGAAGAATTGAATATTCCTAAACACCTTCTTTCGTTACTTTTTGGCAGCAAATTAAAAATGAGCTTTGTTGACTTTACGAATAGCTACAGAGTGGAAAAAGCAAAAGAAATACTGAAGGAAAGCCCAAATTTCACGGTATCCAGCGTGGCGTTTGATTGTGGGTTCAACTCGCTTTCATCATTCAATCAGGCGTTTAAAAAATTCACCAAAACCACTCCTTCTAAGTATCGCGAAAAGCATACAAATTAATTAAAACCACATGTGCATTAACTAAAACTTACATTAAACCAAGGTGGTTTTAGCAGGTTTGTTAGATGCAAAATCGAGGGTTCGTATTCTGGAGTACTTGTTCATTTACCTTGCTTATGATGGTACTACAAATGGTTAGGCCGGTAAAAGACGATAGTGCACTTACGGCTGGGCTGGAAATATTACCAATGCTCATGTTTTTCTCTTTTGGCTTGCTTCTACTATTTTCCTTTTTACTCTATCTGATGGAGGGTTGGGTAGGTTTTTATCTACTAGCCGGGTTATTCTTGTTAGTATTTCCAGTATCTAATCTTTTAGAAGATCAATTAGCAGCAGCTTTCATTTATGTGTTGGTGAGCTCTTTAAGCTTAGTGCTGCTCACACAATTTTGGAGAGCGCTATCAGAAGGTGTGCAAACAAACAAAGGTCATTTTGCATTTATTATCGCTCATGGTTCTTTAGGTGCAATTGTAGGATCACTATTAGTGATTGTTATGGTCGCTTCCAACTCGAGTGAGTATGTGCCAATGGTGTTGAATTCATTAGTTGTAATGGGTATGGCTGCCTTTAGCATTGCAATGTCATACACAAAAAATTGTGTATCAAAGGAAACTTTAAACAAGTCTAACAAATTAGATAAAACGAGGTATGGATCATTTTTGCTCTTGTATTCCTTGGTAGCAACCTATCTCTATTACCAACAATTGGATGTTATTGCCAGATATGAAAGTGCAATAGAACCACAAATTATTTTTGCATTGCGCGATTTGCTCATTAGCCTTCTCACCCTGTTGGTTCATCATATTTTGACGACCAAAAGCATCAAAGTTGAAAGGTATGTATCCACCATTCCGGTGCTAACGGCAGTGTTATTCTTAGTGATGTTTTTATCACCTTCCCTAATTCCTATTCTTATGGCAGTAATAGTGTTTCGCACCGGAAATTTTACCATTACCAAACCAAGCAGAGAGCTTTATTACAGTATTAAACCAGGAATGAATAAGTACAAGGGCTTTTTAGATGCAGTCATATATCGAAGTGGCGATTTAATAGGAGCGTTGTTTTTTGCCGGCCTCAATAGTTTAGGAGCAGGCATTGCCTATAAGTCACTCGCCATTATGCCATTGGTGGCAGTGTGGTATTATACAAGTAAAAAAGTAAGTGTAATTTTAAAATAGTGTTATGGATCGTAGGAATGCAGTTAAGTTATTATCAGCAGCAGGTGCAGGTTTAAGTTTAGGCTTTAATTCGATGGGTTTAGATGCAACAAAAATTAGAACAAGAGTAATTGGCAATACCAATGAAATGCTGCCAGTCGTTGGTTTGGGCACTTGGCAAACTTTTGATATTGGCAGCAATTCATCTGAACGGGAAGCACTATCGAATGTGCTGCGTGAACTGAGAAGCTATGGTGGTTCTGTGGTGGATTCATCACCTATGTATGGACGGTCGGAAGAAGTGGTAGGGGATTTAAGTTCAAAACTGGGAATTGTCAATGACCTGTTTATGGCAACCAAGGTTTGGACATCAGGCAAGCAGGCTGGAATTAATCAGATGAATCAATCGATACAGCTGATGAAAAAAGCGCGCATGGATTTAATGCAAATTCATAATTTGTTGGATTGGCAAACGCATATTAAAACCCTAAAGGATTGGAAAGAACAAGGGCGGATACGGCATATCGGTATAACTCATTATGTTTCAGGTGCATTTGGTCGTATGGAATCGATTATGAAATCTGAACCCATAGATTTTATTCAGTTAAACTATTCAATAGATTCCAGGGAAGCAGAAAACACCATTTTACCTTTAGCTAAAGATCTGGGAATAGCTGTTTTAATTAATCGGCCTTATGGCGGAGGCTACCTCTTCAAAAAAGTAAAGGGAAAGCAACTCCCTGAATGGGCGAAAGAGTTCGATTGTGCTAGCTGGGGTCAATTCTTCTTGAAGTATCTTCTATCGAATGAAGCAGTTACTTGTGTTATTCCGGGTACATCAAAACCACACCACATGGTTGATAACTTAAAAGCGGGTATTGGAACGTTGCCATCGCCAAAAATGAAGGGTAAAATGGTTGAGCTTGTTAAATCGCTATGATTTGTTCTTTGGTAGAATAATTCTTGCAGTTGTACCAGTGGTTTTATTATTGGTGAGCATTAGCTTACCCTTATTCAGTTTAATTAAATCTATACTTAACGAAAGGCCTAGTCCGGTGCCGGACTCACCTAAAGTACCTGATTCAGATTTTATTGATTTAGCACCTGCTTGTAACTCTTTAATACGAGCTTCAGAAATACCTACGCCACTATCAATAATATCAATAATAATTTCGTCCGGTCCTTCTGATGAAATAACCTCAATGGTGCCTTTTTCAGGAGTAAACTTGATGGCATTGCTTAGCAGGTTTCTTACTACAAGTTTTAAGCTTTCCTGATCTACCCACGCTTCTGAAGTAACAACATGGCTGCTGGTAAGCGCTATATTTTTTGCTTCCAGATCCTCCTTGTATAAATCAATGTTCTGTTCCAAAATCGTCTCGATATTCACTTTTTCAGGCTTGCTCTTAAAACCCTCCATTTGTGTTTTGGCCCAGTTCAATAAATTATCAATATTAAAAGTTACTTTACCTAGCTGAATACTTAGTTTGTTATTAAACTCTTCAAACTCTTTTTCAGACATGGTATCTCGGATACTCATCATCCCTTTTAACGAGTTCAGAGGGCCTTTAATATCATGGCTTATAATGCTGAGTAACCTGTTTTTTGTTTTGTTAAGCTCAATTAACTTTTTCTCAGTAGTTTTTAAATCTGTAATATTTATAACATACACCGCTAAGGCGAATTGTACTTTGTTCGAGTCATAGATGGGAATGTACCTACCCAATGTATGTATATTTCGCCCATCCGGCATTTTAACTTGTTCATTAAATTTTGGTGAATTTCCCTTCAACCCTTCTTTAATTAATGGCTCATGAATTTTTCGTATGTTGGGCGGAAGTACACTAGTGTAGTGTAACGTTTCAATTTCCCGAACCGGCTTATTAAATGTTTTTTCATATAATGAATTGGCAATCAGATATTTACCATTCATATCAATTAATCCAATGAATAAAGGTAAACTATCAATGGTGGCTCTTAAAAGTTGCCTGTTTCTAAATATCTCATCCCTTTGTTGAATGATTTCTTTCTCCTGTTCTTCAAGTGTGCGACTGTACTCTTTGAGTTTATCCACATTGGCTAATAAAGCATTTCTATAAACGGCAGTAAAATAATAAACACAAAAAAAAGCAATTGAAGTGTTCAGGTAGGCCATTATTGTATCATTGGTAATTTCTAAACCTGCCTGGGTTTGGCGGATTGTTATCATAACAAGCGTACTTAGCGCAGTAAGAAGAAATAGAATAAGTTTTCCAGGGTTATCCAGGAGTACTACTATAATGGTGGAATATCCTACCATAAAGATTTCATTATATCTATTTTCATAATTTAAAACAGCCCTAAAAACAACGACATCAATGAATATAAAACCTACCCCAATAAGGTATAATTTAG
>NZ_JAVJUY010000266.1:0-2398 GCF_040220315.1 Fulvivirga sp.
CCTTCTTGCAGTGGAAAATCGTCTACCTTTATCTTTATTCTGTAATTTCCTGCACTATTAACATTAAGCATTTTCTTATCACATAAAATAAGCGTTTCCCACCCATAGAATGACCTAAATATTTCTATTGAGTAAGAGAAATGGAATTGAAGTTCGGCATTAATTTTTATTGGAATTTCTAATTCCAGAGAATTTCCAGCATTTTGTTCTACTTCATAGTTTTCACTTATCGAAAATGATGCTATTTCTCTTTTTCGCTCATCTACTGCGTTGATATATTGTTTTACAGTATCCTTTGCAGATCCATAAAACGTAATTTCACCATTATTCATAATGCAACATTGCTTGCATAGACGAAGCACAGCTGACCAGTCATGTGTTGCAATAATTCCAGAGCAACCATTAGTTAATTTTTTGCGTAGGCGACCCCAGCATTTTGTAGTAAAATATGTATCACCGACTGAGAGTATCTCGTCAATAAGAAATATTTTTGCTGGTACGGCTGTAGCAACAGAAAAGAATAAACGGGCTTTCATACCTGTAGAATAACTTCTTATTGGCATTTCAAAGTATTCTTCAAGTTCAGAAAAATCTTTAATGTCGTTTATTTGTATGTTTATTTCATTGTCGGGAATATTATTTAATTCTAACCAGCGCTTTGCAAATTGCTTTCCGGTCATTGCTAAATGACTAGCAACACCTAATTCATAAATTCCGCTTGCTTGATTACCTAACTGAACATATCCTGAAGTTGGTTTAAATACACCACCAATATTTCTTAATAAAGTACTCTTGCCAGCACCATTTCGACCTAAAACACCTAAAAACTCGCCTTCTTTTACGCAAAGACTTATATTTCGTATTGCGTCATATCCGTTGAGGTTTACAAGCTGATTATTTAATAACCTAGGTAAATCTTTAAAACTTATGTCATAAAATGTTTTTTTTAATTTTCTAGTAATTATGTCATGTGCGTTATTTTGATTTTTATTCATAACCTTGATTCAAAGTATGGGCTTACACGCTTAAAAAAATATAAACCGCAGTAATATGAAGTTGTTGCCGAGAAAATTAGATACAGTAAGGTCCACGTCGGCGGGAACGCATCATATATTAATGGTTGCCGATACCACTCTGATATTAAATATATAGGATTAAACAAAGTGACATTTTGTAATAATTTAGGAAAAGCTGTAATTGGATAAAAGATAGGGGTTGAGAACATCACCATCATTAATGCATTAGGTAGCATATGAGTAAGATCACGCCAAAAGACAGCTAATGCAGAAAAAAACAATCCTACTCCTGCAACAAATACAAATTGTATTGCAATTATCAAAGGCAAAACTAACCAATATACACTAGGGCTATTTCCGCTTATTATTAGCAAGACGGCTAAATAACTTATTGCAACAACTAACGGCACTACTCCCATTAATGTTCCAGCGATAGATAATAGTTCAGACTTAATTTTTAAATTTTTTATCAATCCTGCACTACCCAGTATTGAGTTTGTAGAAGTCATAATACTTTCTGAAATTGAAAGCCATGGGCCATACCCACTTATAAGCCAGATTACAAAGGTAATACTTGTTTCGGCACCTGGTAATTTCGATCTAAAAACAAATCCGAACACAAATGTAAAAATTGCGAGCATTAGAATTGGTGATAGAACAGCCCAGAATAGACCTAAAGATGAACCTAAGAATCTGTCTTGAAAAAAGGTTTTTACAAAAAAATTAATAGTCGTTATGTCAGTATTAACACCGGTTAGTTTTCTATAAATAGTGGACATTTTTTTTAAAAAAGATGTATGAAATTAAGGTTTATTTATTGGTCTATTTAATATATCTGAATATATTCGATTAAAACGTTTACTAGCGGCAATTGATGAATGCCACTTAACGGCAAATGCTCTACTACGCTTTCCTATTTCATTTCTCTTAGCCGGATTAGCAATCAAGTCGCGCAAAACAGACTCTACAGTGTTAGGAGTCGCATTCACTATCGGAAGTTCTTCTGCATAACCTGGTATTTCTTCACGAACGCTATCAAGCCATTTTGCTCTAATAAAACAGATTACAGGCTTCCCTAACATCATTGCCTCACGAGCATTAGCACCAAACCAGCCATACGTAAGCATATCTACGACTATGTCTGATTGAGCTTGGATGTAACGTACTTCTTTGTTAGGTATATCTGTTGGTTCTAGCAGTTCTATACCTATGCCTTCTGATCTAAGCTTTTCAATTAATGGAATATATATATGTGATGATTTTATGTTTACACCATCATCTGTAGTTCTTTCTTTCTTGTTACCAACTGAATGATATACACGCAAATAACCTTTGGGCAAAACAGGTAATTGATATTTTATAGGTATATTTAAGTTAGGTCG
>NZ_JAVJUY010000267.1:0-5544 GCF_040220315.1 Fulvivirga sp.
TCGTTGACTGAAAGCAATGCAATCAGAGAAATCAGTGTGGTAGAAAAGATCAATGGCCACTTGTTCATGCCGCTGTTAGGATAATCTTAAAGGTTCTTTCATCTCGATATTTCTTCAATGCTGTTGAGATAAGAAGTTTTACTTGATTTTGACTCACCCAAAATCCCTCTCTCAAGAAAGAGGGACTTTTCTTCAGCGGACTTAACTCAACAGCATTGCCTTTCCGATTATGGATGAACTCTGGTTCCTCGTAGTAGTGGGGAAAGTCAGTGAGCATAGATAGCACTAAAACTGAAAATAGATGAATGAACGATCCTCTCCGGTCAGGGTGAAAATCATATACAGCATCACTGTCATTGTAATGGATACTTTCCACCATTTCAACTGTGGTAAGACCACTTCAAGATCCATATTTCTAAACAGGTAATTGAATCCTAAAATGATCAACATCACCATTGACGTGATCCCAACCTCTTTCATCCCAAGAATGGATTCATCCTGGGAAACACCAAACATCGCTTTGAGGAGATACCAGGCCTGCTCAAAGGAAACCGCCCGAAAAAAGACCCAGGTGATGCATACCAGGAAAAATACTCCAATAATCCGAATAAATTCCGGTATTCTCAGGGAGGGGATCATTATTCTTACAAATCTTTCAATGGTTAAGAAGACTCCATGTAATCCTCCCCAGACCACAAAGGTCCAGGAGGCGCCGTGCCATAAGCCACCGATTAGCATGGTCATCATCAGGTTCTGGTAGGTTCGTAGCTGCCCCTCTTTGCTTCCACCCAATGGGATGTACAGATAATCCCTCAGCCAAGTGGAAAGGGATATATGCCACCTTCGCCAGAAATCTGAAAAGCCAGAAGCAGCATAGGGAAATCTGAAGTTTTTGGGCAGATGAAATCCCAGTATCCTGGCGATACCAATCGCACAGATCGAATACCCACTAAAATCACACAGGATCTGGCCCGAAAAAGCCAGGGTTCCTATCCATGCAGATAGTGTGTCAATCTTTCCTGAAGTAACATAGACCTGTTCACTCACCGGAGCCAGAAAGTGATCGGCTAACACAGTTTTCAAAAAAAGTCCGGTAATTAACCAGAAAATACCTTCCCCGAAATTATCCCAGGTGAACGACTTTTGTTTTTTGCACTGATTCAGAAACTCATGTGACCGTACAATTGGCCCTGCGACGAGTTGAGGAAAAAAGGTAACATAGAGGGCATAATCCAGAAAGTTGTGCCAGGGTTTGGCCTGATCGCGGTAAATATCAATGGTATATGATAGTGTTTGAAAGGTATAAAACGAAATCCCAACAGGCAGTATGATGCTGTAATGATCTACCTGATAGTTGATTGGGAAAATCATATTCAGGTTGTCAATGACAAAATTTCCGTATTTAAAAAAAGCCAATAGGCCCAGGTTCGTAAGCAAACTAATCGCCAACCAAAATACCCTGTTTCTATTGTTGTGAGATCGATAAATCTGTCTGGCTGCGCTCCAGTCAATTAAAGTAGATATCCAAAGCAGAATGACAAAAGGCGGGTTCCAGGCCGCGTAGAAAAGGTAGCTACCCATGAGGAGGATAAATTTTCTAATCCTCCAACCTTCAACGCTATAGTAAAAAGTAACAATTAGCGTTGAGAAAATTATGAAAGTATAAGAATTAAAAAGCATTATTTAATCCTATCCCGCTGATATATATATGTGAAGAAGAAACGCCCAACTAGTTTGTAATTAAATCCGTGTAGGTAATCTTCAACTTCTCTGGATTCAATTTCATCATGAGATTCGATAGCAATTAAATAAGGATCAACCTTTTCAATGTCTATTTCTTTTAATATGCTAAAATCCAATCCTTCACAATCAATACTTAACAAATCAACCTTTTCAGGAATCCCCTGTAATAAATCCATTGGCGGAACAACTGCAACCTCAGATATCTTTTCAGCTGTTAAACCTGTAACACTTTTTTGATCTTCTTCTGTAGAAAATATTAATCGGTTTGTTGCCGGATCAGAATACTCTGCAAACAGCGCTTTACCCTTTTGTTTACCAACAGCGGCAAGAATGGCCTGATCCGCTGGCCGATATTTTTTATGATTATCAATATTGTTTGGGTTAGCATCAATAGAAATACCTCTCCATCCATTTAGATATAAAAGATAGGTAAGTGAAAATAACTTTGGATGAAATGCGCCAATATCTATATAGATACCTTTATCATTGGACTTTTCAAGTACCTTAAAAATAAAAATATCTTCACCAAACTGGGAAAATGAGAGTGTTGAAAATCTTAGATCATCAAGATTGATTGGATGTTTAAAGAGAGTAAGTGACGAGTTTAGAAATGAGATCACTTTATTAGAAATCCAATGAATGAGCTTTATCATTTGAATTTATCTAAGTATACCATTGCTTGATTAAGTTCTTCTGGGAAATGAAAGAATTTTGCATTCTTGCAAAATTCAAGAGCTTCAACTGCACCACCATGTGAGCCCCCAATTATCATATTATTATAGTAATCTGCCTCTAAAAACGAAATTCCAAACCCTTCAAAATCAGCTCCTCCATCATCGTAATTAGGCATTAAGAAAATTTCACTTTCACTAAAAATAGAGTACTTAATAACATCATCTACATAACCCAGAAAGTGAATGTGATTTATTAAGTTTTTCTCTTCTGCTAAAGACTTTAAGGACTCATATTCAGGACCATTCCCTCCAATAAGATAGACAACTCTAACCCCCTTATTTATCAAATGTTCAACAATCTCAATCGCAAAATGTATCCCTTTACGACGTATAAGTCTGCAGATACTAGTAATTAAAAGCTTATCACCAAATTCAATTCCCAGATTCGTCTCTAATTTCTCTTTTGATAAAAGATCAAGAGATTGGAGATACTCCACGTCAAGAAAAGGGTGAATGACTTCTGCTGATTTTGCGGAAAAGCCGAGATCTTGAAATAATCTTTGAGTTGCCTTTGAATTAAAAATCACTTTTTCAGCTATCCTCGTGGTTTCAATGACCGGTTTCGGATAGTCTTTAAACCCCAGCAGGTCCAGCCCATGATAAAGAATCCATTGATTTCCCTGAAATCTTTTATGTATCCTCTTAAAAAGACCAGGATAATGTACGTGGTAAGTAAAAAAAAGGATATCCTGCTTTGGGTTATATAACAATGTCTTCAATGCTTTCTTAACAGGCTTCCATCTACTTCCTGATATTCTCCACCATACCCTTAAAAACAGGGAATTGAGCTTTCTGAAAATCAAAAAATCATCAAATGGGTACTTTCCATAGTTTCTGCTTGGTAATTGAATGTGAACAATGGCGAAATTTCGGGTAGCCGGTTTGTATTCACTTAGACTGATAACACCTTTCAACCTACCTTCCTTTGTATATTTTTTTGCTAATACATCAGAGAAATAGGCTACTCCTCCGGAATGAGATGGATATTCTTCAGCTATAAGAATTATTTTCTCATCCACTTTTTCAATCTAAAAGTTATGGGGCCCAAAATACCTTGAAAATAATTATAGTAATCTCTTCTTCTTTTGTCACTTTTTCTCAGACCAAGTAACGCATGCTTTTTAGCCGTTCGGTAATAGCCTGAATGGATGGCAGTGTGCATCCAAATGAAATGATTCTCTGATTCAGATATAGGAATATCATTAAGTTTTATTTCCGGAACATCAACTGCAATTTTCCGTCGTTCAAAGGCTTCATCGAGAGCTTTCTGTTTAACATTTTGGTGTTTTAACTTCTTAGTAACAGTAACATTCTTTAAATGTGACCTGTACTTAATTAAGGTGTCAGGTAAATTAGCGAGTTTGCCGACTTCGGCTAATCTCAGGAACAAATCAAAATCTTCACCAGGTTCAAATTCAGGTCTGTACCCTCCTATTTCAAGTAATGCATCACGACAAATCATTGAACCTGGATGAAGGATAAGACCCTTTGCATTGTATACCTGAGACATATCAATGTCGTCATGGTCAATGGCAAATTCCATAGGTCCAAGAGGATCACCATCTGGATCTATGCGAACGGCCTGACAACCTACAGCGACATGCTTAGGATGGCCTTCAAGAAAACTCACCTGCTTATAAAATCGATCAGGTAAGGACACATCATCACTATCCATTCTGGCGATATAACAGCCTTTTGCTTTATTAATCCCAATATTTAATAATGGAGAATAACCCTGATGATTTAATGTTTCAACAATAACTCTCGAGTCCTTATCAGAATAATATTTCAAAATATCTGGTGTACGGTCCGTAGACCCATCATCAAAGATCAGAAATTCAAAGTCAGAGTAGGTTTGATTTAAAATGCTGTCTATTGCCTCACTGACATAGTTCTCTGCATTATATACAGGCATTAAAACAGTTATCACGATTTAAATATGATTAAGAATTTCTCTTTAGTAGGATATAGTTCAAATGCCCTGTTTGTTTCAGACAAAAACTCCACAAATGAGTTTGAAATCCCATCTATTAAATTGTTATGAATCTCAATTAAAATACTAGTTGTAACGCTCAACCACTCATTACTGGACTTCTCTTCTAGCAATTCAGCCTCTCCTCCTTCAATATCTACTTTCAGTAAGGCAATCCTCTTAATATCGAATTCTTTTATCAATCCATTTATTGTAAATGCCTTAACCCTCCTTTCTTCATCTCCGGATTTTGATGTACGTATAGCCCAATAGTCATTGGTTAATTCAACATAACTAAATCCATCCGAATTTGATATTGCAGCATTTATTTTTTCAATGTTCGCGTAAGCCTTACAATTTTTTTCAAGTAATTCAAAATTAGACTTATCCGGTTCAATGGCATAAATCTTCTTCTCAGGGTACTTTAACGACAAATAAATGGAGGCTAATCCAATATTTGCACCAGCATCAATTATTATCCCTGCTTCTAACTGGTACTGAAAATCAAATTCTTTGTCGATGAAGATGTCTTTAAAAACCACTAAATCACTGGAGTTATTCCTAAGCCATAATGGTTGCTCATTAATAAATAGTTTTGTTTCCCCCTTATGTTTTCTCCAGGCTATGAATAGCTTAATGTTATTCATAAGCCCTAATTCATTTGTCAAAATGCTGATCAGGAGACGAAATATAGACTTCATTGATTTGTTTGCATCAAGGCAGGGAGATTTTCAATAATGTTTTGAGCCTCGAATTGATTGTTCAAATTGACCTTTATCTTACAGCAAGAATAATCGAGACAAAGTGTTGATGCTAACTTATAGTAAGTTAGTCGAATATCATTCTCAGGCATTAACTCAATGATTTTCACTTTTTCATGGCAAAAGAGAATGTTTGATAAACCTGCCCCATGAGGAGCAATAACAAGATCAACCTGATTAAATAATGCAACTTGATCGTGGAAAGACAAATCTTCCAAATAGTAGCCTTTGATATTATGGTTAAATAATTCCATTATGAGTGAATCAGGACTATCAAATGATCTTGTGTTATGGTTCTTTCGCATGATAAAGATTCTGGTCTCAAATTTTTTTA
>NZ_JAVJUY010000268.1:0-21573 GCF_040220315.1 Fulvivirga sp.
TAAAAGAGGCCTTTCTAAGACGTATAACAGTTTGTCTGTCATGTTTTCTGAAGAAGGCAAATTTGATTCCGCTCTATATATGAACACAAAAGTTTTAGCATTGGATTTGGAGGTGGGAGATTCTATTGCTTATTCCACCGATATTGGTAATCGAGCATATTACTACTACAAGCTCAAGCAGTATAAGAAAGGGATTAAACTGGCAAATGAGTCTTTAGGTCTTGAAAAAAATGTTAATGCTAAAACTGATATACTGAAGCTTCTTGCTCAACTGTATGAAGCAGATGGTCAGTATAAGGAGGCGAGTGAATATTGGTCAAAATATGCCTATTTGAACGATTCAGTTGTCAATGCGGAACAGGAGCAATCGTTGCAAGAGTTGCAGGTGAAATTTGATACGGAATTGAAAGAAACAGAAATAGCGAAATTAGAAACTGAAAATAAGGTACAGCGCTTGCAGCAGGAACGCGACAGACAATTTCGAATAATGCTTTTTGTTATCCTTATTGCTGTTATTATTGTTGCAATTCTATTGTATCGTACCTATAAAAAGGAGAACACTTCTAAAAAAATTCTTGACGCTCAGAACAAGGAACTAACGGAGCTTAATTTTACGAAAGACCGGTTATTTTCAGTAATCTCTCATGACCTAAAAAGTCCACTCAGCGCCTTTCATGCCATAACTAAAAGTCTTACTGATAATTGGGATAAGTTGGATAAGGAGCAGGTAAAATCGTTCATCGAGAACTTGCGAGATTCTTCCAAAGAAGTTCACGACATGATGGACAACTTGCTTCGATGGGCGCTTTCACAAACAGGACAACTCAACTATAATCCGCAGTCAGTTAAGCCAGCTGATATTTTAGATGACACCATCAAGCAATTACAGACAGCCATTCAGGCTAATGGAATTACATTGAATCGGAAGTACCACTCTTCAGTAAGCATCAAAGCTGATCAGGACTACCTAAAAATAATCCTGCGAAATTTGTTAAGTAATGCGATTAAGTTTTCTGAAATGGGGAGGTCAATTGATTTGATTATTGAAGAAAATGACCAGCACAAAATTATCAGCATAAAAGATTATGGTGTAGGTATGTCGTCTGCAGATATTGATCTCATCTTAAATGAAAATGGCTCAGTACATGATATAAAAAATTCCGATAAAAAGGGTACTGGCCTGGGTATCACCTTATCTAAGGAACTTTTATACAAAATGGGTGGAAAGTTAGAAGTAGAAAGTGAGCAAAATAGAGGAACGACATTTAAATTAGTCTTTCCAAAAGCTGCCTGATGACACACACTGTATTCATTATTGATGATCATAAAATTGTAAGGGATGGCTTAAAAGCTATTTTACTAGGTTATCCTGAATACGAATTGGTTGGTGAAGCCGCATCTGCCGAAGAGGCTAAACAGAAAATTCAAAACCTGAAGCCCGATATTGTATTTGTCGACCTACGACTGCCGGATGCAAATGGAGCACTGTTAATTCAAGAGTTGATCCGATTAAAACCTCAATCAAAATTCATGCTGTTAACAGCCGAACCCAATGCTCTAGACCTGCAGCGTGCGCAACAAGCAGGTGCTTCCGGCTTCTTGGGTAAGGATATAAACAGTGATGAGTATACACGGGCTATGGCCGCTGTAATTGCTGGTAAGAAATATATTTCCCAATCATTCAGCCATTTATTAGTAGAAGATGCCCATGATATAAGTGTGAGAGAATTGGAAGTATTGCAGTTGTTGGCAGATGGCTTACCCTACAAACAAATAGCCGATAAATTATCCATCAGCCCAAGAACGGTAGAAACTCACAAAAACAATCTCTTGAAAAAGCTGGATGTAGGCACACCTATCGAGCTGGTTAAAAAAGCATTGAAAACTGGTTTGATCAAAGGGTAATAGTAATACGGAGAAGTTTATAAATTGTTTAGTCGCTGAAATACGTTTTTCCCTTAGAGCTTAGAGCTTAGAGCTTAGAGCCTAGAGCCTAGAGCTTAGAATAATCAACTCCAATTAAAATATAATTATATAAAATATGTGATTTCACGCACAAGCATGTGAAAATACCGGATTGAAGTGATGCAGACTCATGTGGATATTTGAATATTCATTAAACCCAAACGTCACATGAAAAGCTTACTACTCAATCACTTAGCCAAAATCAAGTCTACAGCGTTAGTTGTTTCACTTTTACTATTCTCACCACTCTGTGCTTTGGCACAGTTTACGCTAAATTCAGCCACTGGCACGGGCAATGTTTCTGGTGCTGTGGTTAGGTTGGAGTTCAATGCAATTGCTGTTCCCTCCGATGCCTATGAGGCTAATATAAGCACTTTATCGGGTGATATAGTAGGCAGAGCCGGGGTTTCATTTCCTGCCGATTGTGATAATTGTGTAGACCTTACCTACGGACCGGTTAACTCATCTATTTCCACCAACTTATTACCTAATACCACCTACCGTTTAACTATTGAAGGCCCTGGATTTTTTGAAGACGGGGATTTGTTTGACAACTTTTGGCCAGCTCCGAGTGATAATTACACCACTACGTTTACCACTGGCTCAGACAATATCGCTCCGCGGCCCACTTTCATAGGAGCATATCAGCAAAATAATGCTGCTGTCGATTCTGACTTTAAAGGACCGTTTGTATTCTTTTTTGATGAAAAAGTACAAAAAGGCTCGGGGTCTTTCACATTCACGCATGAATCGGAGCCATCAAGAAATTTCACTATACCGGTGAGTTCAAACAACGTAATAGTTACTGAATCTAATTCAGTACTGCCTCATTCGTTCATGCTAGTAGGGCTGGATCAGCCGCTTTATAGTCGTGCTTTGTTAGATGGTCCCACATGTCAGGCCGATGAATGGACGGTCTCCTTTACTCCAGGGATAGCCCAAGATGCGTCAGGAAATGCAAGCGTAGGTACTCTGAATAAAAACTTTGAGGTGTGCGCAAACATCCCCAAGGACATTACGCTTTTCGATTTTGCCGTAGATGGCACTATTGAAAATACACCACCATTTCGTAGAGTAGCCAGTTTCACTCCTTCCGATAGCTTTTGGGGTAGTTTCAAACTAGCCCCTACTTCTGAATACCCCGACAATGCCGCCTTTTACTTAATAGGCAATAATATTTACACGAATACCTCATGGGATTTCGAAACGAAATCGAGCTATACCATTGGGTTAGCAGTGGGGAGGGACGGTGGTCCTTCTGAGACCTTTGAGCTTGTGTTTGACGTGGTTAATGTGGTAAACGAAGGCGTTCAGGTCAGCTCGCTGTCTCCTGCCGATAATTCAAACCCCGGTTTAAGCAATCCAATTAACCCACCTTCTAAATTAACCCTCACCTTTACAGAGGCTGCTGTTGCCGGTCTATCAGGGTCCATTCGAGTGTATAAAGATGAACTTTTCGGCACTGACCCAATCGTTGAGACCTTCACAGTAGGAGACCCTGACATGGTCTTTAGTGGTAATACGGTGACCTTATTTTTGTCAACAGAATTAGAGACTTCAACGCCTTATTACGTGCTAGCAGACAACGGTGTTGTACGTAACTGGACTGGCTATAGCGTCAATACACAATGGAACTTTACTACGGGCCCGGGTGCATTTACTCTAAGAGAGATTTATGACATTACCCTCACCGACTATACCGTTGATGAAAATCAGGTGTTCGGAGCCCAAGTAGGTACGTTGGGTGTGCAGAGAAGAACTTTTAACCCTGGTGCTACTTACAATTACGTAATCAATGATATTGGTAATGGCACTGATACGCTATTCCGGACTTTCAAGAATCCACTTGATGTTAGTGCCCCAACTTCGCTAAGTGCTACTCAGGCGCTCGATTTCGAATCGCAGACTTCTTACGTGGTCAGCGTTACGGTGACCGACAATAGTAGCAACATGCATACGGAAGAAATCCTGATTACAGTAAACGACCTGGTCAATGAGCCCCCAACAGATATCAGCCTATCCGCTTTAGAGATTCCTAGAGAAGGCCTGGCGATAGGCACTACTTTAGCTACACTAACTGGAGAAGATCCGAACGGTGACAACCTTACCTTCACGGTGCGCCCCGGTGGCGATGGAGCAACACTCACCATTTTTGAAGGCGACCAATTACAAACCGCAGCTGCCCTTGTACCACAGGAATACACTTTCACCATTCGTGCCACTGATCCCGGAGGGCTATTTGTGGAGAAACAGTTCTCTTTTGTAGCCTTTCCTAGTAGCGATAATTCCGATGCACTAGTTACTAATGGCATAGGTCAGACAATCACATTTCCCGAACTGCCTTTGGTCAATGAAAACGAGTCAATTACCCTGAGTGCAACGTCAGACTCTGGCCTTCCTGTGTCTTACACCATCGTCTCGGGGCCTGCCTACTTGGTGGGTAGCGATGAGCTGCGATTCTTGGACGGTGGAACAGTGGTGGTAGAAGCTACCCAGTCGGGAACAATAATGGTGAATGCAGCCACACCTGTACAGCGAAGCGTTACGGTGGAAAGTGTAGATAATACACCTCCTGTAATATCTAATTTAAGCTTACCAGATAATGCCAACAATGGAAGTGTGTATTACAATCAAACAATCACCTTTGATGAACCTGTTGTGTTAGACAATACTTCTGGTAATTTTCAGTTGATAAGAATTTCTGATAATAATACACGCTCAATTAGTCCTTCCCTGATCACTCACAGTGGTGCTACTATTGAAATATCAGACTTTAGGTTTCTAACAAAAGGGCAGTCCTACTATTTAAGAATTGACCCTTCCGCAATAACAGATGTTGCAGGTAATCCTTTTCCTGGAGTAATCGATGATTCAGAAACAGCTTTTACTAATGATTGGACTGCACCTGTAGCAACCCTTTCTCCTACTCCAAATGCAACAGGTGTATCATTGGATGTAAACATAGTACTAACTTTCGATCAGAATGTAGAATACTTTCCAGAAACTATGAATTCGACCATGTTCAGGCTGTTCGAAAATACAGGAGGTAATCAGTATACCTTTAGTGCCAATGATTCTGAAGTTACTCTATCGGGAAATACGGTTACGTTAAATCCAACATTCGATCTTAACGAGGATGAGCTATACTCTGTTTTTGTAGAAAATAATACGATAGGAATTGCAGGAGATGTGGGTAAAACTTTTGGAGGTGTTAGTGTCTGGGATTTTAGAACAATTGCACCTGCTCCCATTGTCAATATTCCTGATGCTAATTTTAAGTCGTATCTAGTGGGAAATAATTCTATTAATACTAATGGAGACACTGAAATACAAGTAAGTGAAGCAGAGGCATTTACAGGTCAGATTTTTGCCGCAAATCTTGGCATTAATGATTTGACAGGTATCGAAGCTTTTCCCAACTTAACTGAATTGTATGTGAACAACAATAACCTCACTTCTCTTGACGTAAGCAATAATCTACTATTGACGGATATAGGGTTGGCTTTTAACGATGTATCTGCTCTGGATCTATCGAATCATGCTAATCTCGAAACAGTCAATGTTAGGGCAAACTCATCCTTGACTGCTTTAGATTTATCATCCTCAAGTAGTTCGATAGTTCTGGTAATTGCCCGTGATTGTGCTATATCATCTTTTGAACTTGACGGAGCAGTAAGTCTCAATAATGTGGAATTACAAAACAATGCACTATCAAGTGTAAGTATTACTAACTCCTCCATATCCAATAATCTTTTTCTAAACGGGAATAACCTCACTGCTACAGATTTTACCGGCACTAATGTAAATAACAATTTTCTAATTTTCGGGAGTACCAATTTGTCATCGCTGGATATAAGTAGCATGACAGGTGTACAAGTTATAGATGCCAGTAACACTTCTATTACAGCGCTGGATCTTTCGACTAATATAAATGTAAGAACTATAAATGTACTAAATTCCAACTTGTCCTCACTTTCAGTGAAAAACGGCAATAATACCAATATAAGCACATTTGATGCGAGAGGTAATGCTAACCTTACATGCATTAATGTTGATGATGTCACTCATTTCGAGAACAATTTTTCAGGGAATGTAGATACAGGGGTATTATTCTCTGTTGATTGTGGGGCTGACATTACACCACCAGCAGTAATATCAAGAACTCCACTGGTCGGTGCTACAGATGTACCCGTAGATCAAACGTTCTCAATTTCTTTTGATGAAGATATTGTCATAGGAAATAACCAGATTTTTGTTGAATTATATGAAGGAGCCAGTCTGATTTACGATTTGTCAGAAGAGACAGGAGGTTATTCAAAAACTACTAACAGCATATCATTTACGCTACCTGTTCTAGAGTTTAATACAGATTACAGTATTCGATTAAGAAAAATATTTGACGCAAATGGTAATGAATTTGAAGAGAACGCCTGGTCGTTTACGACAGCAAAAGGAGATCAGACAATCACTTTTGAGGCAATCGCAGCTCAGACATTCGGAACTACTCCATTTGATTTGTCTGCATCATCAACCTCAGGATTAACAATATCGTATGCCAGTTCGAATACATCTGTGGCTACGGTGAGCGGAAATACTGTTACCATAGTGGGAGCTGGATCGACTACGATTACTGCAAGTCAAGCTGGAAATTCTCAGTTCAATGCTGCTACACCAGTACAGCAAGTATTAACAGTGAACAAAGCCAACCAAACGATTACTATTGATGCCATATCAGATAAATTAGTAACAGACGGCTCATTCGCAGTAAATGCCAGCACTACAAGCGGACTGAGCTTAGACTATGCGATTCAATCCGGTCCTGCTAGCATATCAGGTAATACGATTACCTTAGCTGGCACAACAGGCACAGTAACAGTTGAAGTAAGTCAGACTGGAAACACGAACTACAACGCGGCTACAGCTACAGCATCCTTTGTAGTTACAGACCCAGCGAAGACAGATCAGACGATAACCTTCGATGCCTTAGCTGCCAAAACGTTCGGAGACCCAAGTTTTGATCTAACAGCTACCGCGAGTTCAAGCTTGACCGTTACTTATGAAAGCTCAAACCAAAATGTGGCTACCGTAAGCGGAAACACCGTAACCATAGTAGGCGCAGGTAGCACGATGATAACAGCTTCACAAGCGGGAGATGCAACATTTAACCCGGCAACGGATGTACAACAAGAGCTTGTAGTTAACAAAGCAGATCAAACTATTACCATTGATGCGATAGCTGATAAACTAACGACCGATGCGGCTTTCGATATTGAAGCCAGCACAACGAGTAATCTAGCCTTAACGTATGCAGTAATCAATGGCCCTGCAACAAATGCTGGAAGCACGATTACGTTAGATGGCACAGTAGGGATGGTGACTGTAGAAGTAAGCCAGGCAGGCAATACTAATTACAATGCAGCGACAGCTCAGACAAGTTTTGAGGTAACGGAAGCACCCACTACAGAAGACCAGACGATTACATTTGAAACTCTGGAAACGAAAACCTTCGGAGATGCCGACTTTGAACTCACGGCCAGCGCCAGTTCTGGCTTGACAGTAAGTTATACCAGCTCAGACGAAACAGTAGCTACAATCGATGGTTCAACTGTAACAATTGTAGGAGCTGGAACAACAATTATTACTGCAACACAAGCTGGCGATGCAGATTTTAATGCGGCCACTCCGGTTGAACAAGTGCTTACGGTGAATAAAGCAAGCCAGACGATTACCTTCGATGAAATTGAAGATCAGTTTATTGAGGCTGAAATTTTGGAGCTTTCTGCAACGGCTTCCTCAGGTTTAATAGTAGAATTTAATGTGGCAAGTGGCCCAGCATTTCTGAATGGAACTACTCTAATTTTTGATGGGGTAGGCGAAGTTACCGTAGAAGCAATTCAACCCGGAAATGAAAATTTCGAGTCGAAAGTAGTTTCACGAACATTTGAAATAATTTCGGTAACAAGCACTAAAGTTCGTGAAGAAGAGCCTGTAAGTATCTATCCTAATCCAGCGAATAATCAGATTACGTTAACAGGTACTATCGATCAGACAGCCAAAATCTTCATTAGTGATATGAAAGGAAATTTGGTGCGACAAATCAGACCAGCATTGAATGAAAGTATCGATGTATCGGATTTAACCAATGGCATCTACCTTATCCTGATAAAAGGTGAAAACCAACAGATCATCAGATTTATAAAGAAATAACTCATTAAAACAGATAATACGATGAAAACATTAAGAAATATAATAGCAGCGATCACCATGATAAGCCTGTTGGCCACCATGGGTTGCGATAGTGGTGGTGAAGAAGGTCAGCCAAACCCGGCCATTCATCAAGTAGCATTGTTAGTGAATGAAGGTAAGCCTTGGGTAGCTCAGGCAGAATCATTTGTGTTAAAAGATGGCTTTGATGTGAGTGATCAATTTGAAGGATTTAATATAACGTTCTCTGAAGGAACGTTCAAAACAGAGAATGCCATTTCGAGTGCTTGGCCCTCAGAAGGCAACTGGCAGCTGAGTGAACAAGATCTTAACACCATTTTGAGAGGTGATGGAGTAGCCATGAATACCCGAATAATTGGTAATACTTTAACATTGACATTCAGGGCTGGTGGTCCATCAGGTGGCAGAATTACTAGTGTAGAAGGTGAATCCCAGTTCGAGTTAATCAGTCAGTAGTAGTAAGTGTGTGTGATTGATAGAACCCTCTTCTTGCTTCGTCAGAGGAGGGTTTTTTATTCATCTGACTATCAAGTGATTGATAGAAAATAGTGAAATTAATTCTTTTAATCTCTGGTTATTTAACTACAACTTCCTGATAATTGAATTAACCAACTAAAACTAAAAATCATAAATAAGTAAAATGAGGCTATTTTCTCATGAAAAATTAACCATATCAGTAGAAGAAACGCAGGGATTGAAGTATATAAAGGAGGAATGGTCTGGAATTCTGACCTCCACTATTTTTCATAAGTTAATTTACCAATCGCTCGATATTTATAAGAAAGAATTAAAAGCTTTAAAAGGCAAAAATGATCACTTTCTTCTACTGGCTGATGTATCCAAATTGGAACTAATCAGCTCAAAAGACATTGACTGGCTTACAGATGAAATAAATCCGAAGTATGAGGAGTTAGGCTTCACTAAGCAAGCTGTAATTGTTCCAAAGTCACAAATGGCTCAAACTACAGTAGCGGAATATGAGGGACAAACAGGCGGTTTCGATACTAAGATGTTTACAGATGAGCTTGCCGCTAAGCGTTGGTTCTTGTCGTTGAAAAATGAAAAGTAAGGTTAGGAATTTGGCATTATAAAGGATAAAAAGTTATCCGGATTTACAATCTCAAACGAAGCATCAGGATATAGTCGTGTAAATGTTAATGGTACTTTCGCCTTGCTATTAGAAGAATATTTAAATTCATAGGCCTTTAGCACACCTTCACTGTCTTCCAAATAATCAATTTCTTGCTGTTGTTTAGTTCGCCAGAAAAAAGTATTAGCGTAGCTGTGGTAGTAATGGTTTAACTTCATCCTTTCACTTATCAGGAAATTCTCCCATAATGCACCTTTGTCTCGTCTAAAGGTTAATGCAGAGAAATTTGAAATTAAGCTATTTCGTATTCCATTGTCGTAAAAGTAAATTTTCTTTGAGGTGGAGATCTCTTTTCTGGGGTTTCGGCTAAAAGATGTCAGCCTAAAAATCACGAAAGTTTTTTCCAATATATCTAAATAGTGGCTTACGGTATTCTTGTCTATTTGCAACATATTGGCGAGCTCGTTGTACGATATTTCATTGCCTAGTTGGTAGGCGAGCGCTTGTAAAAGCTTCACGATTATATCTGGTTTTCGTAGGCCTCCTATAGTTAAAACATCTTTGTATAAGTAGCTGGTAGCAAGTTGTTGGAGTACCTCTTTTTCTTCACCATTGGCATGGGCGTTTATCACATCGGGGTACATGCCGTATATTAATCGTAACTCTAGTTGTTGTTTGGCCGCTAGATAGCCATAATGATTTTGAAATTCCTGCCAAGAAATAGGGAATAACTTGTATTCCCATTTTCGTCCTGTTAATGGTTCATTTATTTTTTGGTTAAGTTCCAATGCCGATGAACCGCTTACTATTAGGCGCACATCATTAAATTGGTCGGTTATAATTTTTAAGGCAAGACCAATATTTTCAATGCGTTGAGCTTCATCAATAAACACGATTTTAAATTGCCCCAAGAGCTGGCGTATTTTTTCTGTATTGGTATTTTCTAGTTCTTCCCTTACTAAACCATCATCACCATTAAGAAATAAATAGGCACCTTCAGTTTTTAATACCTCTCTTATTAGCGTGGTTTTCCCTGTTTGGCGTGGCCCCAGTATAATAATTGCCTTCTTGTCAGAAAGTCTTTTTCTAATGGCAGGGGCTATAGTTCTGGCAATCATACCTTCAAATTTAATCAAATTTGAATTCTATTCACCAAAAATATATATATTTTAGTGAACGTATTCACCAAAAGTATATATTATTCAGTGATCGTATTCACCAAAAGTATAGGTTTATACTTTCTTTGGATAATCATAAAACAATAATTGGCCATAGCCAAAACTAATTTCTGACCACTTTTTTACCTCAAAACTACAGGCAAATACCCCACAAGTAGGAATATTGTAAATATCTGTATTAGCTAATTCGTTGGCAAAGTCAGTAAAACCCGGGTTATGTCCAAATAGCATTAAAGTCTGGTGTTCATCTGAAACATTTTGTACTACCTTTAATAGCGTGTTTTCACCAGCATGATAAATTGATCGATCAGTAGCTATTTTCTCTTTCGGGTAACCAATTTCTTGCGCAATGTTTCTACAAGTAGTTAATGCACGGTTTGCCGGACTTGAGAGAAGTAAATCCGGAAGTATGCCTTTTTTTCTCAATCTTTTGCCCATTACTGGAGAATCCCTTTCCCCGCGCTTATTCAATGGGCGTTCAAAATCAGTAAGCTCAGGGTAATCCCAGCTCGACTTTGCATGTCGGACTAAATAGAGTGTTTTCATAACAATGCATTATACAATATTTCAGCAGGATGTAAGGCCTTCCGGTTCACACCATCTTTAATCTGATGTCTACAGCTAGTGCCTGCTGCGGCAACGAGTACATTTTCCGGCTGATTTCTGATGGTTGGGAATAAAACCAACTCCCCGATTTGCATGGAAACATCATAGTGCTCCTTTTCATAACCAAACGAACCTGCCATACCACAACAGCCTGACGGAATTAACTCTACCTTGTAATTCTTGGGTAGCGAAAGAATCTTTTTACTCGGTACCAATGAAGATAGAGCCTTTTGATGACAATGACCATGAAGTTTAATGAGGCGATCTTCAGCAGTAAACTGTTCTGTACTAATATTTCCTTTAGCCAATTCTTTAGCTAAAAACTCTTCAAATGTATAAACGTTCTTTGCGAGCGATTTGGTGTTAGTCACTAATTCTTGGTCCACTAAATTTGGGTACTCGTCTCTAAAAGAGAGAATAGCAGAAGGTTCAATTCCAACCAATGGAACTGCCTCACTAACTAACTCACTAAATAAATGAAGCTGTTCGGTGGCCAATCTTTTGGCTTCTGTTAACATACCTTTTGAAAGGTACGAACGACCACTTTCCGGGTGATCGATGAGACGCACTTCATATCCAAGCGCATGAAGCAGCTTAACTGTTATAATACCTATTTCAGCATCATTGTAATTGGTAAATTCATCGCAGAATAAATACAAACTGCCTTTTTTGCTTTCAATGGCTGGCAGTTTATTAAAATCTCTGTTATACCATTTTCTCAATGTTATGGTAGCCAATTTTGGCATGCTCCGTTTAGGATGAAACCCAATTAATGGTTTAACTAAGTGAGAAAGGGGAGAGTTCATTACCAATGAATAACCCCATGGCATGAATGAGGCAAGTTTATTCAGTTTAGAGAAATTGCCAATCATTTTCGTTCTCAGTGGTACACCATTATCCTGATAGTATTGATGTTGAAACTCGGCCTTAAGCTTACCTACATCAACATTGGATGGGCACTCAGATTTACATCCTTTACACGATAGACATAAGTCCATTACCTCTTTTATTTCGCTGCTGTCAAACGGATTGTTCTTTGTAGAATTGGTGAGAACTTCCCGAAGAACATTTGCCCTTGCCCTTGTGGTGTCTTTTTCATTCTTTGTAGCCATGTAAGAGGGGCACATCGTACCACCACTTAAATGCGTTTTTCTGCAGTCTCCAGAACCATTACATTGCTCAGCTGCCCGTAAGTAACCTTGCGTATCTTCAAAGTTTAGAACAGTCTTAAATTGTTTTGTTTCTTGGCCTGGCTTAA
This sequence comes from Fulvivirga sp., assembly GCF_040220315.1. Classification (GTDB taxonomy): domain Bacteria; phylum Bacteroidota; class Bacteroidia; order Cytophagales; family Cyclobacteriaceae; genus Fulvivirga. The sequence goes on from NZ_JAVJUY010000268.1 coordinate 12,323, forward strand.
ACCGCAGACTGGTGTTCATAGAAGGCGTATCAACAATTTTACCCGGATTAAAAATATTATCTGGATCCCATGCTTTTTTTATTGATTTCAGAAGTTCATAATTCTCCTTACCAATCATAAAAAGGATAAACTCACCACGCAAACGGCCATCACCATGCTCACCACTTAAAGACCCTTTATACTTTTTTACGAGCGCAGCAATCTCCTCCAACACTTTTCTAAAAAGTTGATTACCTTCTTCGGTTTTAAGATTTAGAATAGGTCTTAAATGAAGTTCGCCCGAACCTGCATGGGCATAATGCACACAGAAGAGATTATATTTTTTTAGCTTTTCATTGAACTCATTAATATATTCCGGCAGGTCATTCACATCAACAGCGGTATCTTCAATGACCGGAGCAGGCTTTGCATCACCGGGCATATTACTTAAAAGTCCTAGCCCTGCTTTTCTGAGCTCCCAAACCTTTTTTATATCATCGCCACTTACAACAGGGTAATGGTAGCCTAGATTTTTATTTTTTAGGTCATTAATTAAATTTTCGCAAGCTTCTTCCAACTCCTTCTCACTTTCCGAAAAAAGCTCAACTACTAATATTGCTTTTGGGTCATCTTTAACAAAAAAGCGGTTTTCTTTTTGGCTGATGTTATCCTTGGTGCGTTCTAATATGTAATGATCCATCAATTCTGAAGCAGATGGATTGTATTTGAGGGCTACCAAATTGCCTTTGAGAGACTCGTAAACAGATTCGAAATGTACGCAAACCAGTGCCTTATGTTTAGGCGGTAGAGGATCGATGTTCAACTTAGCCTCAGTAATAAACGCAAGTGTTCCTTCAGATCCTGCAAGTAGCGTACAGAAATTAAATAGTTGTTTGGTTTCTATAAATGGACAGGTGTCACTTAATAAATCAATAGCATAGCCCGTGTTTCTTCTTTTTATTGATTTTTTTGGATATTCCCTTTCAATCCTTTCTCTATTGGTTTGGTCGGATAATATTGCTTTGATGTTTCGATAGATATCACCCTCTAGTGTTGACAAAGTGCATTTAGATTCAAACTCTTCTTTAGTAAGCGCCTTTAATTCTATTTCAGACGCATCTGATAGGAGAACCTTCGCAGAAATCAAATGATCGCGTGTGCTACCATATATTACTGAATTGGAGCCACAGGAGTTGTTACCAATCATACCACCAATCATGGCCCGATTAGCCGTAGAGGTTTCTGGGCCAAATAAGAAGCCAGAAGGCTTCAAAAACATATTTAGTTCATCGCGAATAACTCCAGGTTGAACGCGCACCCATTTCTCACCTTCGTTCAATTCAACTATTTGGGTAAAGTGTTTCGAGACATCTACAATAATTCCGTTTCCTACAACCTGGCCAGCGAGTGAAGTACCTGCCGTTCTGGGAATTAATGAAGTATTATTTTCTTTCGCAAAATGGATTAATTGCTTTAAATCGGCCATTGATTTTGGAAATGCAACCGCAACAGGAATCTCCCGGTAGGCCGAGGCATCCGTAGCATAAATAGTTTTAGATACGTTATCCCAAACTATTTCTCCCTCAAGGCTGTTTCTTAACTGATTTAGACGATTTACATCCATTTTCACATCTATCAAACATGAAAATTAGAATGTTTTTACCGTGGTAGAAAAGAAATGGTTAAGTTTAAATTGATTTTTTAAACTAATTATTAATTACAATGAAACTTAGGTTCATTGCATTTGCATTTTTAGCTCTTGTTTTAGCATCATGCGGGGCGGCAAAAAAGGCTCGAATTCGAGAACAAAAGATTAACACCGTTATTTCTACAGCCAGAAGTTATACCGGTACTCCATATCGGTGGGGTGGCACTACAAGGTCTGGAATAGATTGTTCAGGGCTGCTGTGTAATTCATTTCGGTCGGTGAATTACGAACTTCCAAGAACGTCAGACGCTCAAAGTAAAATAGGAAAGAAGGTAAAGGAAAAAGACCTGCAACCAGGGGATTTGGTGTTTTTCGCTACTGGTAAGCGTAAAAGAAAGATTACACATGTAGGCCTGGTTACTTACTCGCGTAAAGGCACAGTTAAGTTTATACACAGCTCAAGTTCTTTAGGCGTAGTTGAAAACAGTTTGAGTAGCGATTACTATAAAAAAAGATTTCGAACGGCAAGACGGCCTTTTTAATAATTGATATTTAATTATATTTGCCAACCTTATGGGGGATTAGCTCAGTTGGCTAGAGCGCTACACTGGCAGTGTAGAGGCCACCGGTTCGAATCCGGTATTCTCCACTAAAGCACTTCGAAAGAAGTGCTTTTTTCGTTTTTAATTAGTAGTTATTAATCGATTCTTCGATTTTTACTAGCATTTTAATTCTTTAGGTCATTTCGCAGGTGAGCTTTCGAGCCGAAGAAATCTTCTGCGGTTTGAAGTAAACACTTCTTTTTTAGATTTCTCCATTACCTTGCAAGGACGGAACAAGTTGGATCAATAACTTAGGATACTTCTAATTTACTCTAGGTATTACAAGTTAAATATCTGCAAAAAAACCCTTAGAGCAGTAAATTCTCCCGGCATTCATATAAAATTTATATTCGCTGTCATATGATCCTTCAAACAAATTAATTGTTTTGATGATTTCTTTGGTTTCTGGGTTGTATACTTCAAAAGTATCTTGATTAGTGACCCAACCAAGTGTGTTTCTATTTAAATCGTAAGTTAAATTTTTGGCACTGTGAGATAAGTTTAATGAGTATACTAGACTCAGTGAAGTTTTATCAATTTCTTTAAACTCGTTACCACTCAAAACGAAGATTGTACTTCCATCTTGATTAAATTCGAATTCCTGAGCAACAATCTCACGAGTATTGGCAGGCCTATTATCAATAATATCTTCTACAAAACACCCTGATAATGACTTTGCAATAATCATATCTCCTTGAGGGCTAATTTTAATATATTCTAATTGACCCCCCAATCCACTTCCATAATTAATTTCACCAGTTTTGATATTCAGAATTGCATGATTAGTTGAACCAGCAATATAAGCTGCATGATCATTGTTTGAAATTGTTAGACCTCCTCTACAACCAAAAACTACTGACTCAATTTGATGCTGATCAATGATTACATCATTATTTGGATTATAAATATGAAAAGTTTTATTGTCTCCATATCCGATTATGTTCATGCCGTTTTGTGAGACTGCCAAATGATGAACATCTAAATATTTATCGTTGTGAATACTATAAAAATCGTTATTAGACTTTAAGTAAAGCACTTCATTAACGCTTGGATAAAATAACTCGTCAAATTCTGAAAAATCTTCACCTGACATAAAATAGTAGAACTCTTTTCTTTCACATTCATTTTGACCCAATTTAAATGCATGTTCTTGACCGAGCCTTATTTTGGTGACTGAAGAAGTGTCGTTAATGTTTGTACTTTCGAAGATAGTATTATCATTTTCTGTGAGTTCATACCCGTTAAAATACTTGTAAAAAGGAGACTTATTCCAAATTAGTGTCAATTCATCCCCATCAAGACTTGACTTTATAATTTTAAGCTCATATTTCGAGTCGTAATATTCAGTCACTTCAGTATATTTAGATGTAATAGGTGATCTTATCGATCCGGTTAACATACAGACTCCTCCTACAAAATCTTGAAGCTCATAAGAAGTGATATCTCGATCCTTTATTTCAAGAGTTTCATTGCATTGCTCATATCCATCAAATTGAATACTAATATTAATATTATATTCTTCGAAAAAGTGGCGCTCATATTTGTTCCATTCAATTTTTAAGACACCATTTTCGACCATTAATTTTGAAAAATTAATCTTATCAGGAGGTGAATTGTCAAAACACAAAGTATACTTTCTTGTCCAAATAAGTTCCTCAAAACCTAACTGGTCGACATAGCTCCCAGTTCCAGTATTTGTGAATGCCTCAATTACAAGCTGCTTACAACCTGTGAAATTATCTACCGGATCAACGGTTAATGAGCTTGTGGTTCTATTTTTAGATATATTCTCAAACTCTTGCCTCGTTTCCAGTAGCTTTTCACCACCAAGAGTTGCATTAATTTCTATGTGTTTATAATTCCCTTCAGTAGTAAATTCCAAAATGGTACTTTTTTCAATGAATATTGAATCGTCTTGATCTGTCAATTCAAACTTCGAAATTTCAGTTGTTGGAGTTTTTGATATTACTTCCTTTTCAACTTCATCAAATTCATATTGGCACGAAATACTAACCAATATCAAAAGTAAAATAATGTATTTATTCTTCATTTGCTGATTTGAATGTATACGATATGCCTAAACCTAATCTTAAACCACTCCAATCTGCCTTTATTTGTGCTCCACTATCAGTCACTACCTCAAAATCATCAATCATCAATGGTTCTGTAAAATGCGCAGAGTAACCAACTCGGCTCACAAGTCCAATATTTTTTAAAAGTTTGAAGTCTATTTTTGTTTGTGGAGTTATGAAAATATTAGAGGATTTGAATTCAACGCTGGTTTTTTCATAGAGTTGAGTATTAGTGTCACTTGGAAGTAACTCATCAATTACTTCTACTTCGGTGACGCAATAACCAACTCTAATTCCTGGACTTATTGATAAAAATCTATTTATTCTCAGCTCTTTTTCTCCCACTATCCCAAAATTATTAGATGAAGCGGGAATGTCGATTCTATAATGAGCTGAGTAATCACGTACACCAGATCTTGCTCCTGTATTCGAATGACTATAAAAAAAACCGAAATTTAATTGACTGGTCTTATAGAATATAGATATATCTATATCCAGTGTAGAAGGGAAATCATCTACTGTTTTAAGGTTTGCCTGATCATTGAGATAATTTCTGAATTGTTTTAGTGAGGACATTTTGTAGTTTCCATAAACTACCCCTGATTGGATAGATATTTGCGAAATTGAAACTAAAGGATATGCTAATAAAAGGCCTAAAATTAAAATTCTCATGGATTCACAAAGTTAATAACAAATCTTCCCTATCGAATTAAATTTGATAGCAATATTTTCATGAAGTATATATCAAATCAAAATTCTTACCTAGCGCAAGTCTATGACTTGTGCTTAAAATGGAGTTGAGAGTCTGTGACTCGGTTAATTTTCGAATAATAATGTCGGGTTACAAACCCTTTGTATCATTGAAAAATCACTAGTTGAAAACTTGCACCAGCTGAAGTTTATATTTTCATAATATTACTTCACTTAAATTGGGGGATAAAATAGTTGAGACTGACCCTTATCTTTAAATTGTAAGACATATTTAGACTTTATGAATTCATTCCAATTAAATATTAAAAACCCATGCAATCAAAAGTTTGATAGCTTTTCAAAAACTGATGTTGGTGGATATTGTAAAAGTTGTGAAAGGGAGGTTATCGATTTTACAAAGATGACCGATGCGGAGATTAAGAATTATTTCTTAAATAAACCAGATAAAGTGTGTGGTAGGCTTCGAGATGATCAAATGAAATTATATACCGCAGATTCATCATTTACTATAAGAAGCAATACTTATGTTGGCCTAGGTTTTTTATCATTATTATCAATTTTACCAATTCAAGGTTTCAGTCAAGAAAAATTAAGAACTAGTTCTGAATTATCTGAATCTTCCTCTAATGATGTGAAAAAGGAACTAAAATCTACAATTAGGAGTGTTGAAGGTAATGTTATGTCAATTGAAGATGGTTCTCCATTACGTGGTGTAAGTATCAGTTTAAAGGGCAACCCTAAAATAAATACAACAACAGACTTGAATGGGAATTATAAATTTGATCACGAATTTAAAGCTGGCGATATTTTGATATTTTCATTTATTGGATTAGCCACGGCTGAAATTCCTATTAGATTTAATACTCCCTATAATATTGAAATGGAAATTCAAATGGCTCCTAATATGGGTGAAATATCGGTGAATGAAATTTATAGCACAAAACAAAAATTTTGGAGGAAGTTGACAAGTATATTCAGATGAGATATGTCTTGCCCATCATTTTATGCTTGGTAATTAAGCTTGGTTTCGCCCAGAATAATCCCAATAATTTTCAAAAAGCGGATAGTGTTGCGAAAGTTTATTTAGGCTTTAGTTTGAACAATCTGCCTCAACTAGCTTCTAATCTCACCAGTTTCTCGAATGATGAAGTTGAACGCTATAGAGCAATATTCACCTGGGTTTGTGAAAATATTGAAGCTGATATTCCGAATTACAGAATCAATAATAGAAAAAGAAATAGATTCAAGAATGATACGAGTAAATTGGAAGAATGGAATTCTGAATTCTCTAAAATAGTATTCAAAAGACTTTTGGAAGATAAAAAGACAGTCTGCATGGGGTACTCATACTTGATAATGCAGCTATGCTATTTGGCCAATATTAAGGCAGAAATAGTAGATGGCTATGGACGATCAACAACTTCCATTTATGATGGCTTCGGATTGCCTAATCATTCTTGGAATTCAGTGTATTTGAAAGGAAGGTGGTATTTATCTGATCCAACTTGGTCTAGTGGTGACATTAATTCTGAAAACTCTGAATTTTATCAAAAGTATAATGATGGCTACTTCTTAGTTGAGCCTACTGAGTTTTCTTATACACATTACCCGCTAGATAAAAAATGGTTATTAAATGATAGTAGCCTTACATTTAGTGAATTCCAGGAAAGACCTTTAGTCTATAAAAATGCTTTTAAGAAGTCCATCTTTCCAAAAGAACCTAATTTGTTTAATAGAGTTATAGAAAAAGGCGAATCAATTGAATTTATTTTTAAGTCTAAATCAGTAAAAAACCTTCAAAATATTTCTCTTGAAATAATTAAAGGAAGTACTATTAAATTAATTGATAACTATGAGGTACTTGATGAATCTCATTTTAAATTCAATTACCATTTTACTTCAAAAGGGAAATATGATATTCATCTAAAAGTTGATGATACATATATTAGTACGTTTGCTGTTACTGCAAGGTAGTTTTCAAACGGTTCTTTTTGTCTCACACTTTACACGAGTTAAATTTCTGCCCATTATTTACTATCTTTTCAAATTAGTAGCTAATTTCAAAGTAGGAACCAACTAAATCATAATAGGCAACTGTAGATGGCTAAACTTAAAAACATAATCAAGCAGCTTTCTGCGAAAGATTACGATGCTATTTATACTTCTTTAATTGAAAGTAACGCAGAAAAATCTGCGTATCTACTTCAGGCAATGCGTGAGCGCCAGCTCTCTGATAACAAAATAATGGATGAGCTGGAAGTAAATACAAACGCTTATTATACCCTTCGTTCTAGGTTAAACCAGAAGATAGAAGAACATCTTCTCCAGCAGATGGAAAGCCCACGAACGGATATCCTGAAGAAAGTAGCGAACATTAATGAAATCATCTTTACTAAAAAGAAAGCCATTGCCACTGCTACATTAAAGAAACTCGAAAAAGAACTGTTGGATTACGATCTTTCTAACGAATTAACAGTAGTCTACAAGTCGCTGAAAAAACTACACCTTCATTCACCTGACTACTTTAACTATTCGCAGTTGTATAACCGCCATGTGGCCTATATGCTGGCGGTAGATAAAGCAGAAGACCTCCTAGCTGAGTACTTCAAAAAGTATGGAGAATACTCACTATCAGGTGATGAAACAGATAAAATGGGATTGGATCTCCTTTTGCGGGAAATGAACAACGTTGCTGCATTATATGAATCACACAGGCTCTATGTGTATGAGAGTTGCATCATCATTTTTCACAGGTTATTTGTAGATCAGGAAGAGTCTATGGATGATGGGGAGGAACCCATCGAAGATATACTCGATAACGTGGCAAAAATATTCAATCAGTACCAGCTGGATTCTATCTACTACCATCTGAACCTGGTGTTTGAATTTTTAAAGTTAGAGTACTACAATCATTATAAGGTATACAGAAAGGCAGAGCATTTTTACGAGGAGGTAAATGATGCGGCTGATAACCTTTTGACCAATTATAACCTTTACACCTTCCCTGCCCAGTTTTTGGTAACAAAGATGAATCGCCATTTGAGGATGGGTACGGAGCAGTCTATGTATGAGGAAAATGAAGGAGCTTACCATGATTTTGAAGTGGATAAATTGGATGCTCCAACGTTTCTTGTTTACACCATGTACAGAGCCATTTCCGCTTATTATGTAGGTAAATATGAAGAGTCCAGCAAGTGGATCAACAACTTGTTAAACGAAGTAAGCCTAAAGAAATACCCATACATTCAACTGGAAATTAAGCTGGTACTTGCAGTACAATATTGTATGCTCAATGATTTTGAATTATTTAATCAGCTAATCAATAGTATTCAGCGTCAAATAAGACTGCTTGGCAAAGATAATTGTGAGCACATTATCTTATTCACTAAAATTCTTAAAACCGCAATAAGCGATGTGAAGAAGAATAAGATTGATAAGTTGAACAGTATGGTAGAGAAAATTGGGGAGGTGAAAACTCCATTCTTCTCACCATCGTTATTCATTAAATTCAAAGGTGATTTTGTCAACAGAATTGCTGACAAGGTAATTGTCTAAAGCTCCAGTTTCTCTAGGTTTTCCTGTGATAAAGGTTTGTTGATGTACTTCTTCACATAAGAGTACTTCTTAGATTTATTCACATCTTGAGGATTGATGGAAGAAGTAAGCATTACAATTTTACATTTGCTTCTGGTTTGATCAGAAAGCTTTTCGAATTCATCTAAAAATTGAAAGCCATCCATCAAAGGCATATCAATGTCAAGAAAAATAACCTCAGGTAAAACACTCATAGAAACATCAGGTAACTTACTGATGTTTTTTAGAAATTCAATAGCACTCTTTGCGCCAGTATGTGTGTAAATATGCTCTGCAATATTCGAAGCTTCGATCATTTTCTGATTAATGAGGTTATCAATCTCATTATCATCTATTAGCATTACTGAGTGAAATTTTTTAGACATACTTTTTCAATTGAATTCTCCACTAAATATAATTCTAATTAGGCGATTACAAAAAAGAAAGGGATACTATCTTCATAGCACCCCTTTATCCTATTATTCTAACTAATCTATTACAGATCGAACTTAATACCTTGTGCTAAAGGCAGGTCTTTTCCGTAATTAATGGTATTGGTTTGTCTACGCATATACACTTTCCAGGCATCTGATCCAGACTCTCGACCACCACCTGTTTCTTTCTCACCACCAAAAGCACCACCAATTTCAGCACCTGAGGTTCCGA